>JABAAC010000141.1 GCA_014238965.1 Phycisphaerales bacterium | reverse complement strand
GAGGAGCACCCCATGGCCGTCAAGGAATTGGCCTTTGATACGCAAGCTCGAAAATCGCTGCTCGCTGGCGTTGAGAAACTCGCCACAGCCGTGAAGTCCACATTGGGCCCTCGTGGTCGCAATGCGGTCATTGACAAGTCATGGGGCGGTCCGACCGTCACCAAGGACGGTGTCACGGTGGCCGAGGAGATTGAGCTTCGCAACAAAATTGAAAATATGGGCGCTCGCCTCGTTCGAGAAGCTGCCAGCAAGACGTCAGATGTTGCCGGAGACGGCACGACGACTGCAACTGTGTTGGCTGAAGCGCTCTTTAAAGCTGGCCTCCGACATATTGCAGCTGGTGCCGACGCCAACGCATTGGTCCGCGGTATGCGGGCAAGTGTCGAGGCCGTCGTAGCCAACATTGGTGACATCGCCGAACCAGTCGCGGACAACATCAAGGCAGTCTCCACCATTTCCGCCAACAACGACGCAGCCGTCGGGCGCATCATGGCCGACGCCTTTGCAAAGGTCGGCCGCGAAGGTGTAATTACTGTTGAAGAAGGCAAGGGTCTTGACACTTACGTGGACGTGGTTGAAGGGATGCAATTTGACCGTGGCTACCTGAGCCCGAATTTTGTGACCGATGCCGACACCATGATCTGTGAAATGGCCAAGCCGCTTGTCCTCATTTATGAAGACAAAATCGAGTCAGTACAAAAACTCGTTCCAGTCCTTGAGAAGGTGGTCGAAGCGAAGAAGCCGCTCTTGATCATTGCCGAGGACATCACCGGAGAAGCACTCAGCGCGTTGGTCATCAACAAACTCCGCGGAGTTGCTCAAGTGTGTGCAGTGAAGGCCCCAGGTTATGGCGATCGTCGCAAAGCCATGCTTCAGGATCTTGCTGTACTCACTGGTGCTGAGCCAATCATGAAAGATCTCGGAACCGATCTTGCTGACGTGCAATTGTCGCAACTGGGCCGATCTAAGAAAATCGAAGTGACCTCTGACAGTTGTACGGTGGTCGAAGGTGCCGGTTCAAGCGGTGACATCCAGAGCCGCATCGAGCAGATTCGTCGAGAAATCGATCACAGTGACTCCGACTACGACCGTGAGAAGTTGCAGGAACGAATGGCAAAGCTCACTGGCGGCGTTGCACAGATTCATGTGGGTGCCGGCAGTGAAATGGAACTCAAAGAAAAGAAGGCACGAGTCGAAGATGCGCTTCACGCCACGCGAGCGGCTGTTGAAGAGGGCATTGTTCCTGGTGGTGGCGTCAGCTTTATTCGCTCTTCTGAGTTGCTTGGTGGTGTTCGTAAAAAGCTCCGCGGCGATGAAAAGCTCGGTGTGGAAATGGTTGAGTCAGCACTTTTGGTGCCGCTGCAGACCATTGCAGACAACGCTGGCGAGAAGGGGACCGTAGTGGTCGCCAAGGTCGCTGAGGGCGAAGGCAGCTTCGGCTTTAACGCACTCACCCGTGTCTACGGATGCCTGCTTAAAGAAGGCGTCATTACGCCTGCCAAGGTCGATCGCACATCGCTGCAAAATGCCGCTTCAGTTGCGGGCTTGCTACTGACAACCGATTGCATCATCACCGAAGTGCCGCAGAAGGAAGAGGCCCACGGCCACGACCATGACGACGAAATGGGCGGCATGGGCGGCATGGGTGGCATGGGCGGCATGGGTGGCATGGGCGGCATGGGCGGCATGGGCGGCATGGGTGGCATGGGCGGCATGCCTGGCATGGGATTCTAAAAACGAACAACGACGCGGGACCAACCACGTAGGTGGTGTGATCCAGCATGATCAAGTCTTGTCCCCAAACCAGCGGGATATGGAGGAAGTACAGATGGCAGTTCAACCCCTTGAAGATCGCATTCTCGTTCGGCCACTTGAAGCCGAGAGCCGTACCGAGTCAGGTATTTACCTGCCAGAATCGGCCAAGGAAAAACCCATGCAGGGCAAAGTTGTTGCGTGTGGGCCTGGCAAGCGTCTCGATAACGGCGAGCGCATCACGCCCGTCGTCAAGAAGGGCGACACCGTTGTGTTCGGGAAATACTCCGGCACGGAAGTTGAAGTGAAGAATGTGGCGCACCTGATCGTGCGTGAAAGCGAATTGCTCGGCATCGTCGAGTGAGTGCCGCACGGGAGCAGATGACATGTCAATTAAGCAGATGAAATTCGATACCGATGCCCAAGAGGCCTTTCTCTCGGGTGTTGATCAACTGGCCCGCGCCGTGGCTTCAACAATGGGCCCCAGTGGTCGCAACGTTGTGGTTCAAAAGGCGTTTGGTGGCCCCGCCGTGACGAAAGACGGTGTATCGGTTGCCAAGGAGATCCAACTCTCCCAGCCATTTGAAAACATGGGCGCTCAAATGGTGCATCAAGTGGCCAAGCGAACCGCCGACAAGGCGGGCGACGGTACGACGACTGCAACCGTGCTCGCCGAGGCGATCTACCGAAGCGGTATTCGTCATGTGACGGGCGGTGCAGGAGCGGTGGCACTACAGCGTGGGATCACCGCCGCGGCAACTGCTGCGGGCGAGGCCATCGAGGCATCTGCGCGAGAATGCACTGGCAAGGGTGACCTT
This sequence comes from Phycisphaerales bacterium, assembly GCA_014238965.1. GTDB lineage: Bacteria > Planctomycetota > Phycisphaerae > Phycisphaerales > SM1A02 > JABAAC01. The sequence continues at coordinate 53,120 of JABAAC010000141.1, read as the reverse complement.
GAGAAGGTGGCCACCGTGTCATCGAATCATGATGCCGAAATCGGTCGCCTTATTGCTGAAGCGGTTCACACGGTTGGCGCTGAAGGTGTGGTTGAAGTTGAGGAAGGCAAGACAGCCGAAACCATGCTTGACTACGTCGAGGGCATGGCTTTCGACAAGGGGTACTTGAGCCCATACTTCATGACCGATCCAAAGACTGCCGAGTGCGTGCTCGAAGACTGCCTTGTGCTCATCCACGAAAAGAAGATCGGCAATCTTGCCGACCTGCTTCCATTGCTCAACACGGTTGCCGGTACTGGCAAGCCGTTGCTGATCATTGCCGAGGATGTAGAAAATGAGGCGCTTGCGGCATTGGTCGTCAATAAACTTCGCGGCACGTTGCAAGTGTGCGCAGTGAAGGCTCCAGGCTTTGGCGATCGCCGAAAGGCCATGTTGGGCGATATCGCAACCTGCACAGGCGGCACCTTCTTTGCCGATGATCTTGGTCGCAATCTCGAAGATGTTCAGTTGTCTGAACTCGGCAAGGCCAAGAAGATCACCGTGTCGAAAGACTCAACAACGGTGCTCAAGGGTGCAGGCAAAAAGACTGACGTTGAGCAGCGAGCCAATCAGATTCGTACGCAGTTGGAGCGATCCACGAGTGATTACGACAAGGAAAAGCTCAATGAACGTCTTGCCAAACTTACGGGTGGTGTTGCAGTCATTGAAGTAGGTGGCTCAACCGAACTCGAAATGAAGGAACGCAAAGACCGAGTCGACGATGCACTCAATGCAACTCGTGCCGCAGCCAAAGAGGGGTATGTATCCGGCGGTGGCGTGGCGTTTATTCGAGCCATAGATGCAGTGGCGACAACTCGATCGAAGCTCAAAGGCGACGAGAAGGCCGGCTGTGACATTATTGCCACAGCGATGGAAGCCCCCGCTTGGCATATCGCTGCCAATGCTGGTGCCGACGGCGACGTCATTGTCGAGAAGATTCGTGAGGCAGGTGGCGATGTTGGTTACAACGCGGGCACCGGTGAACTTGAGGATCTTGTGAAGGCGGGCATCATTGACCCGGCATTTGTCGTTCGAACGGCGTTGCAAAACGCCGCGTCCGTAGCAGGACTCATGTTGACCACCAATGTTGCGTTGACCGAACTCAAGGACGATGACGATCCTGCTACCGGTGCAACCGTGTGACCGATTCCTAGAAACCTCTCCCCTCTCGCGCGGAGGGCGAGTGAGCTTCAACGTAGGCTCTTCGCCCTTCGCAGCGAGAACGAGGTTCCCTTGGACCATCCGCAATGCCAACGACCCGCTGTTACTACGAAGTCCTGAGCGTCAGTCGCGACGCCTCAGGCGACGAGATCAAGCGGTCATATCGACGGCTCGCGATGAAATTTCATCCGGACCGCAACCCTGACAACCCCGAGGCAGAGTCTAAATTCAAGGAGGCTGCCGAGGCGTACGAAGTGCTTTCGGATAGCGAACGTCGCAGTACGTATGACCGATTCGGCCGTGAAGGGCTGCGAGGTCGTCCGGGGCATGACTTCAACTCTATGCGGCCCGATGACATCTTCTCGATGTTCAACGACATCTTCGAAGGCATGGGGGGTGGTCGCAGTCGGCGGGCATCATCACGAGGTTACGACCTAGAAACAGAAGTTGATCTTGAACTTGAAGATGTGCTTGAAGGTGCTGACCGAGATGTGTCCTTCACCAGAATGGACGTCTGCGAGGCGTGTGATGGGTCAGGCGCAGAGCCTGGTACGCAGCCAGAGTCATGCAGTACATGTGGCGGACAGGGCAAAGTAGCGCAGGCAGGACTCGGCGGCATGTTCCGCATGGTGACAGCGTGCCCAGCATGTAGTGGCCGTGGCAGCGTGGTCACCAGCCCCTGCGAAGCATGTTCGGGCAATGGCCGTTCCCCTGTTGACCGAAAATTGACCGTTCGTATACCGCGTGGCATTCACGATGGACAGGCGGTTCGAGTAGCTGGAGAAGGTGAACCGCCCGGATCCGAAGCCGGCATGGGTGGGCGGCGAGGCGACTTGCATGTGGGCGTGCGCATCGCGCCACACGAGTATTTTGAACGTGATGGCAATGATTTGCTGCTGCTTCAGCCGGTGGCGTTTACGCAACTTGCACTCGGTGGAGACATTGATGTTTTCATGCTCGGGACTGACGAGCCACATACCCTGCACGTGAAAGCGGGCACACAGCCTGGCGACTTGATTCGCATAAAGGATGGCGGCTTGCCAGACCTGCGAAGTGGCCGGCGTGGGGACTTGGTTGTTGTCTTGAAGCTTGTTGTACCTCGTAAACTGGACGACAAGCAGCGACAATTGCTTGTGGAATACGCAGCGGGCGAGGCCACCCCTGTTGATGAACATGCGCCGAGTATGTGGGGCCGAATCAAGGACGCCTTCAGAGGCTGACTCAGACATGATGACCCGCGACGAGGAAACACCTGACATGGAACCCACCGAAACCGACACAGCGATGCCAGAGGTTGAAGATGAAACCGTTGTCGAAACAGTCGTCGACGATGCATTTGTAGCATCGGTGCTGACTGAGTGCGACGGCGATGTTGCAGCATCGATCGAGTGGCTTCTAGGGGAAGTTGCCGATGCTCGCGATGGACGTCTTCGCGCCATGGCTGAACTTCGGAATAATCAGCGACGGGCGGAAGAAAACGAAACACGGGTCATACGTGCAGCGAAGGCTGGCACCGTGCGCCGCATGCTGACTGTGGTTGATCAGTTGGATCTTGCGCTGGGGCAAGACGCCGAGGGCATGACCGCGGCGCAATTGGCCGAGGGCGTTATGCTCGCACGTAATGAGTTTCTTCAAGCACTTGCCGAGCAGGGCGTTTCGCCCATTTTGCCACAAGTCGGCGATGCATTTGACCCACTGCAGCATGAAGCGATGCTGCAGCAGCCAGCAGACAATGTTGAGAGCGGGCAGGTTTCAATGGTGATGCAGCCGGGGTTTGCCATGGGTGAAACCGTCATTCGGCCTGCAAAAGTCGCCACGGCGCCCTGATCGTTTCATGCCGACGTACGACTACCGGTGCAAAGCCTGCGGCTACACGTTCGACCTCGTGCAGACGATGTCGGCGCCAGTGAAACGCAAGTGTCCAACGTGCGATGCGCTCAAGTTGGAGCGACTCATCGGCACGGGGGCGGGGTTCATTATCAAGGGGCGGGCACATCCACCCTCGGGCGAGCGCGATACATCAGCAAGTGCAACAGCCAATGATGTGACACCTGAGACCACGAGCGCAAGTTCAACCGCGTTAACACCAGACAACACATCTCAAGAGAAGGGTTCCACAGCAAAGGTGGCGGATGCAACCCCAGCCAAGGCTCCAACAGAGACGCCGCCGGCAGAAAGGCACATTTCAGGTGCTACTTCAACGCCCACACACAAGGCGCGTGAGGGCCGTGGAGTGGGCAATCTTGTTGATAAGGCAAGGCGGATGGCTTCCAAAAAATCGAAGCCTGCCGCACAGCCCAAGCCCACTGTAAAGTCCAAATCCACTTCCAAGTCGAAGCCGGCCAAGAAGACTCGACGCCGGACCAAGCGAGGCTAGGCTTTCCCAATGCCAATTCGGTACACCCGACGCATTCTGGATCATCTTGCCCGTGAGCGAGGCCGCGAGGCCTCTGTGCACGATCTTGCCAAGGCATTTCGAGTCTCACGTGATGACCGGGATTTGCTGCACGAAGCGATCGACAGGTTGGTCATTGAAGAGTCTGTTGTCCGCACTGCAGAGCGAGTGCAATTGCCATCTATGGGTTCAGAGGTCGAAGGTGTCTACCGCGTAACGCGGCGAGGCTTTGGCTTTGTGACGTTGGATCGGCCATGTCGTGAAGGTGATGTGTACATCGCTATCGGTGCACAAGGAACGGCAGTCAGTGGCGATCGGGTTCGCTGTCTCGTGTCGCAGAAACAAGGCTGGAAAGGTCGAGGCCCATCCGGACGAGTTACAGATGTGCTTGATGTTGCGTCGACGACGTTCGCTGGCACGGTGGTCAAACAACGAGGATCGTGGCTGGTAGAACCCGATGGTCGGCGACTACGCAGTGCCGTTGTCATTCGCGATCCTGGCGCCAAGAATATTCAGCCCGGCAATAAGGTTGTCTTCGAACTTGTCAAACCACCCGATGGGTACATGCTTGGTGAGGGCGTCGTGACAGAGGTGCTTGGTCAGGCCGGCGAGCCACATGCGGAGACTGAGGCGGTAATTGCCGCGCACGGTATTCGCACTGAGTTTGATGAAGATGTGCTTGAGGAAGCACGCAATGCAGCGGCGAAGATGGAAGGCGATCTTGCTGTACGAGAAGATATTCGTGATACGGTGACGTTCACGATTGACCCGCCCGATGCTCGCGACTTCGATGATGCCATCAGTATCACTTGGGACGAAGCTGCACGCGAGTGGGAACTTGCAGTCCATATTGCGGATGTGGCCTTTTTCGTGCCAGGGGGTGGACCGTTAGATGTTGAAGCCAAGGCGCGTGGAAACAGCAGCTACTTGCCGCGACGCGTCATTCCTATGTTGCCCGAAGTGCTCAGCAACGGTGTGTGTTCATTGCAGGAGGGCGTTGACCGTTGCGCGAAGTCGGCGTTTATTCGAATCGATGAGCGTGGGCGCGTCAGCACAACGCAGTTTCGTCGCACATTGATTCGTTCAGATAAGCGATTCACGTATCTGGAGGCACAAGCGTGGATTGACGGTGATGGCCGTTTGGCCCGGAAAAACTCACGAACATCAACGCAGCCGACAGAAGAAGTACTGGCATCGCTGCAGCAAGCTGACGTGCTGGCCAAGGTGATTCAGAGTCGCCGACAGCGCAACGGCATGATCTCACTCTCACTACCTGACTCGGAGTTGGTATTCGACGATCAAGGGCATGTCGTAGATGTGCAGCCTGAAGACAATGCATTCACGCACACGCTGATCGAGATGTTCATGGTCGAAGCGAACGAGGCTGTCTCTAGATTGTTCGACGGCTTGGATGTATCCATTCTTCGTCGTATTCACCCTGAGCCAGCGTTGGAAGACCTTGAAGATCTTCGATCACTTGCCATGGCATCAGGACATCGGCTGCCCGAGTCGCCGACTCGTAAAGATCTACAGCAACTTCTGGATGCAACGCGTGATACTGACTCTGTCCGAGCGGTGCACTTTGCGGTATTGCGAACCCTCACCCGAGCGGAGTACAGCCCAGCGATTGTTGGGCACTTTGCATTGGCTAGTGAACACTATGCCCACTTCACTAGTCCAATTCGTCGGTATCCAGATCTGATTGTGCATCGTGCGCTGGAGGCATGGCTTGATCACTCTGAGAACAGTACGTTGGTGTTTACTGGACGTCGCCGGCGTGATATCGAACGATTGATGCATGACGATGAGCGGCTGCTCGATGAAGAGGCGCTCGTGGAAATGGGCCGGCACTGTACGGACACCGAAAACGAATCTGAGGCCGCCGAGCGGGAGCTTCGAGAATTCCTCGTACTCCAGCACTTAGAAGAGCACCATCTTGGCGATGATGTGCCAGGCGTTATTCGTGGCTTTACGCCCGCGGGCGTGCTTGTTGAACTAGAGCGGTTCCTTGTGACTGGCCATGTGGGCTGGGATGACATGGGTGGTTCGCGTCGGGATCGGTGGGAGGAAGTGCCGGGTTTAGCGAGACTTGTTGCTCGCGGGAGTGGGGAGGTGCTCGCTGCTGGCGATTCGGTTCGTGTGCGGCTGGTTCGGGTTGACGCCGCCGAGCGGTATATGGAACTCATGCTGACCAAGCGGCCACATCGAAAGGTGCAGGAAATGCCGTTGCCGACCAAGCGCAAGATGGAGCGGGATCGCAAGCGTGCTTCACGGGCGGGGGGCAAGGGCGGGCAAGGCCAACGCCGCCGCCGGGGCCGGCGGTAGCATTCCGCAGCAGCCTGCTACGCTCTGCACCAGCAGAACCTCCGGAGCGTTTCACCAATGGCCGACAGCGACATCAACATCAAGTCTGTGCTTCAAGAAGATCGCATCTTCGATCCGCCTGCCGAGTTTATGAATCGCAGCGGTGGTGCTTGGATTGAAACGATGGAGCAATATTCCACGCTTCACGCGCAGTCCATCGCTGACCCGGAGCACTTTTGGGGTGCTGTCGCCGAGGAACTGCATTGGTTCAAGCGATGGGACACCGTGTTGGAGTGGGATTGCCCTGATGCACGTTGGTTTGCAGGAGGTCGAATCAACGCGTGTTACAACTGCGTTGATCGGCATGTTGAAAATGGTTTTGAAGATCAGCCCGCCATCATCTGGGAAGGTGAACCCGTCGGTGACAAGGGCCCAGAAACCAGAACACTGACTTACGGCGATATGCAAAGAGAAGTGTCTCGATGTGCCAACGGGCTCAAGGCGATGGGCGTTGGCCGTGGCGACATTGTGACCATCTACATGGGCATGGTTCCAGAACTCACGATTGCCGTCTTGGCGTGTGCTCGCATTGGCGCACCACACTCGGTGATTTTCGGGGGGTTCAGCGCGCAATCAATTGCGGATCGTGTGACTGACGCTGGTTCAAAAGTGATTATTACGTGCGATGGCGCGTGGCGTCGAGGCAGTGTCGTGCCTCTGAAGGCGAACGTTGACGAAGCGATTGGCTTGACTGATATCGTTGAGAGAGTCGTCGTTGTCCAGCGATGTGAGAATGCAATCACCATGCTTGCTGGGCGAGATCACTGGTGGCACGATGTCGTTGAAGAGGCATCCGACGAATGTCCATGCGAAGAGATGGATAGTGAGGACATGCTGTTCCTGCTGTACACATCTGGAAGCACAGGGAAGCCAAAGGGCATTGTGCATACGACCGGCGGCTACTTGGTCCACACATTTTTGACCAGTCGATACACATTCAATCTGCGCCACCACGAGGATCATGTCTACTGGTGCACGGCCGATGTTGGTTGGATCACAGGGCATTCATACATCATTTACGGCGTCATGCAGAATGGCATTCCGTCAATCATGTATGAGGGTGCGCCAAACTACCCAGCACCAAATCGATTTTGGGACATTGTTGAGCGGCATAAAGTGACGCACTTCTATACGGCACCGACAGCGATTCGCGCGTTCATGAAGTGGGGCGAGTCTCATCCACGGCAGCACGACCTATCTACGTTGCAGGTGCTTGGTACTGTCGGGGAGCCGATCAATCCAGAAGCATGGATGTGGTACCACCGTGTCATAGGCCATGAGCAATGTCCCATTGTCGACACGTGGTGGCAGACAGAAACCGGTGGACACATGATCACGCCACTGCCTGCTGCAACGCCCACCGTTCCGGGTTCATGCACGTTGCCATTCCTGGGTATTGATGCGGCTGTGGTTGACGAGCATGGTGTGGAGCAGCCTGCCAATACAGGTGGGTTACTTGTGGTGCGAAAGCCATGGCCGTCGATGCTCCGTGGCATTCACGGAGATCGGCAGCGATATATCGACACCTACTTCTCACGAGTTGATGGGATGTACTTCGCCGGGGACAGTGCACGCCGCGACGAACGCGGCTACTTCTGGATCATGGGTCGTATGGATGATGTGATCAATGTATCGGGCCATCGATTGGGAACAATGGAAGTCGAGTCTGCGCTGGTTAGTCATGACGCCGTAGTTGAGGCGGCAGTTGTCGGAATGCCGCACGAAATTAAGGGCACGGGCATAGCGGCGTTTTGCACACTCAGCACAGACTGGAAGCCTGATGACGAGTTGATTGAAACACTGCGGGCACATGTTGCAAGTGAAATTGGCGCCATTGCCAAGCCAGACATGATCCGCTTTACCGATGCTCTGCCGAAAACTCGAAGCGGCAAGATCATGCGCCGGCTGCTTCGTGATGTCGCAGCTGGGCGAGAGGCCGTGGGCGATATGACGACACTGGAAGACTTCAGCGTCCTGGCAAAGTTGCAGTCCGACGAGGGTTGATTGCATGCCGACCTGGGCCTATGAAGCGAGATCCAGGGATGGCACGCTCGTCAAGGGCGTGCTTCAAGGTCCCTCTCGTGAGGCTGCCCTTCGCGAACTTGATCGTCTATCGTTGTCGCCGGTTCGCATTCGTGAGTCGGTGCCTCGACAGGGTCGCGTTCCAACCGGTGTGCTTGCAGGCACGCTTGGGCAACTTGCCGACTTGATTCGTGCTGGTGTGCCATTGCTGCGTGCGCTACGGTTGCTTGGGCGAGGCAAATCACATGCCCTCATGGCGAGCATTTGGAATGAAGTTGCAGATGCTGTAGCCGACGGCACGTCGCTTGCAGATGCCATGGCACAGCATCCCGGGGCATTTGGTGACGTGCACACTGCCATGGTTCGCGCTGGTGAACAAGGTGGTTTCCTAGATGATGTACTCGCCCGGCTTGGTGACTTACTCGAGGCGCAGGCCATACTGAAGGCTAAGATCATCGGCAGTTTGATCTACCCCGCGATCTTGCTGCTGACTGGTGTGGCGGCCGTGGTCTACGCCCTCGTCGCATTTGTTCCGAAGTTCAAACCATTCTTCGAGCGCATCGAAGTGCCGCTTGCAACCAAGTTGCTCCTTGGCATCTCTGACTTCGCGGTGGGGTGGTGGCCGTTGCTTCTTGTCATCCTGGCAGGAATTGTGGCGGGCTGGATGGCTGCGATTCGCCAACCGGGCTCTCGGCGTTGGATCCAACTTCAATTGACGCGTGTACCGCTACTAGGCACGCTCATGGCGGAAGTCGCGCTCACTCGAACACTTCGGGTATTGGGGTCACTGCTGGGCAATGGTGTTGGCCTCCTGCGAGCACTTGATATCAGCCGTGAAACAGCCGGGCATCCCTGGTTTGCATCAAGCATGGAGGTTGCTCGCACCGCTGTGCAGGGTGGTCAGCGGCTTGGTCAAGCCTTCGCTGACGCAGGGCACATGCCCGAAGACGTTGTGGAGATGATCGACGTGGCGGAGACCACCAACAGGCTGCCAGAGGTGCTCACTGAGGTGGCTGAGGTCACACAACGGCGTGTTGACCGAAGGCTTCAAGTCATGCTTCGGCTGCTTGAGCCAGCGTTGCTGGTGTGTGTGGCCGGGATGGTCATTTTCATCTTTGCCGCACTCGTGCTGCCAATGATGCGCATGAGTTCCGGTTTGCAGTAGGCTGTTCAAAAAGCCAGCAGCCATGTGGGGCTGTGGCCAAAGGAGATGCGCCAAATGAACCAACGCAATGCAAGAGGCTTCACGCTCTTTGAGCTGCTCATTGTGATCTCAATTCTGCTGGCGCTCGGGGCGATCGTGACCGTGAGTTTCCTCTCGGTTGGCGACCAAGCTGAGGCAGATATTCAACGGGCCCAGTTCGACCAGATCGATTCTGCACTGGAGCGTTTCCGCATCGACATGAAGCGGTACCCCACTGAGGATGAGGGCATTGCGGTGCTTTGGGATAAGGAACTCATCGAGGATGAGGCCGACCTTGGCCGCTGGAGGGGCATCTACATCAGCCCAATCGCCCAAGACAATTGGAATCACGAAATCATCTATCGATATCCGGGTGAGTTGCTGGATGAATCGACGTACGACCTTGTTTCTGTGGGCCCCGATGGCGAAGAGAACACCGAGGACGATGTGACGAACCATGACCGCCGAAAGAACGCAGACGGCGAGATCGAGTCGGACGGCAGTTTCCCAAGCAGTGGCTCGGACACAGCGACCGGCTGAACGCCGCGGACTGACACTGTTCGAATTGCTGCTCGTGCTCATGCTGTTGTTAGCGGTGGGTGCGCTCGTGTTGCCTACTGCTGAAACTGTTCGAGACGAAGCTGCTTGGACCTCGGACGCTTTCCGATTGCGAACGCTGCTTGAACGAGCGCGTATCGAAGCGATTGATAGACAACAGCCAATTCTCGTTCGACTGGAATCGCCAGACATGCTGCGCGTTCGCCCATGGATTGGTGAAGATGATGCGCCAGTGCTTATGGATATGCATTTGGCGGGAATTGCATCCAAAGACGATGAACTGCCAATGGTGATAGCGATTGTGTTGCCCGACGGTCAAGCACGAATGCCCAAGCCACTGGTGTTCGAAGACGGCAATGGCCGACGCGGTGCATGGCAATTCGATGCTTTAACCGGCCATGTGTCATCAGTCGAGCCACCTGTCTCACAATTGCCTGTGCCCGAGCCCATGTCATGAGGCGCCGTGGTGTATTGCTGATGGAGGTACTTGTAGCGTTGGTCATCGTGGTCGGTGCCGGCGCTTTCACACTGCAGGCAATGGACGATGCGGAACAGGCACTGGATCGAGCGGATAGGCGCCGCCGTTGCAATGACGCGGCGGTGGCAATTGTGCGTATGGCTGAAGCGGGCCTTGTGGGGCTCGGCGACCTCCGTGATGAAGACATGCCAGAACTGCTTGAACAGTCGGTGTTTGCCGGTGACGCCGATGTTGTAGTTCTCGATGTGGAATCGGAGCCTTCAACAGAGCCAGGGCTTGTGCTTCTCGTCGTGACGGTGCGCGAGCGTGACGAAGATGGTGTTTGGGCAATGGTTCGGGCGCTCGTGCCATCGGACCTGCGCCTACAGGAGCGCATTTGATGAGGCGAGGCATGACATTGGTCGAAGTGCTGTTGGGCACATCGTTGTTGATTGCCACCCTCGCGGTGTCCGCCACCTTGTTACTTGGTCTTGCACGAGATCGCCAGCGGATTGTGGATCGGACCGAGTCGCTTCGGACCTTGGATCTGGCGCTCGACACGATCGACGACGCATTTACAACCGTCGCCGTTCGTGCGGGGGCGTTGCCTGGCCTTGTGACATCAGCGCGGTCCATTCGGCTGCACGCGGCCATGGATCGGCCCGGCATTGAAACTGCCGTGCCAGGCCGACACGTTGTATCAATGCAAGATGACGGCGTAGGCATTTCGCTTACCGGCCTTGAAGGCGAAGGCGTCATCGTGCCCGGCATGGCCACGCTGCGTGTGCGCACCCGACATGATGGTCAGTGGGTTGACTCGTTCGATACGTTAGAGACCGGTGGTTTGCCAAGCGTTGTGGTGATTGATGCTTGGCTTCTGGCCGAGCCTGATGAGGACACGCCACCGGACCGACGGCGCATTTTGGTGATCCCAGGCCTTGGTATGGAGCCAACATGATGCAACGACGTGGCATTGTGCTTGCTTCCGTGGCGGTCATAGGCGCGGCATCGATATGGCTTGCTGCGGCTCTGGTGCAGATTGCAGCAGTTAGTGTTTCAGCGAGCGATCTGGATGTGCGGCGCTCCAATGCACAACTTCGTATGCAGTCTGCTGTGCGCGTGCTCCTGCAGCAGTTGGCCGATCAGCGAGATGCACTTGCAGCGGGCGTGCCTGCGGACTTGCCCCAAGAGCTCACGCTTTGGACCGTGCAAGGACGCCGAATTGTCGTTCGGCTGCTGGGTGTTGGCGACCAGAATCCCGAACCTATTGCAGAGGGTGCCAGCCTAGATGCCAACCACGCAACTGCTGAGGCAATGTCGAGATTGGAACACATGAATCAGTCGATGGCCGATGCGGTGGTAGCCGCGAGGGATGCATCGCCTGACACGGGATTGCTTGATCGTGCTGCAGTATTGGAGGCGATCGGCTCATCTGCGAGTAGTTCCGAGGGGGTCAACCTAACCGTGTATGCGCACGCGCCCATCCGCGGTCCTGAGCAGTTGACGGTCGAGCCATGGTCCGACGAATTTGCGGCATCGTTACATGATGTCCTAAGCGATGAAGCGATCGAAGTTTTGGCGTCACTTCCGGAAGGGGCACCGGAGACCTTCGCCACAAGGGTGGCAGCCGCGTCGCCTACCGCTGAACTTTGGGGGGCTATTTTGCAACACACCGCTCCTGCTGATGAAGGGTTTCTGTTGGGTCGAATCGACTTAGCCGGGGCGCCCGCGTCGACACTTGCGACGTTGCCGGGTATCGATAGCGAGCAAGCACACCATCTCGTGGCGATTCGAGACACATTGCCCGATGAGTTGAGAGCAACACTGTCATGGCCGTGGACCGAAGCGGGGCTCAGCCGATCGCTCGAGTCAGGCTTACTTCCGTTGCTCACCGTCGGCTCGTGGACTTGGCGATGCACCATTGCCTGTGGTGAAGTGATCGAGTCAGATGAATCCAGTGTCTTGCTAGATCCAATTTGGGCCGAGGTTGTCTTTGATGTTGCCGGCGAGGTTCCACGGGTGGCCATGCTTCGCCGTCTGATTGGTCCCCCCGGATCGATTGAGGGGTTGCCGCTCCCAGAGCCTCTTCATCAGGAGGATCTCGAACTCGATAGTGCCCCTCGGATCATGGACTCGGAAGAGGACATGCCAGTTGACGGGGCCTTTTTTCAAGACGATCGAGCAGACATCGATGATCCGCTACCGGATGATCCTTTGGAAGAAGACGCGGCATCATCACAGCCATCTGCTCAGCGTGTCGGACGCTGGCGCTGATCGTGGGTACGATTCGCCCGATGCTCAAACGCATGGGACGCACAACGCCCGGTCGACACCGAGTAGCCGTAGAACTGACGGCCCGACGGCTTCGCGCCGTATCCGCAGTGTGCCTCGATGGGGGAGGGCTTCGACTCGAGGCCACAGTTGTCAAACCGCGGCCCGATGGCTTGGACACCATAGAGTCGCAGGCGCAATGGGTTGCAGACATGCTCGACGCTGCGGGCATTCCTCGTTGCGCATGCATTGTCTCGGTGCCGCGGGAAGATGTCGTACTCAAGCGTCAGGAACTGCCCGGCGCAAGTCCGGCAGATCTGCCAGCAATGGCGGCGCTTGCTACAGCACGTGATTTGCCCATCGATCCGGAAACAGCAGTGATCGATTCACTGCCGGTGCATCACGGCGATGAGACGGCCGAAGTGTTGTCAGCCGCCATTCCCGCATCGGATCTTGATGATGTTCGTCGACGGATGAAATTGGCTGGTAGACCGGCGCGTGTTGTCACGCTTCGGCTGTTCGGCGCTGAGGCGCTTGCGCCTCGCATCGGATCACTAGTCATCGTGGACATTTCTGGAAGTCACGTTGAAGTGCTCTGGGTCGAAGATGGGGAACCAAGGCGCGCACGTTCAGCGACATTGGACGCAGACAATCTCGATGCGATTGTCAGCGCGGTTACGCTGGAAGTTCGTCGTACTTGGTTGGCGTGGCGAACAGAGGGTGAAGGCCCTGAACCTGCGCGGGTGTATCTCAGCGGCCCCGTTGCAATCGTGTCGCAGTTGGCCGAGCCTGTGTCGTCCATTACCGCCGCGCCAGCGGTCGTGGTGGATGTTCCTGAGGGGATTGATGACGCTGGTCGGGACCTGCAGGAAGTTCGCTCGCTTGCTGGGCTTCTTGTTGCCGAAAACACTGGTCGCGCTTGGATTGATCTGCTCAACCCACGACAATCGCCTGATCGAGCGGCGCAACTGCGCCAGCGCGTCTTGTTGGGAATATTGGCCTTGGTTGTGCTGCTCGGTGGCATTTGGGCCTGGGGCGGTCGACGTGAGCGAGTCTTGATGCAGCAACTCGATCAGGTTGAGACTGCTCGTGATCGCCTTGATAAACAGTGGTGGCGGTTCAACCGCGACAGCTTCAAATTGGGCCATTTGGAGTTGTGGACATCCACAGGTCCGGACCTTGCTGCCGACCTGGGAGCCGTACTCATAGCAGTGGGACCGCCTGGTGACGTGCTGCTTGATGATGTTGTACTAAGCCTAGACATGAATGCGGTTGATGCGCCTCGGGGTACCGCGCCAACGAAGTGGACGTTGCCCTGGTCTGAGCGGGTCACCATTGAAGCGGAGGCATCATCGCGTGATCAAGCTGAAGCGTTGCGAAGTCGTCTTGCGCGCACAGAGCCTTGGGTTGTAACAACCAGCGGCGCCGACGCGGCAGATGGACGTCGGCTCCCTAACGACATGACGCTTCGGCTCGATCGTGTCTCATCGTCGGAGACACCCTCGCCATGACAGGCCGGACCACGGTTGTCTTGTACTCGGTTGGTGCAGTTGTGCTCATTGGTGTGCTGTGGTGGGCGACCTGGGCGTGGGTGCAATCTCCCGCCGCGGCCGTTCAAGTTCGCATCGATCGCGCGAAGGCATCGTTGGATGGCCGCCGTCGCGATCTGGATCGTTCAAAGGACATCACCAATGGTATTGATGCCATTACCTCTCGCACATTGGGGTCGACTGTCGAAGCGATGGACTTAGCATTGCGATCTCGACTTGGTGAGTTGGCGGAAGCTGCAGGAGTCCAGGATGTGCGTGTTGGGACAAGTACGCCGGTAGTAGAGGCGTCGCCAGGCAAACGTGAATTCAAATTGCGTAGCTTGCGTGAGCTGCGCGATGAGCCAGACTTTCTACTTGTTCCAGCGAGTATCACCGCCCAAGGCACCTGGGCGCAGGTGGGCTTGCTCGTGGAGTCAATCAAAGCCGAGCCTTGGCCGCACCGCGTGACACGCATTCGACTGGCAGGTCGCGATGAAGGCGCAAGGGTTGAAGCAACGGTGCAACTGTCGGCGCTATTCGTGCCCGGCGCGGGGCCCACGGAGGCGATTGAATTTGCCTTGCCGCTTTCGGCTGTGTCATCACTGGATCTACCCAACCCCTTTGCCGTACCTTCGCCGCCGCCATCCCCAATGCCGCCGGGGCCCGGGCCAACAGCTAAGCCACCCCCGGGCTGGCGAGTTGTGCACATTGGGCGAGTGCAGGGAGAGGGGGAAGTGCTGCTGCAATCCAAGAAGGGAAAGCGACGGCGGATGGTCGTTGGCGACGCTCTGAACGGCATAAAACTGATTTCCATTCAACCTGACCCTGATGGGATCGACGTTGCGACATTCGCCCAAGCAGGTGATGAGTGGGTAGTCGGGGCCGGCGAGGCTATTCAACGCCCCTGAATCGGGTCGCACAGGTAGACTGGCGCATAGGCATGGAGCCTGACTGAACCCAAGGAGAGGGTCACTTATGACTGGTCGACTGCGCGCGGTCCTTTTGTTCTCAGCTGTGTTGAGCGGTTTGAGTTTGGATGTGATAGCGGACGAGTCTGTTGCGGAGGAAGTCCGCGCGCCCATCGAACTTCGATTCGCATTTGGACAAGCCGACATTGAGACGGTGCTTGATGTTGTGTCTCGCGCGGCGGGCATGCCCATGGTCATTGCCACGGAGGTCCCAAAGGGCACAATTACATTCAAGTCCCCGGAGACGTATGACCTTTCTAACGGGCTCCGCGTCCTCAACACAATTTTGCAGACCAAGGGTGTCACAGTTCGTGTGGACGGCGACGTGCTTCGGCTTGAAGCGCTCAAGGACATGCAACGGGCGAACCTTCCGACATTCATGAACACGGTTCCGGATGACATCACTGATGATCAGCTGATCACGGTCATGCGACCGCTTCGTTCGGCGACCGCCGAGACAATGACAGAGCAACTCAAACCGATGGTTGGCGAGTATGGCCAACTCATCTCACTGCCCGGCCAGAACGCGATCGTGCTCACGGAGATGGCGGGCCAGGTGCGCCGACTGTTGCACATCATCGAACAGGCCGACCAGCAGTCGCCCGAAGGTTTAGTCGAAGTCTTTCCGCTTAAGCATGTGCCTGCGTATTCATTGATCAAACCACTGAACGACTTGATGTCGGTCAAGGTTGAGAAATGGATTCCGGGCAAGAAGGGAAAATTGCAGAAGGTTGAAGAGGTATCACTGCAAGGTGTGTCGTTCAGTGCCGATGTGCGAAGCAATGCAATTATCGCAAAGGGTGCCAAGCCGGGAATGGATCGTTTGCGAGAGATCATTGCGCTGCTCGACACAGCGTCCGGTGGTGGCGATCGCGAACTGCGTGTGTTGCCACTTTCGTTGCTTGATGTCAACAGCGCGATTCAGCGACTGAGTACCGTGATTGCCGCCATGCCTGAGGGCGAGCGGCCGGTGCTCGTGCCGATGCAGGAACAGCTCTCAATTGGTGTGTCTGGGCTGAAGGGCCGTGTTGAGGAAGTCGCTCAAATGGTCGCTGCTTTGGAGGGCTCCTCTGCCCCGGGGGGTGAACAGACCATCGAGAACATGCCCTTGAAGGATGCCCGTGCCCCGGCAGTTCTTCTGGCGCTAGACAAGATTCTGCCTCAGAGTCGAAAAAGCCGCCTCAGAATGGCTGCAGGGCCAGACGGACGTAGTTTAGTGCTGGCTGGTCCCACCGAGGAAGTGGCCGCTGTGATGGCAATTGTGCCAGCGCTCGATGCCAAATCGATTGAAACAGCCGATGTTCGTGTGCTGCATCTTCGTCCAAATGGAGTCGAAGAGGCCATTACGCAGGCTCAGCGGCTGGCTCCTGAAGAACTTGAAGGTGTGGATGTGGATGTGAGTGCCGATGGCACTGCCGTCATTACGGGCCCACGAAGTGGGGTCAATCGAATGGGCACGTTGTTGACACAACTTGAGGCAGCTCGCCCCAACACACAAGAGACTCGACGATTGCCATTGATGGCTGCTCGGGCCTCAGAGGTTGCCACAGCCTTGCGAAGTTCGCTTGGCGTATTGCTTGACGATGCCTATAAGCCTGGCTTCACCATGCCGTCGTTGCAGCCAGTCGATGCGCTGCAGATGTTGGTTGTGAAGGCAGAGCCTGGGCAATTTAAAGAGATTGAACGTGCGGTACGGCTACTCGATGTCTCATCGACAATCGCAGAGTTTGAACCGATGCGTTCAGATCCAACTGCCCTCGTGAATACAGTTCGACACTTGGTGAACGCTGGCGCCTTAGGCAAGTCTGTGACCGATTTGGAATTGTTACCAGACTTGCGTACCCGCACAGTGCTTGTGTCTGGCCGCGCAGCGGATGTAGATGCAGTCATGGCTCTTTTGAAAGAGCGAGATGATGCAACGCCGCTGCCCCTAGAGATGCAGATGATGGCTCATGACATTAAGCACAGTGATCCTGCTGCGCTCGCGCCGGTATTGACGGCAATGTTGCGGGATCGTGCTCGTTGGCCCCACGTACTTCGCCAAGCGCATGCTGCGGGGACGCCTGTACCTACATCGACAGTCATTGCTGACACATCGGCAGGGCGATTGATGATTGATGCACCAGCCGACCTTATGCCGCTGGCTTTAACGTTGTTGTCCGAATTGGACCGGCCCGCGTCGGATGCCGGCGCGGTGGAAGTTCGAGTGATTCAACTTGAGCGTGCTGACGCCGGGACCGTGACAATGACTATCGAGGCTGCAATGGCTGCTAAAGGCAGGTTCTCCCCTGCCGCAAGGCAGGTTGTGGTGCAGGCGGAGCCATCGAGTAATGCGATAGTGCTGACGGGTCCTGTTGGAGCACTCGCCGAGGCTGAACAACTTATCGCATCGCTCGATGAAGGTGTATCTGCCGAGGCTAGTCAAGTGCGGACTGTCTATCTCGAACACGCACGCGCGGACAGTGTTGCTCCAGTTGTTGAGCAATTGATGGGCTCTGAGACATACACGTTGCAGCAGCGCATCGAAGCGTCACGTCGTCGTGTTGCGCTTCCAGAGGTTCGTGATTCGGTGAAAGTTGCGGCCGACTCGCGGCTCAACGCGGTAGTGGTTGTTGCCCGGCCGGGCGTCCTGCCGATCGCCGAGGCGCTGGTGAAGCAACTGGATGTAGTTGATCAGGCCGCGAGGACCTCTCGGTCATTGCAAGTCGTTCCTGTCATGCATGCTGATGCCACCGAACTTGCACGTACGTTGCAACCCTTACTTGCCGAGGATTCTGCGCTGGCGCCAGCGCTTGTACAGGTGGATCGTTCGAGCAATACTCTTGTGGTTCGCGGCGATGAGACCCAACTCGCACGCTTGCGGCAGGTCGTGTCGGAAATCGACCGTGCTGCGTTGGTTTCAGGCAAACGACTTGAAGTTGTACCTATCGATGCATCGAAGGTAGATGCCCGAGAGCTCGCGGCGACGCTGAAGCGTTTACTCGATCAGCACGAAGGGTCATCGGTGGAGATAGTAGACCTTGAGGATCTTCTCCGAGAGGCGCCGGCTAAGTCATCACAGTCATCTGCTGCCCCACTGGGAATCAAGTATTGGTTGGTTGCAGCCGCGATTGGTGCGCAAGAGCCAACGGAAGCCACTGTTTCCATCGCCATCGATCCAAACACCAACAGCCTTGTGCTGCTAGGTGGCGATCGAGCAGTTCGGCGAGCACGTGCACTGCTCGACCAACTCTTAAAGCAGTCTCCCAGGGCACCGGGTTCGTTGCGTCGAATTGACTTGCATGGCAAGCATGACCCCTCTCGGCTATCGGCATTGCTCACGCAGACGCTTCGCACGATGACCCCAGCAGGTGGCAGACGAGGCGACGTTGCCGAACGCGTTGCCATTGTGCCAGACCCTGCTGGTGAGGCGATGTTTATTACGTGCACTGATGCGGACTTCAAAACCGTGACCGAAGTGCTTCGAGCTATTACGCCATCATCAAACAAGAATGCAGTGCGGGTGGTCAAGGTGATTCCATTGCAGGAGTCACAGGCCAATATTGCTGCAGCACAAGTCAGAGAGATGCTTCGCGCACAGGCTGGGCAAGTGGGCCGAATGCAGCGCATGGTCATTGAGGTCCTTGGCGGGGAACCCGTGCAGGGAGATATCCAGCCCGAGCAGGTGGTCATTAGCGGAGATCATCGGACTGGTGCGCTCATTGTGTCGGGCCCCCCAGAGGCGATCCCGGTCGTTGAGCAGTTGGTTGCGCTCATTGATGCAGCGCCTGTCGCGGGGCAGCCAGCGATTCAGATCTTTGATGTAACACACGCCTCAGCGGAAGACTTGGAGCGGACCATACTTCAACTGATGCAGGCCCGATACAACTCGCGTCGAACGAAGGGGATTCCAGTTTCGATGCCCGAGGTGGTTGCCGATAAGCGAACTAACTCACTTATTGTTACGGCGACGGGGCCACAGTTAAGTGAAGTTGAGTCACTGCTCAGTCAGCTAGATGTGTCTACGGCCAAGGATTTCCTTCCACTTGAGACAATAGACATTGTCAGAAGTCAGCCAAGTGCCGTTGCGAAGCTGGTCAAGCAGTCGCTCTTGGCATCGGACCCAGCTGCAGCTGCGGGTGTAACGGTTGTCCCAGATGATGACAGTGGCCTGCTGCTGATTCGAGCCGACGATTCAATGCGAGATCGAATCAAGGGTCTTGTGACAAAGCTCGATCGCGATCGTAGTGATCAGTTTGACATTCGAACTATTCAACTCGAACGTGCCGATGCGGGCATGATTGCTCAAGCAATTCAGCGGCTATACGACGATCGCGCTCGAATAAGCAAGTCGACGCGAAGCGTCACTGTTATTGGTGATCCTGGCAGTAGCACCCTACTTGTGGCGGCCAATGACGAGGACTTCGCCGCGGTGCAAGACCTCTCTAGCCGACTGGATAGTCCTTTGAATCAAGAGCAGTTCCAGATTCGGGCCTTTCCACTAAAGCATGCCAAGGCCGCAGAGGTATCGAACACCGTTAAAGACATGGTGATGCAGTTGTCATTTGGCGCAGAGATTTTCGGGGGCTGGTTCGGACGAAGTCAAAGCAGCAACGGCGCCATGCCTGGTCGCCTTGCGGTATTCCCTGACACTCGACTGAATGCACTCGTTGTAACTGGCCATGGTGAGTCGTTTGACATCGTGGAACAGGTCATTGACGTCGTTGATGCGGCATCACCTGAAGGTTCAGAGCGAACGGTTCGCACGTATCACGTGGCTGGCACGTCCTTGCAAACGGTTGATGACATGGTGCGTGACCTGTATGGCAGTAGCCGCGGCCGAAGATGGTGGGATGAAGGCGATGAGACCGCGCCGGTTGTTCGATTGGATGAGAAACATCGGGTGTTGATCGTGGCGGGTAATGCAGCTCAGCATGCTGAGATTCAGGATCTGCTCGATGTGCTTGACACGTGGGCTGTTGGAGACCGCAGCATCGTCAAGACATTCCCGCTGGAGGAAGCGAGGGCGTCTGATGTTGTTCAGGTGCTTCGCGAATCGCTTGGGCTTCGTAGCGATGGGAGTACCAGCGGAACAGTCATCACTCTGGAAGATGGCGCAGATCCTGTTGAGGTCCGCGCTCGCATTGTTGCGGACGCCCGATCGAATAGTTTGATCGTGACAGCAAACGAGGAGTCGATTCCAGTTATTGCGTCGCTCATTCAAGATCTGGACGCGGTGCCGACAGTTGCCGAAGTCGAGTATCACCTTGTGTCGCTCGAGCATGCCATTGCAGATGACGTGCGGTGGAGCTTGCAGCAGATGGTGATGTCTATGCCGTTTCCGCGACCGGAGATCGATTCGGATCGATCCTCAAATCAACTGATCATTGCGGCAACGCCTTCGCAGTTCGAACAACTGAGCACGCTGATCGAGCAACTCGATGCGCCAAGATCAACCACTCGAGAGACTCGCTTTCTTGCACTGGATCACGCTGAGGCCGACAAGATTCGCCAAGCCCTTTCGGTGTTCTACGGCCCATTCGCGATGGAGGCTGACACGCCATCGAAGTTAAACGTGAGCATTGTGGCGGACCCATCGACGAATTCACTGGTTGTCACCGCGGAAGAGAGCGAATGGGACGGCATCGAATCCCTTATTGCCGAGCTTGATAACGAGGCCTATGACTCATCTTTGCAGGTTCGTGTGCTGCCATTGACGCACGCAGAGGCGAAGTCGGTGGCGAGGTCGATTAATGAAGCTTTCAGTCGGGAAGTGACCCGGCGTGGTGGACAGTCAGGCAATCGAAAATCAGGAAACGATGAACGTGATGCCGACATTCCAACGATGCTCGTGCAGAGCGAGGAGTGGGTCAGCGCTTCAGCGGAGCCTCTGACCAATTCTGTCATTGTGGCGGCAACTGGACGTACGTTGGAACGCATCGAGGCGATAGTTGCCACACTTGATCAGCCCAATACGAGTGTGGATGTCAAGGTATTCGTTATTACATTGAAGGCATCGCCGGTTGCACGCGTTGCCAGCACGTTGACCAAGACCTTTACAGCAAGAGCTGAGCAACTGCATGTGCCACTATCCATCGAGTATGACTCGATGACCAATAGTTTGGTTGTAGCCACAAGCGGTGCACTTGCCCAAGAGATTCGCCAGACAGCAGAGCAGCTAGACGGCATGATTCCCGCAGCGGGACATGGTGTGACTGTAATTGAGTTGCAGCACATTGCTCCAAGTGAAGCGATTCGTGTCATTGAGTCGCTCGGCTTGGATGAGCCTGTACGCAACGACACGATGTCGAGGCTCGTCAATGAGCCTGTACGTGTGACATCATTAGAGGGTCGCAACGCAGTCATGGTGATGTCGAACCCAGCGGACACAAGCACCATTGTCGATATTCTTCGGGCTGTTGACGAAGATCCAAGCGGCGCTGAAGCTGCCATGCAGATCATCGAATTGCACAATGCAACTGCGGCAGACATGACCCGTGTCTTGACAGAGATATGCAATCCGGCGAATCAGCAAGTCGGTACGCCACTTGCTGAGGCGGTACAGGAGCAGGTTCGCCGACTCGCGTTGCGGCATGATGAAATTGGGCGGGGACTCGTCTCGCTCGACTTGACTGAGCCTATTCGTATTGTGCCGCACAACACACAGAATGCGATCGTTGTGACGTCCACAACATCGAATGTGCTTGCAGTAGCGGCGATTGTCGAATTGCTTGATTTGGTTCCAGTTTCTAGCGCCGCGGTTATTCGTGTCATTCCGCTAGAGAACATTGCTGCAGAGGATTTCCGCCGGATTGTGGAAGAGGTTTTCTCGCAGAGCAAATCATTGTCTACGTTGCCAGGCACCGACATTCAGGGCCGACCCAGCGGCATTGTTGGTCCTGCATTGCTTGATGATGTTGCGATGTCGGTAGATGAGCGAACGAACACTGTCGTCATTGCCGGTCGAGAGGATGCCGTTGCCACCGTTGAAATATTGGTCGAGCGGCTCGACAGCGACATGGCAACGGGTTGGTTGGAGGTTCGGGTCATTCCATTGAGGTTTGCCGACCCTGATGACATGGCCGATACGTTGCATCGTGTGTTGGTCGAAGGATCGGCCGATCTGCCCAACGCTGGACCAATGCAGGCGCAGGTCGGACGACTTCGTGTTGCTGCAGGCGGTGGTGGGGTTCTTGATGCACAGATCTTTCAGCCGATGGATCGCCTTGCATTGGTTCCAGAGCCAGCACTTGAAGCGCTCGTTGTTGTTGGTTCACCAATCAACATTCAAGTAGTAGCGGAGCTTGTCTCCATGCTCGATGTGGAAGGCGCCTCGCCTGCGTCTACCGTTCGCGTGTACCCCGTGGAGCACGCCACTGCGCCGCAACTGGCAAGCATGCTGAACCAACTCATTCAGGGACAACTTCGAAGTGGGGCACTCGATGATGACGATGCCGCGACGATCGAAGCCGATGTCAGAACCAACTCCATCATTGTGTCGTCTAGCCCAAAGGTGTTCAGTATTGTCGAAGCATTGCTTGACACGCTTGACTCAGATGAAGCACCTGAGTTTCAGGAGATCCGAACACTTAAGTTACAGAGTGCGTCAGCCACGCGTGTCGCATCGCTTGTGCAGCGCATGATGGATGCCCGTGTCGAGCGTCTCCGTGCGGTTGAGCCCGAAGCGGCTGCGATGGAGCGGACGGTTGTCATCGCAGACGAGGTATCAAACACGTTATTGGTTGCTGCAAGTGCTGGCGGGTTTACAGTTATCGAGCAGATGCTTGAACGGCTAGATGACGCCGCCTATATCAGCAGTGCGCTTGTGGAGGTGATCGACGCGGGAACGAGCAGTGCGCCACGATTGGCCGATACGATTCGAACGGTTATGGAGCGGCGATATGCAGATCTGCCAGCGGACATGCGTCGTCGGCAAATGCCATTGATACAGGTTGATACCCGCACAGACAGTTTGCTTGTCTCAGCGTCGCCTGAGGACCTGAAATCCATCAAGGATCTGGTTGCCAAGTTGGATGCCGTGCCTGTTTCGCCTGCCATTGGCCTGCATGTATTACCTGTTGGCGGCAGCGGCAATGCGGAGCGATTAGCACCACGTATCGAGCAACTCATGCAAGAGCGTGCTCGCAGTCTTGGAGAGGCCCAGCACCCAACCGATCGTGTGTCGGTCGAATTTGACACTTCAATC
The DNA here is from genome assembly GCA_014238965.1 of Phycisphaerales bacterium. Lineage (GTDB taxonomy): Bacteria > Planctomycetota > Phycisphaerae > Phycisphaerales > SM1A02 > JABAAC01. The sequence goes on along the minus strand of JABAAC010000141.1, from coordinate 29,988 downwards.
AACAGCCTCATCGTGTCAGCGAGTGATGAGAACCTAGTTGTCATTGAGGAACTGCTTCGAATGCTGGTTGACGCAGAGCAGACCGGTGATGATGGTCGTGTTGTCGATGTCATTCCGTTGTCCATTGGCCAGGCGAGTGAAGTCGCCCGGTTGCTCGATGATCTCTATGTACGCGAAGCGAATCGGACCCGTGGGGCTGGCACGATTCGAGTCTCTGCAGATTCTGGGCTGAATTCGATTCTCGTCAATGCACCACAACGTGATGCTGAGGAAATTCGAGATCTCATCGAGCGACTTGAAGGCACATCGCCGGCGGACATCTTGGAGATTCGACATATTCCATTGTCGTCGGCCAATGCAATTGAGACTGTGAGTCTGATCGAAGATGTGTTGGCCGGCCGAAGTATCGGTCGCGGGCGGGCCCGGCAGATGCGATCCACAGTACTTCGGTATATGCGTGTGGCTGCTGGGGATGACGATGCTGCAGAGATGGCAATTACAACAGCCTTGCGAGAGACCATTAACCTCACACCTGACGTTCGAACAAACACAGTCATCGTGCGAGCACCTCGCGACTCGATGCAGTTGCTTGTCGACATGATCTCGGATCTTGACGAGTCGTCAACAGGGTCTAAAAGCCTACGTGTCTTTGTGCTTGAGAATGCAGATGCATTGGCGATGCGGACGATTCTTCGGGACCTATTCCGACTGGACGAGGGGCAGGACCTGCTCGTTCTCAAGCCACGTGATGGTCAAGTCGCAGCCGTCGCCGCTGGTGCATTGGGAGAATCTGGACTGGGCGGCCCCGGGCTTGAAGGTGGCGGGCTCGGCGGCACGGAATTGACTGCTGTGCCCGACCCACGGCAACAACTTGCCATTACTGTCGATACCCGGACCAACAGTTTGTTGGTGTCGGGTTCGCCAGCCTATCTCGATCTCGTAGAGGAGGTTGTCGAAACGTTGGACACATTGGAGGCCAACGAGCGTGAGACGTTGGTCTATCAGTTACGCAATGCCACGGCGGAGGAAGTTGCACGAGTCCTTGGCGAGTTCGTGGAAGAAGAACAGAAGACATTGATCGAGACGCTCGGCGTGGGTCAGCTTGGCTCAGCAGCACGTATGCTCGAGCGTGAAGTCACCATTCGCGGCGATGTTAAATCGAACAGTCTGCTTGTGTCTGCAAGCCCGCGGTACATGAAGCGTGTGGAAGAGATGATCGAGGCACTCGACGTCGATCCACCGCAGGTGCTCATTCAAGTGCTGCTTGCGGAGGTGTCGCTGGACGGTGGCGTTGATTGGGGTATTGACTTTAGCGCTCGAATCGGTGGTGCGTCCAGCGATTCAGGCTTCGCTTTGCCAGTGGGGGGCATTGCTCCCGTCGCGTCCCTACTGGGGGTCCCATCGCTGGCAATTGGTTCGTCAGATTTCCAACTGGTACTGGAAGCGCTTGAATCACAGGGCCGCTTGCACATTCTGTCTAATCCTTCGGTCATGGCTGCGAACAACGAAGAAGCCACGATCAACGTGGGCGAACTGATCTACGTTGCCCAGGGGGCCCAAACCTACGACACGGGTGTCGTTAGCGTCCCACTTGAAGAAAAGGACGTGGGTGTAAGTTTGGTTGTGACACCATCCATCAATCCCGATGGCTATGTGCGCTTAGATGTGAAGCCGACGCTGTCGAAGCTTCTGGCAGAGCGAGACGAGCCCGCTGTGGGCGTAACGTCGCCTCGCATCTTGCAGCGCACCGCAGACACGACTATTACGGTGCACGACGGACAGACCGTGGTCATTGGCGGCTTGATCAACGAGTCGTATGAGCACTTCACCGAGAAGGTGCCGATTCTCGGCGATATCCCGCTGCTGGGGTTGTTATTCCGAAGCGAGAACACATCGCTCATTCGGAATGAGCTGGTGATTGTTATCACGCCTCATGTCATTCGAAGCCCCGCCGATCTGGATCGAATCAATGCGTTGACAGATGGCGAAATAGGTCGCATGAACTTGCCTGGCAGCATGCTCGATCAAATCAAGGATGGCCGATTAAAGCGAGAGAGTTTGTTTACTCGTGAGGACGGCGTGTTGAAGGTCAAGGATCTGAGCGTGGAAGAGTCGGACGAGGACGTATCGCCCTGATGCTCCGGCAATCATTGGCTCTTGTGTGCTGTGCGTTGGGACTGATAGCCATGTGTGGGTGCCAGTCCACCCGGCGCCCCGATGGCTACGCGGTTTCCAGCAATCCAACGCCTCGCCCCAAACCACGAACGACCTCTTTGGATCGCATTCCTGCTCCAACGCGTGTCGCTGTCATTGTGTCCTCGGTCAGTCAAGACACCAATGGCGATGGCTACGGTGACCGCGTGTCTGTTTCGGCGTTGCTGTTTGGCTCCAATGGTCCAGATCCCGTGTTTTCTTCGGGGACGTTCCTATTCGAGTTGGTGCAGGCAGGGGAGGGCGAGCAGCCAACGGAAATCATCAAGTCTTGGATGTTTGATGCCCCAGCTGTTCGCAAGGCTGAAGGGCCAACGATGTTCGGGCTACCAGGCTACCGGTTTGAGTTGGATTTGGGCCAGGCCGCCGTAGGCATGCAACCGGCGTCTGCCAACTTGCTTACGGGGTTCAGCCCAGCCAATGGAGGACCAGCGGTCATGCCAAGGCAGGACCGCCGACTGGTTCGCGTAGGGCCCGTTGGCTGAAGGGCTCTGCTACACTCACGAACCGCCTCTGGCTGTAGGCCTGAGTGTGTTCAAGGGAAGTAGAAGGAGCCCCCCATGTCAATTCTGAAAATTTGTGTCAGCGTGAGTTTGTCTGCTGCGGTGGCAACCACATCGCTTGCGGGCGATTTTGAGCCAGCGAGCGTTTCATCTGACTTTGGCCGCCTAGTTCCCGATGGGGCTTGGGCAGTGGTCTATACGCCATCTATGAATCATCTCGTCCAAGAACTCATGCCAATAGCTCGATCGATCGACCCACAGGCAGCTCAAGGCCTGATGATGATGCCGATGATGATGCAGATGATCGCTACAAGTGGTCAGGCCAAAGACGGCCGCCCCGCTCCACCGGCCCAATTCCATCTTGATAAGCCCATGGGCCTAGCCCTTGGCCCCAACAACCCTGAGACTGGAGAGCCCTCCATCACCGTCATTCTGTCCGCTAAAGACGCAGATAAGATTCATGTGTCGGGTATGAGCGGCGGACCTTCCAAGGTTGTCCCCTTGACGGGCACAGACTATTTGGCGATTACAACGAAGTCCTTTACACCTGGGACAAATGCCAATGCCTTGTGCGATGGCATGTTTGCAGCAGACATCGCCATCAATTTGGATCAAGCTGCTGTCGTCAAGGCCTATGGCCCCATGATCAATGAGGCAATGAAGTCGATGGACATGATGATACCCTTGCCTAGTAAGCCAACTGCTGAGCAGAAAGCGCAAGCTAAGGCGCAACAGCGGATGATGGAGTACAACGTGCAGCAGATGCGTGTGTTCCTTGACGGGTTCGATGTTTGGAATTTTGGCATCGACTTTGAAGCAACAGACCTCGATGTGCTCGCGCAATACACCTTGGCCAAAGGCAGTGCTATCCCTCAGCTTGCAGGGTCCAACATGGAGTCTCTGGCAGCCCTGTGTACGCGAGTGGCTTCAGACATGCCTATGCAGTTCGTGGTGAATGCAGAGTGCATGCAGGCCATGACGGATATGAGTATGAGTATGGATGCAGATGCCTTCCCAAAGGCGACGCAGGCCAAGATGGCCAAGCTTGTGCCGCTTTTCGATGAGGTCATGCAGAACATTCAAACAGGTGTTGCTGGCGGCATGTCGTTTGGTGATAGTGGCATCCAAGTTGTCGAAGTCATGGACGTCAAGGACAGTGCGGCGATGATGCGTTTGACCAAGAAGGCTTGGGCCGCAATGAGCAACGCGGATATTGGCGTCTCGGCGACGAACATACCTTCAACTGACGGTGTGGGGTTCGATATCGTTGTCGATGAAGATCAGCTGTCCAAATCGTTTGGCATGAATGCCCTTATGGGCCAGCCCGGTACTGGGATGGATCCTTCAACGCAGATGAAGAAGATGATGCAAGAAATCTTTGGTGGTGGTTCAATACAAGTACACATGATGGCAAAGGGTGACCTCGTTGGCATGGCTGTTGGCAATGACAAAGCTCTTGCCGGGGAAGTTCGCAAGTTGATGGTCGAGGGCACAAAATCATCACCGCTTGGCGAAGCGCTCAGCCATAGCTGGGCGAAGCCCACCTGGGCGGCGATCATGAACGTACGATCACTGGCTTCACAGGGTCTTGGTATGGCCAAGGCGATGGCCGGCCCCGCCCGCGTCATGCTGCCTAAGACGCTGCCTGCTGGCGAGCCTGTCATGTTCGAGATGGTTGGTTCTGCCACCGCGGACGCTGAACAGGTTCGTGTGCGAACAGACATTGCTGCGTGGATCAAGTTCGTCAAGCAGATTCAGGCAATGGACGTGCCCAAGGGCCGCAAGGCCGCCTGAGCGTCAACACGCTGAAGGCTTCATTTCACTTGATGAATACACCCCCTGGCCTCTATAGGTCGGGGGGTGTTTGTTTGTGAGACACCAATACTTGGCAGTCAAAGACAAGACCCCCAACACAGGTGCTGGAGGTCTTGTGAACTGGGGATCAAGGATTCGAACCTTGACTAACTGATTCAGAGTCAGCCGTGCTACCGTTACACCAATCCCCATCTGACGTCACTGGTGGGGGCATGATAGCTGGACACTTTCCCAAGGGGAAACAACCTAGGCCTGGACGGCTTGTTCAGGTGCTTTGGTATTCTGTGCGCTCTGGTTGCATCAGTACAGGAGCCTTGCTGGATGTCTGAATTCGTAACAGTTGATGGTGCTCAAGTTGGCGTGCTTATGGGTAGCAAGTCAGACTGGCCGGTCATGGAAAAGTGCTCGCAGACGTTGGCATCGCTTGGTGTGACGCACGAGTGCAACGTTATCTCAGCGCACCGAGCCGCCAAGCGGCTGGAAATGTACTGCGATACAGCACCTAGTCGAGGTATTCAAGTGCTGATTTGTGCTGCTGGTGGTGCTGCACATTTGGCCGGTGTGGCTGCTGCAATGACACACATTCCAGTGCTTGGGTGCCCAATGAAGGCGTGGTCCACCGAGGGGCTCGACTCACTGTTATCAATGGCGCAGATGCCAAAGGGCATTCCCGTGGGCACGCTTGCAGTGGGCAGCGCGGGCGCTGTCAACGCGGCGCTGCTTGCCGTATCCATGTTGTCCTTGGCAGATGAGGCGCTGCGAGATCGGTACCTCGCATTTCGCGCCGAGCAGTCTGCGGCAACCTTCGAATTGCCCGGCGCGCCGGGGCATTGAGCAGGTATGGCGTTCGACTTTGATCATCCCCCGGCAGACCCCGTAGCTTCTCTTGAGGCATGGTTAGACGCGGCATGGACTCACGCGAACGTGCCGAATCCCAATGCGATGACACTGTGTACGGTGAATGCTCATGGTGCGCCTTCTGCGCGGGTCGTCTTGTTGAAGCACTTAGACACACATGGCGCAGTGTTTTTTACCAATCGCATGTCGCGCAAAGGGCTTGATCTTGCGGGAGATCCGCGGGCTGCTTTGGTCTTGCATTGGGATCACATGGGGCGACAGGTGCGTATTGAGGGTTCCGTCAAGGAGACGACTGATGAAGAGTCAGACGCCTACTTTGCCTCTCGTCATCCTGAGAGCCGTCTTGGCGCTTGGGCAAGTGATCAATCACAGCCGTGTGCGGACCGAGCGGAGTTAACGCAACGGCTTGAGGCCGCACGGATTGATCATGCTGATGCAGGCAACCTAGTTCGGCCTCCCTATTGGGGTGGATATCGCGTGTCTTTGCAGGCCGTTGAGTTCTGGCAGGATGGCGAGCATCGGCTTCATGATCGCGTGCGATATGAACGTAGTGGGGACACATGGGTGTCGCAGCGGCTGTTTCCATGACGTTGACGAGCCTTTGGACTGCGCATAGAGGCACGGATGGGTCTCTGTCGCCGACAATGCAATCACTGCTCTTCGAGTAATCGTCTGGCCGCGTCGATGATGGACTGGGGTAACGGGCCGTCATCCAAATCTGCTCGAGCGGGCACCTCAGGTTGGTCTGCCGAGGGCATTTTTTTCGGTGTTGGCTGGCGGGTAGGCAGATTTGGCACGTGGTCCACCATTGCTTGTGCCTCGGCAATCATGTCACGGGGCAGGTCCACTTTTTTTGGAGGCCCCGGAGGGGCCTTGAGTGGTCGTTCAGCGTCATGAACCAATCGTTCCAAGAATGCCTGAGACGTCAATACTGTGCAGCCACGCTTTCTCGCAGCGGCCTTGATTCGGCGATCTGAGGACACTACGGTCAGCCGCCGCGGGGCCGTTGATGCTGCAATGTGACCTTCGATCAGATCATCCGCTTCACGATCATGGCCAGAGAAAACCGCTCGAATGCCGGTGCCAAGGCCTATGTGGGCCCCGCTTGGGGTGCCATCACATACAAGTATGACCTGCTGGCGTGCCCACCGAGACCTGTGAATGAGCACTCCAAGCCCTCGAAGGCCCACCCCAGCCAAATCTGGGGGTAATACCCCAGTTTGGTGCAGAACGTTCCAGGCATCAATGAGCAGTGGCATGGCTGAGCGTATTGCCTCCTCGGGGGTCTATCGTAATTGTGCTGGCAACCTTGCGTCCAGCCTTTGGATCGGCTCTAATACCCGGCTCGGAACACCGGAGAACACCGCGACAATGGCTATTCGTATCAAATCCCGGCAGGGCGAGTCCGTCAATCAGATGCTTCGCCGCTTTAAGAAGCTCTGTGAGAAGGAAGGCCTGACCAAGGACGTCAAGCGAAAGCAGTACTTCGAGAAGCCCTCGGAGCGCCGACGCCGTGCAGCGCGCAAATCAGCTGCTCGTGTCGCCCGAATGAACGACCCGCAACCACCACCGCCAAAGACACCAAGTCGCAGCGGTGGTACTCGTCGCTGATTTTCTTGTGTGAGTGTGCCACACGCTGTGGTTTGCTCCCCAAGTTCATCAGCAACTGATCCAAGCAACCAATCTGGGCGGCGTGTGTGTCGTTCCAGATCTTCTCTTTAGGAGACAGGACCATGATTCTCAATCTTCTCGCCACCAGCGGTGTCAACAACATTATTGAGCACGCTTGGCCGTGGTTCATTGCTCCCATCGGGGCCGTGCTTGCACTGGTGTCCGCATTCTTGTTCAGCCGCAGCGTGATGAGCAAGAGTGAAGGTGAGCCGGAAATGATCCGCATCGCTGAAGCGGTGCGTGAAGGTGCCATGGCGTACCTAGTGCGGCAATACAAGGTTGTGTTCATTGTCTTCATCGTGCTTGTGTCCATTCTGATTGGCCTTGGCGCGTTGGGCATTCAGCCCATTTGGACCGCAGTGGGTGTGCCCATTGCCGGCCTGTTCTCGGGTCTATGTGGTTGGTTCGGCATGAAGATGGCGACGAACGCCTCGGCTCGAACGACCTTCGCCGCTAAGCAGTCGCTTAACGATGGTCTCACCGTCGCCTTTCGCTCCGGTGCGGTCATGGGCTTGGTTGTCGTGGGCTTCGCGCTGCTGGATGCAAGTGCCTGGTTCCTGATCTGGAATGCCTTTGGCGAGAGCATGCTTGGCTCATCCATGACGCTGGAAATGATCACCGCGATCATGCTCACCTACGGTATGGGCGCTTCCACTCAGGCATTGTTCGCACGTGTCGGTGGTGGCATTTACACAAAGGCAGCGGATGTCGGTGCGGACCTTGTCGGCAAGATCGAGGCCGGAATTCCCGAAGATGATCCGCGCAACCCAGCTGCTATCGCCGACAACGTTGGTGACAACGTCGGCGACGTCGCTGGCATGGGCGCGGATCTCTACGAGTCGTACTACGGTTCTATTCTCGCCTCGATGGCCATTGGTGCAACTGCAGCATTCAGTACCGTCGCCTTGGCAGGCAACAACGTTGAGTGGGCCTTCAAGCTTGCAGCAGCCCCAATGGCACTGGCAGGCATTGGCATCGTCTGTTCATTGCTCGGCATCTTCGTGGTGCGAGCCAAGGAAGGCGCGTCGTTCAGTCAATTGCTCAAGGGCTTGCACATGGGTGTGTGGGTTGCATCGGCACTCGTGACCGCTGGTGCTGGCGTGCTCTTCTACATTCTACTTGGCGATGGCATGGTGGGCGACGCCGTAGTCTTGGCTTGGTGGCAACCATGGCTCGCAATTGTCACTGGTTTGGCTGCTGGCCTGATCATTGCGTTCGCGACTGAGTACTACACCTCGTACGAGCACGCGCCAACCCAGCGCATCGCAGAGCAAACGCAAACTGGCCACGCAACTGTAATCATCGCAGGCATTGCCGAAGGCATGAAGTCCACGTGGGCGCCGCTCGTCGTCATTGTTGCTGCGATTCTGATCGCTTTCGGGATTAGCGGTGGCAACGACAACTTCTTGCTTGGTTTGTATGGCGTTGGCATTGCTGCTGTTGGCATGCTGTCGACCCTTGGGATCACGCTTGCAACTGATGCGTATGGACCGATCGCCGACAACGCTGGCGGCAATGCTGAAATGACCGGACAGCCGTCTTTCGTGCGAGAGCGGACCGACATGCTCGATTCACTCGGAAACACGACTGCCGCAACCGGCAAAGGCTTTGCAATTGGTTCTGCAGCGCTGACTGCTATGGCGCTGCTGGCAGCGTATGCCATTGTCGTCAAGGGCTCGATGATCGACAAGTTGCACGTTGACGATGTTGCAGCCGCGGCCATCGTCGCTGGAACAGGAAGCGATCTAGATACATCAGATGCGGTTTCGTTCAAAGACGTCACTGACATCAACGGTGCTCATGGAGCCCACACGCTCCACTTGGTCAACGACGGCCATGGCGAGTTCCGTATGGTCGCAAACATGCCCAACAGTGATGCCGGCTCGAAGGGAACTGTCGCTCGCGGCGGAGCGTTGCTCTTGTCCTCAAGTGCGGTTGCCACTGCGATTGGCCAAAATTGGCCCATCGGCAAGCACTTCACCGCAACTGCAAATTGGGACACTCTCGCTGGAGAGTGGGACGTTGTCGCCCCAGCGGGTGATACAGATATCTCCTTCAATCTCGTTCCTGCATCAAAAGCGACGTTGCAGCATCTTGGTGCCTTCTACAACATCTCCATCATGAATCCTCGCGTCATTGGCGGGCTGTTCCTGGGTGTCATGCTCGCCTTCGTGTTCTGTGCGATGACGATGAATGCCGTTGGTCGTGCCGCATACCGAATGATGAACGAGTGTCGCCGCCAGTTTGGTCTGATGCGAGACAAGTTTAAGAAGGATGGTATGAGCGAAGAGGATGTTTCAGATCCAATGAAGTGGCCAACCCGTGTCACTATTGACGGTGTTGAATATCCCGATTATCAAGAGTGTGTGTCCATTTCGACGACCGGTGCACAGCGTGAGATGGTCATCCCATCGTTGCTGGCGATCTTCACACCCATCGTGGTGGGCCTGATTCTCGGTGTCGGTGGTGTCATGGGACTGCTGGTTGGTGGTTTGACTAGTGGGTTCGCCCTCGCTATCTACATGGCCAACGCCGGTGGTGCTTGGGACAACGCTAAGAAGTACATTGAATCTGGCCAACATGGTGGCAAGGGGTCCGATGCTCACAAGGCTTCGGTCACAGGCGACACTGTTGGCGATCCGTTCAAAGACACTTCTGGCCCATCGCTGAATATTCTGATCAAGTTGATCGCAATTGTCTCAGTTGTGTTTGCAGGCTTGGTTGTCCACTTTGGTCCAACTATCCAGGCCGCGGTCGGCCTTGGCTGAACAAGCGGCGCAATCTGCGCAACGAATGCTTGATGACGATGCACTTGCATTCGCCGTCGAGTCCGGCCGTTTGGCGATTGACCGGCACTGTGAGGACGTTCGGCTGCTTGATGTGAGAGGCCTGAGCCAGGTGTGTGACTTTGTGCTGGTTGCCTCAGGTACAAGTGATCGACAGGCCAAAAGCGTTGCAGCGGAGTTAGAGGACCTCGGTACTGAGCGAGGTTTCCCACCGTATCGATCGAATCGTGATGACGCCACGACGTGGACCGTCGTAGACTTCGTCTCCATGGTTGCACACCTTTTTGAACCATCACGTCGGGCGTATTACGATTTGGAAGAGCTTTGGTCTGATGCGCCGCTGATTGAGTTTGACGGTCCACGGGACTCGCCACTGTGATTACGTCTGTGATCCTGTCCGTGGCCTTCGCCACTGGCTTGCAGGGGCGATACGTCGCGCACATGCCCCCTGTTGATGACGTGGTTGCTCAACACACAAATGCAGGAAACGTGTTCGTCTTGACATTCGAGCAGGTTGATGGCGATACGGTCGCGTGGCTGACGTCACTCTCAGGCGGGTTGGTGCAGGCTCCGCTGCCGGAAGTGGTGGTTGACGATGACAGGACGCAACTGCATCTGCCTCTAGACCTTGGCGGCAAGATCTACAGCATCAATTCGGGCGACGATGGTCAATTGCACATCGCCACCGATCAGGGACTGAGCGCAGTGCTTGAGCCAATTGAGCCCCTGACAAACCCAACGGCCTGGGCGGGGGACCTTCCCATCGCGTCGGGTGATGTTGCACCGATCATCTTGCATGTAGGTGGATCAGGATTGGCCCGTGTGGATATGCCTGCAATATCGCTTCGTGACTTTCCAGTTACCTTTCATCAACACGATGACGGAACGCTCGAGTTTACCTTGCCCACAGACCAGCCCACCACAGTGCTTGCCAAGCCTGTAGGCAAGCAAGCTGAGGGCATGGTGACGCGCGGCGATGCAATGGTGCCAATCACACTTCGGCGAGATTTGGAGTCTTTGCCTCTTCGACCGCAAGAACCTGTGGGCGAAGTGCCTTGGACTTCCCAGCAGGTTCGTATGCCATTGCGCATCGAGACAGAAGTCGCCGGCACGCTTGTGCTGCCGCAGGCGGGCATGAGCCTTGGCAAGCCACCGTTGGTTGTGCTGATCACTGGCCGTGGGCAAGACCGCGATGGGACAGAGGACGGACATCGGCCACTGCTCGTACTTGCAGATCGCTTAGCACGCATCGGTGTCGCATCGATTCGGTTCGATGCGCCTGGCGCGGGTGACAGTGACTCATGGCCTTCAATCAATGGACCGCTCACGACCAAACTGTGGTCGCTTCAGGTTTCTGGTTTGACTGAGCAACTGCTCGAGGATGATCGGTTCAGCGAGGTCATTGTTGCGGGTCTAGCAGATGGAGCACTGACTGCTGCGGTGGCGGCTGCTCGATTGGGCGATGACATTCAAGGTGTCATCTTGCTGTCATGTCCTGCCTTTCCACTTGCTGTTATTGAAGCTGACCATGCCCGCAGGTTCATGGTTGATCGTGGTATTGATGCCGAAGCAGCCGCTGGTGTGATGCGTGCGCGATTGGACTTTGTTCATCGAGCGTCCAGAGGCATGCATGAAGGCGCTCTTCGTGAGTCTGCTGCCCAATGGTTGTCGCTCATGGCGGTTACGACCGGAGGCCAAAGGCCATCTGATGCCGCCATTGACGCTGCTGTTGGGCGCATCTTGCTGCCGGGCCGCATCCAATTACTGGTCATGGAACCTCGGCGGTATCTACCGCGGATCCAGGCACCGTTGTTGGGGATTTGGGGCCTGTCGGATGACATCCTGGATGCTCCCTTGCATGCCGATACGGCGCAGGAATCTATTGAGTCGCTCGGTGGCACTGCTGAAATGCACGTTGTAGACCGTGCAAATAGCAAACTTCGGCCAGTACCTGAATCTGGTCGGTCACCAACGAGCGTCCGTCGCACCTTCCTGCCTGACGTGCTCACTATCATCGAAGCATGGTCAGCACCACCCCAAGCGCCAACAGCATCCGACACACCTTGAATGTGCCTCGCTTGTGTGGAGCGATCGCACTGACGTGGTCGATTGCGTTGCCTACGGGTGCAGACATCTTGCGATGGGGTGGCATGGTTGATCCGCCCCAACTCGATGCGGCCTTTGTGGTGTTTTCTATCGACACAGAGCAACAGAAGGCAACCATTGCATCGTTACCGTGGAATTTGCCAGCGACGACACTGGAACATAACAGCCAATTCTGGACCGGGCATATTGGCGGGCAACAGATTGCCGTCATGGGTAGCGGCGAAGCGGGCAAGTCGTACACCATTGAGATGATGAAGATCGGCCCGCTTGGGCCCGCCAAGGGCACGCTTCAGTGGATGCCGCCCCTAGGATCAATCGAGGGTGTTCGCGCCTTTGGTGGGTCACTTGATCTGCCTGGCATGGAGTTGGACATCACGATCCGGCTTGCCGAAGTGGACGGCGCGTTGCAGGCTGAAATTGACATTCCACTACAACTGGTTGACGCCACACCGCTGCGGATGACGGCATCGGATGGTGTGCAGCACACGCTCGTGCTCGACGCCCCGACGCCGGCGGAATTGATTGTCACGGAAACACCAAGCGGCCTGACGTGTACGTTCACGCAGGCTTCGGTCAAATTGGATGTGAATCTGAAACCGACGTCGGCCACGTCCACAATGCAACGGCCGCAAACGCCAAAGCCACCGTTCCCTTATACGGAAGACAGCATTCGTGTGCGACATCCCGAAGGGCACACGCTCGCAGGGACATTGACCATTCCTCAGGGCAGCGGGCCGCACCCAGCCGTGGTGCTGATTTCCGGTTCCGGCTCGCAGGATCGCGATGAGACGCTGTTCGGGCACAAACCATTTTGGGTGCTCGCCGATCATCTGTCTCGCCACGGCATTGCGGTGCTTCGCTACGACGATCGCGGCGTTGGCGAGTCGCACCCGGGCAATGCGACACTGTCCGATGACACATCGCTCGATTACGCAGGTGATGTTGAACTCTTGGTCGATCACCTGCGCACACGAGGCGACATTGATCCGACACACATTGGCCTCATGGGACACAGCGAAGGAGGTTTGATCGCGCCAATCGTGGCAGCCAAGAGGCAAGACGCTGTGCACTTTATTGTGTTGCTCGCGGGGCCAGGTGTGCCCGGTGGCGACATACTGTCAGCGCAGGTCGAAGCAATGCTCCTGGCTGCTGGCGAGTCGCCGGAGCAAGTGGCTGAGGTCACGAAGCGGCAAGGTGCGGTACTTGATGCGGTTGTCAGCGATGCGCCAGACGAAGAGATCAGAGCACTGATCAGGGGGCTGATTGAGGCACAGATGGTCATGGCGGATGCAACGGCCGACATGACGGTGGATGACGACACGGTCGATACAGCTATGGCGCAACTCTCAAGCGCTTGGATGCGGGCGTTTCTCGATCTTGACCCAGCTGAGCACTTGGCCAAGGTGAGATGCCCGGTGCTTGCGCTCAACGGCGCACTTGACCTGCAGGTGCCCGTCGATCAGAACCTCCCGGCCATTAAGCAGGCCGTCCAGAGTGGCGGGGGGGACGTCACGATTCATCGCCTCGAAGGACTGAATCACCTTTTCCAACCGGCGACGAAGGGCACGTTAGATGAGTACCCTCGCATTGAGACGACCTTTGATCCAGCGGCGATGGCGATCATCACCAACTGGATTCGAACACAGGTAGGGCTTACACAATGACGGTTTGGCTTGAGAATCTCATCTACGTTGGCTTTAACAAACGTGTTGTGGCGATGGATCGTCAGACGGGGGATATCTGTTGGACGTGGAAGCCCAAGTTAAAAGGCGGCTCCTACACCACGCTTATGGTGGAGCGAGATATGTTGATTGTGAGTATCGGTGGGTACATGTGGGCACTTGACCTCGTGACTGGCGCAGAGTTGTGGCATAACCCACTGAAGGGCATGGGAACCGGTGTGGCGTCGCTGGTCTCCGCGACGAATCCAAACAGTCAGGTCAATCTTCAGGCATCCGCCGCGGCGGCAGCTGCTGCTGCTGCGGCAGCTGCGTCATGAGTTTCGGATTGTCACGTGGCAAAGTGCTCGATACGACGGGCATTGGCTTTGATCGTGAAGATCTTCCATCGTTTGATCAAGGCCACCTTGATCCGCGAGATTGGTTCGCCAATCCGGAGCATTCGTTTGAACTCGAGATTGGTTCGGGCAAAGGCACATTTCTTGTGCAGCAGTCAAACCTGCAACCAGACACAAATTTCCTAGGTATCGAATGGACGGGGGAGTTCTATCGATATGCCGCTGATCGCTTGCGCCGAAACCAATGCTCAAATGTTCGAATGTTGCACGACGATGCGGTGCAGTTCATCACACATCGGCTGCCCGATGGGATTTGCAATATCGTGCACCTGTACTTCAGTGATCCATGGCCCAAGGCCCGCCACCACAAACGTCGTGTTGTGCAAGACGAGTCACTGAAGCAGTTTCATCGAATCCTGAAGACTGGTGGGCTACTTCACATCGTGACGGATCACCAGGATCTTTGGACCTGGTGCGAAGAGCATGTCGCTCGGGCGGAACATCTGTTTGTGCGTAGTGAATTTACACCTCCGCCAAGCGCTGGAGACGGTGAAGTGGTTGGGACTAATTTTGAGCGTAAGTATCGTCGTCAAGGCCGTCCATTCAACGCCATGACCTTGAAGCGGGGCCCGTAAGCAATGCGTCGTGAAGGAACGAATCCAGACGATGTTCAGCCCGAGGATGTGCTGTGCGATTTTTGCCATAAGGCGGCATGGGCAGATGACGCACCATGTGTTGAGGGCCACCATGGAAGCATTATTTGTGGTGGTTGCCTCACGCTCGCTTTTGCAGCATTAGCCCAAGGGGGCGCAGGGTCCTCTGAACCGTGCACCATGTGTCTTGAAGTGCGCGACGAGTACGCTTGGCATGGCACGCAGACTGAAGCTCACATTTGTCGTCGTTGCATCAAACAAGCAGCGGGTGCGCTGCACAAATCAACTGACTGGGACTGGTCAAAGCCTAAGTAAGCATGATCAGGCGTCGGTGGCTTCCATCAAGCCGCGGCGTCGTGTCGCTTCTTGCCTTAACGGTACATTCAGCGTGAACGTCGCGCCATCACCAGGCATTGAAGATACCGACAACTCAGCCTGCAACATTCCCGCAAGTTCCTTACAGATGGCCAGTCCGAGTCCTGTACCCGCGTGTGCGCGCGTATGGCCTGATTCAATTTGCCGGAACTTCTCAAAGATGACGTCTTGTAGATCGTCTGGAATACCAGGGCCAGAGTCCTGTACGTTCAGCTGCATACGGTTGTCTTTGAGTTGTGCAATAAGGTGAATATCACCATTGTCAGGGGTGAACTTGATCGCGTTAGAGAGCAGGTTGTACAGAATTTGCTGCACCTTGCCTGGATCAGTGTGTACTGGTGGCAAATCATCATCGACATCAAGATGCAATGTGATGGATTTCTTCCTTGCCTGCGGTTCCATAATGCCTGTGATGCCTTCGATGATGTCTGGAATGCTCACGTTTTCACAATGCACTTCCAGCCGGCCCGCTTCAATTTTGGCCATATCAAGGAGCTCATTGATCATCTCTAGTAAGCGTCGGCCGCTTGTGACAATATTGTCGAGGTACCGCAACCGTCGTTCATCTTTGTGTTCTCTTGCATCATCCTGCAGCAACTCGGCAAACCCGATGATTGAATTCAGGGGCGTGCGCAGTTCATGGCTGACGTTGGCGAGAAATTCACTTTTGAATCGCGAGGATTCCCATAAGCCGATGTTTACTTCCGCGAGTTCCGATACTTTGAGGTCGAGGTTCTCATTCATCCGGCGAAGTCGATCTTGCGTCTCGTCAATTCGATCGAGCATCAGATTGAAGCCAGTTGCAAGTGCCTCGAACTCATCTCCTGTGTGGATATTTGCGCGGGCTGCCGTGTCACCGTCACCGATTCGATCAACAACGCGCCGTAATCGCCTGACAGGTGAGAAGATCAGTCGGACAAGAATGATCCAGAAGACACAAATTGCAGCGAATGCTGCGACCAGGCCCGTTATGACCAAGACAGAACGGGATCGTTCTAGCAAGGCTGCGCCAAATTGCGTGCCGCGGGAGACCAACAACATCCCGCGGGCGGGGTCGGCTGCTGCTGATGTGACGCCTGCAGAGAAGTCCGTTAGTGAGGGGTCACCGATGGCTCGGAGTTTGGATGCCGTGATGGGTTTGGCAAAGCGGACCAACTCTCGATCGCCATCGTCCCTTGTTTCCGCTAGAAACGTGGGTGGGTTTGGACCGTTGAAGGCGTTCCACGCCCGCGAGACAAAGCTGTCAGGGTCGGCGTGCGTGTCGATGGATGCGGCCGGGATCCATGTCAGTTGCACGCCCGCGGGGATACTCGAGTCATCGGGCACGGTTGAAGTCGATCCCGTGCGCAGTGTGCCAAGCGAGATGCGATCTTGCAGCCATGCATCGGCAAGTTGACTGGCCACTTCAACTTGAAATTCTCGAATAAGGGTGACACTGCCAACCCATGGCACAATGAGGGCGCCCACAAGAATGGCCGTCGCTGCGCATCCAAACAGGATGAGGCATTTATGCGCCAGTGAGATGCCGTGTTGCATGGGAGAGACGATAGTCGAGTCAGGAGTCAGCGGTGGTGTCAGATTTCACCGGGTCAGAGATGCCCGGTTTGATTGGTTGTGAACGCCCCGAGGAGTGCCTTGTGTGGCCCTCGGAAAAGAGTAGAGCGACTATTGTGGACGATCCAGAGTGGGGAGGACCAATGGTGGTCCCTCTAGTGGAGGGGAACATCACTACTCGTAGGCCGCAATAGCCTTCATGACGTGGTCATCTGCCCGATCGCCGAGGCGTCGCACGCGGCCGGCATCCATCGATTTAGGCACCGTCACACCATGGGCCAGGAAGCAAGCCAGCACCGCCTCGGCCACCGCACCGGGCGCAGCAGTGCCGCTAGGGCACCATCGGTTGTAATCCGCCCAATTCAACTGGATCTCCACTTCGCACGTCTCGGCAATGCTGCAGCGAAAGACCCAACCGCGGTCAACCTCACGTTCTTCTATGACATCAATGCCGTGCATGTGCGGTACGCTTTACATCCCTGCGGAGTGCCCGCAGGCGGGCGATTCACCTTTGGGCTTTCTTCTTGAAACACTCCGACTTGGCCTCTCGAATCTTCGACTGCATTTGTTGCGGTCGGTCCTCACGAGTTTAGGCATCATTCTAGGTGTTGCGGCGGTCATTTTGATGGTCTCGATCGGCGAGGGCAATAAGCGCGCGGCCATTCGAGATATCCAATCGCTAGGTGCCCGAAACATCATCGTCCGATCACAGCGGCCACCGGAATCGGCCACAGTGGGCACACAGCGGCGTTCCTTCGTGGCCAAATTCGGCCTGACCGACAGCGACTGGGACCGCATTACTGAATTCGTTCCTGAGGCGGCACGAATTGTGCCACTCAAAGCGGTGGGATCTGAAATCTCACATGGCTCTCGTCGTACCACAAGCCAAGTCTTTGGTACGGAACCAGGCCTGCTCGACCTACTCAATATTCACATTGAACACGGTGGTCGATACTTGACGCAGGATGACATCGATGGACGACAACGCGTTGCAGTCCTTGGCAACGGAGTTGCCAATCAGTTCTTCCCATTGCGGTCTCCGATCGGAGAGACGATTCGCATCGACAACAGCGTCTTCACGGTGGTGGGGGTTCTTGAACCTGTCGGGCTCAGTGGGGGAGCAGGCAGTGCACTGGTAGGTCGAGATCTCAACTTGGATGTGCACATTCCAATCACAACAGGTCGAATGGAATTCAGTGACACAGTGTTCCGACGTGTCAGTGGCGCATTCACTGGGGAGGAAATGCGTTTCTCCGAAATCTACATCGAGGCTCCCTACAGTGACAGTGTCATGCCCATTGCTGCCCGTGTGCGACGTATTATCGACACCGATCATGGTGCCACTGGTGACGCTGCCCTGATCGTGCCCTGGGAGTTGCTGGCGAATGTAGAGCGAACGACCTTTGCGATGAACGTTCTGCTCATCGCCATTGCTGCAATCAGTCTGTTGGTTGGTGGCATTGGCATCATGAACATCATGCTTGCGAGTGTGATCGAACGCACTCGAGAAATTGGTATTCGCCGAGCGATGGGCGCAACACGCAAGCATATTGTGTCGCAATTTCTCGTAGAAACGGGAACGCTCTCTGCTGTCGGAGGGCTCTTGGGCATACTTCTTGGAGTTGGACTGTCGTTGCTTGTTGACCGAGCGCTGCCGTGGTTGTTTGCATTGCCATTCATGCAGCGATTGGTAGATACCGACATCAGATTTGAAGCCGCGATCACGCCGTGGTCCATTGTGCTGTCATTTAGCGTCGCTGCACTCACTGGCTTGGTCTTTGGAATTTACCCTGCAATCATGGCTAGCCGCCAAGATCCAATCGTTGCGCTTCGGCATGAGTAGAGCAAGACAGTGCTAGAGGGTCGGCACAATGACCTGAACTGCAGAGCCTTCAAGACTCAGTGATCGTGGGGTTCGACCAGCGGGTGCTGGGGGAATATCAAAGCCACCAAGTTGTCTGTGCACCCATCGTGGAGCCCGAACAACAAGTGTCCGCCGCCAAGGGCGAATCTCAGCAAACTGACCACCATTACGCACCCATGCGTCGGGCTCGACGAAAGTCGTGATGAGGTCGATCAGTTCGGCAAGGCGTTCATCGAGCGACCGGCCACCAAGATCATCGGGTACGCCACCACCACCTGCTCCGCCGCCACCGCCACCTGCTCCGCCGCCGCCACTACCGCCGCTACCACCGAAGCCGCCACCGCCTGTACCACCACCAGCACCACCGCCGCTACCCCCTGCACCACCTCCAAGGTTGAGATTCGGCGGGTTGTTGTAGTCGGGGACTTCTTCAATGAGGTCAAGCACTGGATAGGTCACAAGGACTTGTTGCGAACGCGTGCCGAGCCTTGCCTTCGTTGAAATCTCAAACGAGCCATGACGCAGTTGCCATGTTGTGGGCACGCCGCTCACTTCAATTTGCTCGATGATTGATTCGATGATGTCGAGCGCTGGTCGCTTGGATTCCGGAAGGGTGATGCGTTGTTCTGGGTCGATTCCATCGGCCATGGACGTCGATAGGTACAGAGGTTTGAGTTTGACGTTTGCGAGATCTGAAATTTCACTCAGTGCTCGGCGCACTGTGATATCGGTGAAGCCAATGTCCAGATCGGTGTACATCAGCCGCTGAAGAATTCGCGCCGATACGCCGATGTGCACCGACGCGGCGCCTTTGCGAGCTTGAATCTGATTCCACGCATCTGTGAGTGTTGGTCCGGCGTGCACTGTCACAGGCATCGTGCAACCAATTGCAATGACGAGGGGTATTGCGGCAATGCCCAAGTGTGTTCGAATGGGTGTCATGTGGGCGCCTCCTGTGGTACGGGGGTCGGGGCTAGCGTTGATGCCTCTGCCGGCGTCAATGCTTCAGTGATATCCAACGCAGCGAGCAGCGCAAGGGCTTGGGCCGATATTGACAACCGTTCGTCCCAGGGTGCCAAGCGGATGCGATCAACAGCGTGATCGGGTCTGGGCCATGCTTGGGCGGTGTCTGCATCGATAGTACGCCTTTGCAGGTGGGTTGCCAGCATCAACATCCGTTCCCGCAATAACACACGCTCAGCAGGGGGTACATCGGCTACTGCTGCGGCCAAGGCCCATGCCGCGCGAAGGCTTGCCACACCCATTGCAGCGGGGGTTCGTTGCAGGGCCACAGCGCCGGCGGCCTCTGGTCCCCAAGGGCCGCCGCTGGCATCGAGTTGTCGACGCAGCAGAATTTCGCGGAGCAAGTCGAATTGCGCGTCCAATCGTGTGTCGCCAAGGGCTCTCGCGGTCGCCATTGACCATGGCATGGTCTGTGCGATTGCGTCAGGGCCATATTCGAGCCATGTGTCGATTGACGCAGTTGAGCGGTCGGTATCACCACCGAGAGCCATTGCCAGGGTTGCAATAGCTCGAGTTGGCTCTTCGCCGCCATCGGCGGATTCTTGGACCAGCATTTGCAGCAAGGGCTTTTGGACTGCGGTGGGCATCGCTGTCTCAGGCCACGCAACTGCTGCGGCCACCATGGCCAGGGCAACGGCCCGGGGGTTAGGCTCGGCTGCGTGAAGTACATGGCGAATGCCTATTCGTGCGAGGTTCATGGCTCGGGCAGCGCGTGCATGATCGGGCCGCTCTGATGCCCAACGGGCAAGGGCGAGCGATGCCAGTGCAATGTCACTGTCGGTTGCGATCAACTCCGTCCACGTGTCTCGATTTGGGTCCCATGTACCGGCAAAGAACGCCGTTGGTTCAGCACCATCTGGCGTGAGTTCCAGATACCAGCTGAGCAGTGCAACAGCCAATCGATCGCCCAATGCAATAACAGATTCACTTGCATCAAGTGGCGCAAGTGATCCAGATCGACCACGCTCGAAGTGTTCAGGGAATCGACCTTCTTTAGCTTCACGCAGATCCGTGGTGGGCAGTCGATAAATGGTTACCTCACCAGTGCGTCGAAGTGCATCAGCTTGGGCTTCGTGCACGTCGAGCATGAGCAGCATTCCGCGGAGCGTTTCCAGAGTGGAGGCGCGACCTCGCGCACGAAGCCGCGAGGGAAATCGCATCGCCCAGCGGTCGTTGCGACGGACAGCCAGGCCATCGAGTGCAGGGTGGATATCCGTATGCAGCACACTGAGGGGGCCCGTCAGTGGTTCAGGAATGCCTGATACCTCGACCTCTAAGTGCAGGCCAGACAGCGCCTCAACTCGTTCTGCTTCAGGCAAGGCTGCAATGTGGCGGTCTGCCAATGCCTTCAGCAGTGCGCCTCTGGCGGCCTTTGCCAGCGGGTCGACATCGCCAGCAGCAGCATGGGCTTCATCCGCGCCAACCAATCGACCCCGCCAGAAGAGTTGGACCGCGGCGCCATCGACGCCTGGAGGCGTTGTTCGACCATGACCTGGTATGAGGCCTTCGTCTACCCATGCTCGCACGCTCGTCCATGCATCAACGGCAGCCTCGGGGGCTGGCGCTTCGGCCATCACCGTTTGAATGCTCCAAAAGACAAGCAACGTCAGGGTGATTCCAAGTCGAATCAAGGCAGGAAGCCCTCCAAAGGCCCAATCAGGCCTTGCAAACCGTACAGCCCGAACGCTCAGGCTGATTCATCACTGGACCAGCGGCACAATCGAGGCATGGTAGAGGAGGCTCCTTGGGGCCGCAGGGAAGAGATCCAGAGACGGAAGAGGAAGTGGACAATGGCAACATGTAAAGACATGCTGGCCTGGACGGCCTACAGGCGACGCGTAGCGGTGCTGACGCTGCTGACATTTGTTGCAATGTGCTGATTGGGGCGTTGGTCACCACAGGTAGACCAAAACCAACAGCCGCCGATGAGCGGAGGGCTCAACGGCGGCTGCGTGTTGGGTCTGTGAAAGGACTCGGCTCAGAGTTCGATCTTGTCGGTGCCCAAGGCGCCGTGATCGTCCATGCCACCACGAGTTGGTGCATCTAGTCCAATGTCCTCTGGCGATTGGCCCTTGCCACTTGCAGCCTCGGTTTCAGCATCGCCCCATTTTGCTCGCTTCAGACTGAGCCCGATCTTTCGATCTTCAATGTCGACTCGGAGGATCTTGACATCCACGTTGTCGCCGGGCTTGACGATATCCGTTGGATCGTTGACCTTCTCATCACTGAGTTCGGAGATATGCAACAAGCCTTCAAGGCCGTCTTCCAACTCAACGAAGACGCCGAAGTTGGTGAGTTTGGTAACGGTGCCATGCACCACCATGCCGGGTTTGTACGCATCGGGAATTGCACTGGCCCATGGGTCCTCGGCTAGTTGCTTGACACCCAAGCCAACACGCTGCTTGTCCTGGTCGATGTCGAGCACGACACACTCGACAGTGTCGCCCTTCTTGTACTTCTCGTTGCTGTGCGCAACCTTCTCGGTCCACGACATGTCAGAGACATGGAGCAGTCCGTCGATACCCGGCTCAATTTCGATGAAGGCGCCGTAGTTGGTGAGATTTCGCACTTGACCTTCAATGACGGTTCCGGGCGGGAACTTCTCAGCAACAAGCTCCCATGGGTTCAACTCGGTTTGCTTGATGCCCAGTGAGATTTCGTGCTTGTCGCGGTTGATCTCCAGCACGACGACTTCAACTTCTTCGCCCGGTTCGAGCATTTCGCTCGGGTGGTTGATGCGTCTTGTCCATGACATTTCCGACACGTGCACGAGGCCCTCGATGCCCTCGGTTAGTTCGATAAAGGCGCCGTATGACACGAGGCTGACCACTTTGCCCTTTACTCGACCGTTGAGTGGGAAGGTGGCTTCTACGTCCTCCCATGGCGAGGCATCTTTTTGCTTCAACCCCAAGGCAATCTTTTCACGTTCGCGGTCGATACGAAGCACTTTGACTTCGACTTCTTCGCCGGGCTTGACCATTTCACTGGGGTGATTTACGCGGCCCCAACTCATGTCGGTGATGTGCAATAGCCCGTCAATGCCACCAAGGTCAATGAATGCGCCGAAGTCAGCGATGTTCGTAACGGTGCCCTTGACGATAGCACCTTCGGTAAGGCCTTCCATGAGCTTGCTGCGTACTTCGTTGCGCTCTCGCTCAATGACCTTGCGACGGCTGATGACGATATTTCGACGTTCACGATCGATCTTGATGACCTCGGCGCGAACGGTCTTGCCAATGAACTCAGAGAGGTCACTTGGTCGCCTGACATCCACCTGTGATGCGGGAAGGAAGACTGGCACGCCGATGTCGACAAGCAGCCCACCTTTAATCTTACGCATGCCACGGCCTTCGATAACCTCGCCCTCGGCGCACGTTTCGAGAATGCGCTCCCAGCCACGAATTCGGTCAGCCTTACGCTTGGACAGTTTGAGAACGCCAGTGCCGTCGTCGAGGTCCTCAAGCAGAACTTCTACTTCGTCGCCAGCTGCAAGCGTGTCCCAGTCATCAAATTCAGATTTGTTTACAAGGCCTTCAGACTTGAGGCCCACGTCAACAACTGCATCGTCACCGGCCTTGCCCACGACTTTGCCACTGAGAATCTTGCCCCGGCTGTAGCTCTGCATTTCGCCGGCAAGAATGTCGTCCATGTTGCCGTCGGCAAGTGCGTCGCCGGCTTGAGCGCGGATGAGTGCATCGACGTCTGTGTCAGCAATGCCCATCTCCGCGATGAGATTAAAATCAACCATTGGTTAGTGCTGCGACCGGGGCGGGGGGGGGCTCGTTCAGGACGAGCAGACTGCGGATCGCTTCGCAGGTTGAGGATTGCTTTGTAAGGACTGGCGGCTGCACGATGCAGCCTGAAAACCGAGCCAGACAAAGAGGTCCCGCCGTTAGATTGTCAAGCGGGTAAGTATAGCTCAATCAGCCTTGTACAACAGTGCGTTGGGCCATTTGGCCCCACTGACGAGCTAGCGCTAAAAAGCCCAATGCACCCGCTAGCGACAGGATGAGTGGCAGTGCAAATGCAGGCCATCCAAGCCATTGCCATAAAAATACGCCTAGGAGTGGAGCGCATAGGCCCCGGATGCCCGTCAGTGTGACATGCGTGCCCATGTACCGTCCAGATTCCCCAGGTGGCGCGAAGTCGTGGTGCCCCAGATTCCAAGCTAAAACGCCACCGGCGTAGCCCACGCCCCGTACAACGGCAGCGATGATGACGATGGGCATGCTTGCCAGGGCAATACCGATGAACAGCATCAAGTTGCTCAGAACGAACGCCCAACTATGCAAAGCCCGAAAGCGAACAACATGTACTCGGTCAAGCAATCTCGACCATAAGCCCACGGCAAGTGGCATGGTGATGATCGGAATTGAACTCACGACCGCAATACTCAGCAGATAGTCGGTTGAGAATCGAGTGTTCAGGGCAAGTACCAGCGGCGCGTCCACCATCATGTTGCCGCTGCCTAGGATGAACAAGCACCCCATGAACCTTCGAAAGGGGCGGTTTTGGATGAGTGGTTGGGCGATATTCCGCGGAAGCAGCCCTGCGTTTGGAGTTGCGTTGCGTTCACTTCGCCGAAGTGCTGCATGCCCTCGCACTCTGATTCGACCATACACCGCTGCGCCAGCAAGACCCACCAGCGCGGCCGATGGAAAGAGCCATCGGAAGGCCTCTGGATTGCCGTCGAGTACACCCCCAAACAATAATCCTGTCACAGCGGCAGCGATGGCTGACATCACCATGATGCGGCCGGTGATACGCGCTCGGACATCTCTGGTCCAATTCGCCGCCCACACACTTGTGCGTATGGTTACCACGCCGCACCAGAAGACGCGCGCAAGGACCACCGAGGCCGTGAGCATGAGCAATCCACTGCTGGATATGGGTAAAATTGCAGGCACGGCAGCGCATAGGGCTGTGGCAATCTGCAACAACACGAGTGCTCGTACTTTGTTGCGACCGCTGGCAAGTGAGGCCCACAGGGCACTTGAGAGATTCGCCGAGGCCCCAGCCCCGATGATGATGGCGACGGCCAAATCGATTGACGCTTGGCTTGCCACACCGACAAATGCTCGTGTCGCAATAGTGCCCACAACGCCGCCTTCAAGTGCCCCCATCATCACTGGCAGCAGGGACCAGGCCAAGAACTCTCGTCGGTACGACGGACGCGCCATTAATGGAATGGGCTGTGGACGAAGCCAACTCGCAGTTGTCTTGCTGTGTTGTTGAGCGTCTGGTGATGAACACATGCGTTGGGGGACGGAAAAATAAATGCGACCCGGCTTGAACCGGGCCGCATGATGGTGTTGGTTCAGTGGCGTCGGTGACGCCGATAGGTCACTGCGGTTGGTGGCTACTTGAGAAAGTCGGATACGGCGTCAGAATTGACGGCTTATCCATGAGCCACATGCGGACAAGGTCGTCGCTTGCCATGCGAAGGTTCATGTTTCCCACAACAGCACTGTTGCTGCGAATGTCGTCTTGCGATGAAGAGAGTCCGGCGAGTTCCGGAGTCAGGTTGTGCATGATCGTGCCGTACCGGACATCGTCCAGATGACGCTTGGTTCCAGTTCCACAACCTGCAAGGAACATCGCGGCGGTGGCGGTCATGACTGTCGGTCCAAATCGGAACATGTGCATCTCCTGAAAATCCTGTCCCTTCTGCAATGTCCCAGTGTCTCCGCCAGAGGGGGATCTGTCAACGTGAACTTGGTGCTTGGAAAAACCTTTGCATGGGGGCCATTGCCGGTGTAGTCTGGCTTGCGCTCAGGGGCACCAGATTGGTGCCACTGACACAATCCCGTCGGGCACACTTGCTCGTTCCTGACGAATCCCCAGGGATCGCTCTGGTCGCGTCGATGGTCATGCCTCCTTTGTGTGGACGGCCGGGCACTATGACTGGCGAACCCACCTCGATACAGGGGTTCGAGCAAGTACCGGCGAGAGACAATCGGCAGCCGAAGGGCCGTTCACGGCCTTTCGGCTGCCACTGATTTTGGCGAGCACCGCTTCAGTCGCCGTGGGTAGCTTGGCGGTATCGGGTGGCCATATCTTCAAGGCTTGATGGAATGATTCGAGCCCCTGCCACGGATCCCATGAAATTGACGTCTCCATGCCATCTGGGCACGAGGTGGGCATGCAGATGCCCCGGTAGGCCCGCGCCTGCCGCTTCGCCCTCATTAATGCCCATGTTGACACCCTGTGGCGAAAGGACGCTCCGCATCAACTGCATGCCGGTTTCGATGAGGTCCCAGAAGGCTGCTCGTTGCTCAGGGGTGTAGTCAAGCAGGTTCGCACGGGCTTCACCTAGAGCCACGAGCAAGTGGCCATTTGCATAGGGATACAGATTGAGCATGACTAACCCATGGGTATTGCGAGTGACAACGTGGTTCGTGACATCGTCGTGGGGGTTGCTGAATGCAGTAGCAATGAAGTCAGTGAGTCCGCCACGCTGCGCTCGTTGATCGTCGTTGAGGCGTTCAAGATACGCCATGCGCCAAGGTGCCCAGAGTGGATCATGCATGGGTGGGACGATAGACTTTCGCCTGCCCAATGTCCATCATCACATGCACCGAAGTGAGTTTCCGCCGGGGCACAACCGCCATCCTTGAGGACACGTCCCTTGTCATCGGGGCGAGTGACCGAATGGCCGTGGTCGGTCGCAACGGCGCGGGGAAGTCAACGCTCCTTCGGCTCATTGATGGGACGCTCGAGCCAGACGCGGGCAGCATTATTCGCCGCCGTGGCCTTCGAATAAGCCGCTTGCACCAAGAGCCCCAACAGATTCCCGGACAGACGGTGGAGGCGTTACTGGATTCTGCACGGGCGGAGTCACAAGCCATCGAGTCGGCGCTGCAGGCAGTCTTTGATGCCATGGGCTCGGCTTCGCCAAACGAGCTTGAGGGCCTGCTTGCAGAACAGGCTCGGCTGGAAAGTGCGCTGGAAACTCGTGGCGGCTGGGACGTGGCCCACCGTGTGGACGCCGTCCTTGAGGGCGTCAAGTTGGCGGACCTCGATCGCACACGAGCGGTTGCAACGCTCTCAGGGGGCGAGCGGGCCAGATTGGAACTTTGCCGTGTGCTGCTTGAAACCCCTGACGTCTTACTGCTGGACGAACCAACGAATCATCTCGATTTGGAGGCGCGGCGTTGGCTGGAGACATTTTTGGCCGATGCATTCAGCGGGGCGGTCATTTTGGTCACGCATGATCGATGGCTGTTGCAGGCTGTCTGCTCACGTGTTGCAGAAGTGCATGACGGAGGCCTGCTTGTCTCCGAGGGTGGGTGGGACGAGTGGCGAGCTCAGCGTGCAATGCGGGCGATCACTGCGGCCCGGTCCGCGGAGAAACTCGCTTCGCATGTTCGTCGGGAAGAAGCCTACATTCGCAAGTACAAGGCCGGCCAGCGGGCGAAGCAGGCTCGTGGGCGAGCTTCGCGATTAGAGCGATTCGTTGAAGCTAATGAGGTGGATGTTCCTACGGATGAAGCGGTGGCCGCCTTTGACTTGCCCACGCCACCACGCAGCGGTGACCTTGTGATCGAAGCCACTGATTTAGAGATTGGCATTGACGGCACAACCTTGATTGGGCCCATAGATCTAGAGGTTCGACGTGGTGAGCATATTGGCATCGTGGGCCCCAATGGCATTGGCAAGACGACGCTACTACGGACACTGCTTGGCGAGCTTGAGCCAGCAGCGGGCACTGTGCAGACAGGCGCAGGGCTTCGAACAGGCTGGTTTCGTCAAGATCGAACCGACGTTGACCCAGAAGCAGCCGTTTGGCTTCATGTGCGCCGATCGCTTGAAGAGGGCACTGGCGGGCCTGTATCGGAGCAGTCTGCCCGAAATCTCGCGGGGGCTTTTTTGTTTTCCGGTGGCATGCAGGATCGGGAAATGGCATCGCTGTCTGGGGGTGAGCGGGCCCGGGCGGTGTTTGCTGGGCTGCTCGGCCGCGGGTGCAACATGCTTGTCCTAGATGAACCCACCAACCACCTAGACATTCCCTCTGCAGAACGTGTTGAAGCGGTCTTGGATGCCAAGGGCACCTGGCCAGGAACGCTTTTACTTGTGAGTCATGACAGAGCTTTGCTCCAAGCTGCTTGCACACGATTGGTAGTGATTGATCGTGCTGGGGAACTGCATGCGGTTGATGATGTAGAAGGATGGCTTCGAGGCGGTGGCTCGGTTCAATCAACCCAGTTAGACGAGGCAGCAGGCGGGCCAAGAGTTGCGCCAGCCAAGCGACGCAAATCGCCGCTGGAGCGACTGTCTCAGAAGGACCTCGAGGCGCGAATTGAGCGCATTGAGTTGGAGCTTGGCCAAGTGCAGGCTTCTATGGAGTTGGAGGCGAACTGGTCCGATGCTGATGCCATGGCCGCTATTGCGTTGACCATTGAACGTCTGCAAGCGGAGCTTTCACCACTTGAAGCAGAGTGGTCTGGGCGCGTCGACGATGTCGATTAATTCGAACAGTCTTGGAGGAGGCTCAATTGAAGCCGCTAGGCCAGCGTAGAACCAATGACGTTGCCGTTGCCATCAATGAGCCGGAAGGTTGCACCGTCAAGCAGCGCAACATCGCTCAACTGCAAACGTCGAGCGTCGATGGGTCTATCTGTACGCAAGGGCGTAAGGACTTGAACATTACCCTCGGCGGTCATCAATTCCAATTGGCATGGCGTTGATCGGCCAGAGAGATCCATCGCAAGCACGAATACTTCGCCAGATTGTTCGTCAATTGCGATTCGAATGAATCCATGCTTGTTGTTGGCGATGATGTAGGCATGGCGAATATCGGGCCGACGCAACATGGCGATGAAGCTAGCTTGATCGTCGGGGGACATATTCGATTCAAGTGTGTGGAATGCTGATACGAGGGTGTGTTCCTCCAGCAGACGGTCATACTGCGACGTGGTCTCGCGATTCATGACGATGAGCGTGACGCTCACAGCAAGAAGCACTAGCGCAGCCATTCGCCATACGCTCACGGCCACGAAATGTGTACGCGGTGGCGCCTCTGGACGAGGAGGGGATTGTTGATCGCGTTGAGCCTCTAGGCTCATCTGGTCCAGATCTTGAACAGCTTGGATGCGTTGCAACACAGTGGCCCGAAGTTCCGCGGGTGCGGCAGGGATATCTCTCGCAGCGTGTGCGGTGCAGGCCACTTGAACATTGCGGAGCCTTGCTCGCTCGGTTGGCCCAAGATTGGAGAATGCCGCCTCAAACTGAGCGAGATCTTCACCGTCAAGAAGGCCCCAGGCATCCAAGACGGCCAGTTCTTCCAGTTCAGTTTGGGTATAGGTGCTACTGATGTGGTTCATATCGAAATTCCATCCCCTCGTGTCACCAGCCATTCGTTCAGAATCCGCATCAGGATGCGGCCGTTTCAGCAATATCGTCAGGATCTAGTCGGTCCCGTAATCGGCCTAATCCCCTGCTGAGAGCAGACTTTACAGTTCCTAGGGGCAGGTCCATTTGGATGCTAATTTCTCGAAGCGTGAACCCGCCAAAATACGCCTTCTCAATCACGAGCCGCTGGAGTTCGGGCAATGTCGCCACCACGCTGCGCAGTTGAAGCCCCGATTCATCGCGTTCTAGCCGTGTAGGGGCCGGTGCTTTGCCCGGAATAGCCTCTTCTGGGGCTGCAACGGTCTTGGGCCGGCTGCTCTTGCGGCGAAGGCGATCGATGACATGCCGCTTGGAGAGCAAAATAACCCACGTTACGAGTTTTGCTCGTTCGGGATCAAATCGATGGGCCGTCTTCCACAGTCGCAAAAAGACCTCCTGGACGGCGTCTTCGGCCTCAGCATTGCTGGGCAGCATTTGTCTGGCAATGCGGAAGACGAGGCCGCCAAAGCGGTCAAAGAGCTCTTCAACAGCTCCTGGCTCTCCTGAGGAGACCCTTGACATGAGCCGAGCATCGTCCAAATTGAGCAAAACAGAGGGGCTCTCCTGCACCGCGAACCGATTCGGTGCCCCCGAGCCTACCTTTTTCGGCGGGTCTATGCAGTATCTAATGGGTGGCTTGTGGACCTTGGCCTCAAACAAAGATGGCCCGAAAAAGTGTGCCATGGTCCAAAAAAGCGTGCCGGTTTGCCAGCGTGGACTTCACTTTAGCTTGTGGGTCGAGTAGCTTTGTTGGTGGAGGAAGACGTTTGGGCATGAACCGACGTCCTAGTTGTGGGTCTGCTGTCAGGGGTTTCACGCTCGTGGAACTCATGGCGGTCATTGCAGTTGTCACAATTCTCCTCTCGCTGCTGGTCCCAACGGTCACCACAGCCCGTCAGGCAGCGTACCGAGTGGTGAGTGCAGGTAATCAACGCTCCCTTGGGCAGGGTGTCATTATGTTTGCCGGGGGTAATCGTGGAAAAATCCCACCCAGTCGGGTGCTTGATGAGTTTCCCCTTGATCTCTCTGAGTTGATGCGGGTTTATGTTCCGCCGATTGAACTGGGCCACAATGGTGGTTTCTCAGGCAAGTTCGCACACAATTCGCTGACGCCAGGTGAGCGGTACATGGCACAACTCCAGTTGGGTAACACTGACTTTGG
>JABAAC010000116.1 GCA_014238965.1 Phycisphaerales bacterium | reverse complement strand
GACTCGGACGATTCGCTTGAGATCGAAAATGTCCTGCCAGTGCAGACCCTTTGGCATGGTGAGTAGGAAGTTGCCATTCAGATCGTGCACCGCATCGATCGACCCAGTGGCCAGCGGCGTGACTTGGTCTGCATTGATACCCAGCGGCATCCACACGGCCATACGTTGTTTGATGGGGTGATAGAAGACGACTTCTTCAAGTAGTGGGGGCCGCAGCCCTTGTACGGCCACTCGATTGGCGGTGGCCCGGATGGCATCCCAGCGGTTGGCGCCGTTCATGATGAGCACTTGTTTGAGGTTCACCCCGAGTGTGTCCGGTGACTGCCCATCCAGGGAAACGAGCGAGAGCACATTATCTGATCCAAGAAGCCAGGCCGAGAGGCGAGTGCCACGCGAACTCCACATTGGAAGCAGCCACTCGCCGTTGCTCGGGGGCAATAGAAACTCACGATCATCCGAGAAGCGGATGGTCAGCGAGAGTTCCGTTTCATCAGTGGTGCGAACGCACCATGCGAGTCGTCCACCGGGTCCAAGTGATGGCATTGTGTTGATTCTGTCGTCTTGCACGAGCCACTTGAGGTCGCCCGTTCGCCAATCAATCTTTCCGATCCACCGACTTCCATCCGCTTGTGGCGACTCGATCAAGAATCCTTCGTCATCAGCTGTATTGGTAAGCACGATCGAGCCCGAAATCGTGTTCTGGGCTCGAATTCCACCTCGGCCAGTGAGTACTTCCCAGATTTCAACAATGGAGTCCATTGGGACAGGCGCATTTGGCAATGCAAGTTGAGTGGCTTGACTTGGGGGTACACCAGTACTCGTCGCAATCCACTGTCCATTTGGACTGAGCAGTGGCAGAATGGTTGAGTTCCACGGCACAGTGCCAATACCCCACGACTCGCCATTGAATGATGAGGCAGCGATATCATTTGACTCGTTTTGCTGCGCAGCAATCTCATTAATGGCTGTCGCGGTCGACGGGCTTAGTGGTGTTCGCTGGGGCCACTTCGACTGTTCACAGCCCGCCGCTCCGATCACAGCCAATGTGGCTGCGGCATATGCGGCAAGGGAGGCATTCACTGGTCGTTCTCATTGTGCGGAGTCAACTCAATCAATACCGGCTGGAACGAATCGATCTCAGTTTGGATCGATTGCTGATCGGGCGTGGTGTTTCCGCCAGGCAGTGCAGAGGTCTTATCCTTGAGTCGCTCATGCACATTGAGGTCGATGATTTTCTGGCCTTCCTTGAGCTGTTCGGCGAGCGGTTGTGACACAGCCTCAAGTCGAGACAGGTCGGCGATGTTGAAGTTGGTGTAATTGTCCATTGGGCGGTGCACAACGGTTGGCGTGATGAATGCAATCAACTCAGTCCGCTCGAGTTTTTCGTCATTGAATTCAAACAGGTGTCCGATGAGTGGGATGTCTGCCAAGAATGGTATGCGATCACGTCTGATGCTCTCGAGCTCTTTGAGAAGCCCGCCAAGCACGATGGTTTGGCCATCAAGCAGAATGGCATGCGTCGTCACTTGCTTGCGGCCGAATACTTCGCTCTTGGTACTACCGACATTCACTTCGCCCTGGGCCTGCGAGAGTTCAAGGCTAATCGAGAGGTCAACTGCGCCTTCCTCTGTAATACGAGGCCGCACATTGAGGAATACGCCGATGTTTTTGTACTCAATGGTGGTGGAGAGGTTCGAAACTCCAACGGAAGTTTCGACAGTGCCTGTTGCGATGGGGTATTCCTGGCCAGAAAAGAAGACGGCTTCTTCATTGTCCGCGGTGAAGACACGCGGTTCCTGAATGATCCGCGTATTCGTGATCGAGTTCAGCGCCTCAATGATGACCTTGATGCCAAATGGACCAAGCTGCAATGTATTTGTCTGGGGTGCATTAAGCATATTGGTTAGGAAGTCAATGCCGCCCAAAGTCAGTCCGACATCGCCGTTGACAATTGCGCCGAGGTTTGGTGTCCACCCATTGCCAAGTCGCATGCCGAGGTTGAGATCGTCTCCAATGTCGACTTCTACGATGGTCGCGGAGAGCATGACCTGGCGGCGTGGCTGGTCGAATGATTCGATCAGCTTCCGCATTGGTTCTCGGTACGCCGGTGGAGA
The DNA here is from genome assembly GCA_014238965.1 of Phycisphaerales bacterium. GTDB lineage: Bacteria > Planctomycetota > Phycisphaerae > Phycisphaerales > SM1A02 > JABAAC01. Next base: position 610 of record JABAAC010000116.1, on the reverse strand, counting down.
AAGAATCGCGAGCGCGTTCTGCCGAATGATCGGCATGACTCGAACCTTGCCAATGAGGGCGGATTCGGGTGACTGCTCATCTTCATTGCTTGCGTTGCCCCATGGGAATTGCAGATCGGCGGCAGAATCAGCGGTGTCTGGCCCGGAGATATTGATGCCGTCGCTCGAGAATCCCTCGGCGCTCAGGCCAGCGTCGGGCCGCGGCAGGGAGACGCGCCCCCCGGACTTTGCGAGCAGAATATTCAGCTCCTCGGCTAGGGCAACAGCGTCGGCATATTTGAGCGTGATGATTTCGGGAAGCCCGGCATCGGTTGGCTGATCGATCTGATCGATCATGTTCTCGATGAACGAGAAACTCTCCACGGTCTTAGCCAGTACCAGCAAGGCGTTTCGATCTGAAAATGCTTCCATTTCGTAGACGCCTGAGACGCCGGCCGTCGCATCAGCCCGGTTGCCTTGGGCCTGCCCCCCGGTTCGGCCTGATGAGGAACTCGATGAACTGCCGCCAAGGACCGTCGTTAGCAGATCCTTGACCTTGATGGGATCGGTATGTTCCAAGATGAACATCCGTGAGGTGCCATCCGGTCTCGGGAGGTCCCACACAGTTTCG
>JABAAC010000117.1 GCA_014238965.1 Phycisphaerales bacterium | reverse complement strand
CGCGGCGAGCAAAACTCGCGTGCTTGGGGCCATCGACGCGGGGGTGGCGGACGGTGCCACGCTGATGCTCGACGGACGCGCCGCAGACATGCCCGATACCGGTTGCTTTGTCGGTCCGACGATCTTTGACCATGTCACCGGCGGCATGTCGCTGGCGGAAGACGAAATATTCGGCCCAGTTTTATCGATCATGCGGCAAGACGCGCTCGATGGTGCCATTGAAGTGACCCAACAATCACCCTTCGGAAACATGGCCGTCATCTTCACGTCCAGTGGATACGACGCGAATCGATTTCGCACCGAAGCGGGTGCCGGCATGATCGGCATCAATGTCGGCGTCCCGGCCCCGATGGCTGTCTTTCCGTTCTCGGGCTGGAAGGACTCCTTCTTTGGATCACTCCACGCCAATGGTGAGGACTCCGTACGATTCTTCACTGAGTGTCGAATTCTCGTCAGTCGGTGGTTCTAAAGGTTCAATTCACCCATGCCACGCATTACCCGCGCCGCGCTCATTCAAGCATCCAACCCGCTCTCCGACTGCAGTGACCTTGCGGCAGTCAAGCAGGCGATGATCGACAAACACCTGACGATGATTGCCCAGGCCGCACAGCAGGGCGCCACTATCTGCTGTCTGCAGGAGATCTTCTACGGCCCGTACTTCTGCGCCGAGCAGGACCCGCGCTGGTACCGAACCGCCGAAGCCGTGCCCGATGGGCCGACCGTGAAACTTATGCAGCAGGTTGCGCGTGAACACTCGATGATTCTGGTTGTTCCGATCTACGAAGAAGCGATGACGGGTGTTTACTACAACACCGCCGCAATCATCGATGAGCATGGCGACTATCTGGGCAGGTACCGCAAGCATCACATCCCGCATTGCAACCCCGGCTTCTGGGAGAAGTTCTACTTCACTCCCGGAAACGATGGGTATCCGGTGTTCGAGACCAGCGCCGGGAAAATTGGCATCTACATCTGCTACGACAGGCACTTCCCCGAAGGCGCACGAGCGCTTGGGCTAGCCGGCGCCGAAATCGTCTTCAATCCGTCCGCGACGGTTGCGGGCCTGAGCGAGTATCTCTGGAAACTCGAGCAGCCGGCCCATGCCGTGGCGAACCAGTTCTATGTTGGGGCCATCAATCGAGTCGGCACCGAAGCCCCTTGGAATATCGGGAAGTTCTACGGCCAGTCGTACTTCTGCGATCCTCGCGGCCAGATCATGGTCGAGGGCAGCCGGGATGATGATGAAGTCGTGATCGCGGACCTTGATCTTGACGTGATTGAAGAGGTTCGCAATACATGGCAATTCTTCCGTGATCGCAGGCCTGAAACGTACGGGCCGCTGACTGGCGAATGAATGGCCCGCTGAGTAATGCCGATCTGGCGCCGGTTCCACTTGAGGCCAGAACATGGTCCAGGTGGAATATCGCTGCGCTCTGGGTTGGCATGGCCGTGTGCATTCCGACGTACATGCTCGCCGCCACCATGATTGCTGCCGGCATGACCTGGTGGCAGGCGGTGCTGACGGTGTTGCTCGGCAACCTCATCGTGCTTGGCCCGATGGTTGCCAATGGTCATGGCGGCACCAAGTATGGCGTTCCATTTCCTGTTCTGGCGCGTGCAAGTTTTGGAACCGTCGGCGCCCATGTGCCATCTATTGCCCGGGCGATCGTGGCCTGTGGCTGGTTCGGTATTCAGACATGGATCGGTGGGGCGGCGATCTACTCCATCCTCGGTGCGCTTGGATGGATTACGCCTGCAACAGAGGCGGACTTCCTGCCCTTTCTTGGAATCTCGATTGGACAGTTTCTTTGCTTCATCGCATTTTGGGTCGTCCATGTAGTGATCGTGCTGACTGGTATCGAGTCGATCAAATGGCTCGAGGCCTACGCCGCACCGTTCTTGATTGCGTGCGGAATTGGGCTTCTGATCTGGGCCTTTGTGGCAGTTGATGACATATCAGTGTTGTTTACGAGCAGTTCGTCCCGGCCAGATGGTGTGTCGTTCTGGACCATCTTCTTTCCAGCGTTGACCGCCATGGTCGGGTTCTGGGCGACGCTGAGTTTGAATATCCCGGACTTCACGCGGTACTGCAGAACCCAGGCCGATCAGGCGGCTGGTCAGTTGATGGGCCTCCCATCGACAATGACGCTCTTCTCCTTTGTGGGCATCATGGTGACCGGGGCCACGGTCGTGCTCTACGGCGAGGCGATTTGGGATCCAGTCAAACTTGTTGCAAGAATGGGCTCGACATGGGTTGTAGTGCTGTCGATGCTGGCATTGCTCATTGCAACTCTCTCGACCAATCTGGCAGCCAATGTTGTCAGTCCGGCCAATGGATTCTCCAACTTGGCGCCAAGGTGGATCAGTTTTCGCACCGGAGCCATGGCGACTGCTGTGATCGGGATCTTGATCATGCCGTGGCGACTGATGACCGACCTGTCAGACTACATCTTCGTGTGGCTTATTGGGTACAGCGCTTTGCTGGGGCCCATTGCCGGCATCATGTTGTGTGACTACTTTCTTATTCGAAAGACCGAACTCAACGCTGAGGCCCT
>JABAAC010000113.1 GCA_014238965.1 Phycisphaerales bacterium | reverse complement strand
GTGGTTTTGTGCGTGGGTCGAAGGTCCGCTGTGTCCGTTGTCACGTGCGAATTGGTGCGCGTCGATGCGCTGGATCGCAAGGCTACTGCCTCAGCGGCGGCGGCGGCGGCCCATCCCGATGCCTGCGAAGGCGATCAGCCCAAGCGCACCAGGTGCGGGTACGAATGCCAGATCGACGCGGATACCGGAAGAGATGATCGAACCGTCGGGTGTGTACTCCCAGGCGATGCCCTGAAGATTCCACCGGAGCATGGTTGGATCGGCAAGCCCCAGACGGTTCGGATCCAAGGGGTCCTGGGCCGTGCTGTTCACCCAATCATTGAATGACGGATCGACGTCCTGCCAGAGATCCCACTGGGCGATATGGCCGGATGTCAAAGTACCAAAGTGCGAAGCCCACGCCGAGGCGATGCCCAGATCGCCCACCTGCGAAATGATTTCGACCCCGTTGAACCCGGCATTGGGCAGCGTGTAGAAGACCGCCCAGTCGACTCCGGGACCGTAGTTGATTGAGGCCCTGAATGTGAAGTCGATCCAGTTGTCGCCGATGTCGATCGACATTTCCGACCACCCGACGTACACAGGGTTGTCGGGATCATCGTAGTTGTAGACTTCGCCAGAGTTTGACCACTCAACCTCGTTCGTCACGAGCACGTCGCCAAGCAGCGTCTCGTACCCACCATTGAACGGGTTGTCGTCGGCAAGAAGATTCAGATCGACCGTCTGTCCCATCAATCCCGCGGATGCAACTGTTGAAAACGACAGCGAAGCGGCAACGCCTACAGTGAACATTCCGTATCCCATCCTGCACTCTCCCTATGCCCCGGAAGGCTTCTCGTCCAGCGGGCCCGTCGAGTCTAGGGGCTCTGGTGCAACCCATCAATGGTCAATCTGAGAGATCTCCACTCTGGGCTTCACCCCCAGCTTATTCCTCAGCAGTTGGGACGCGACACCCTGCGTAACAGTGCGTTAAGAGGGGTTGGAAGCGCGCATGCTGATGATTCTGAAACAGCACCAAAACCAATAAAAAACGGCCCTTGCGGACCGTTAAACGCAAAGCGGGTGAACGGATTCGAACCGTCGACATTCACGTTGTGGTGGGGGGCTATTAAGGACAATCGCCCCAACTACCAAGCATGATGAGCAAGTCCTCGATGTCGACTACTCCATCGCCATCATAGTCCGCCGAGCAACCCTCGCAGTCCCCCCATTGAGACAGCAGCGATAGAAGATCCTCGATGTTGACAACATCATCTCCGTTTGCATCGCCGGGACAAGGCTTGACAGGGCTCGGCTTGGAGTTGTTCGGGGTTTGCGACAACGTTGGCATCATTCCGCGCAGCGCATCTGCTCCGTTGATTGAAATCACATCTTCTAGGTTGTCACCGTCCAGATCGCCAGCGCCCAAGAGAAGTGGATGTGCGCCTAGGTCAACGTTCATGCCATCGGCTAGTAGCAACTGTTCGAAGTTCGTGAGATTGGAGTCGTTTCGCAGCAGCATGCCCGTCAAGCCAGAGCCGTCGGACTCGCCGATCATCAAAACGTCATTGTCGCCATCTCTGTCAAAGTCAACCGATATCGGCGCAGTGGCAAAGTCGGCTGCCGGCAAGAGCACTGCTGGTGAGAGTGCTCCATCCGCGTTAGCGAGCATGACAGAGACGACACCATTATCACCGGTAAAGATCAAGTCGGTGCGTCCGTCAGCATTGAGATCGCTTGCGGCTAGGCCGTTGGGTGAAGTGCCCGTAGGCAAGAGACTGCCCATTGCCCAGCCTTCAGCTGTCTTGAGCAGCATCCCGGCGTTCCCCTGAAGTGTCCCATACCCAACGCCCACCCAGTCATCATCTTCATCCTTAGGGTCCAGTACCGGTGATGGAGTCAGAATGACAGGGCCTCCACCTCCAGGAATGTCGATCGTGTTGCCTCCGCCTTGCAGATTCAGTCCTGAGACAATGGTCAGCTTCTCGTCTATGACGTCCCCAACAACAATTTCGCTCGCTCCATCCCCATCCGCGTCAAGCATCGTGATGCATGATGGACTCGAGCCGGTGGTAATTGCGGTTGCCGCGCCAAACGTGCCGCCTGAAGATCCTGCAAGGACGCTGATCCCTCCGGCGTTGGCATCTGCAGTTGCCAGATCGACGTTGCCATCGCCGTCGACGTCACCGGCCGCGATGGAGATCGGACCGTCTCCGACGGTGATCTGCTGTACTGATCCGAAGCCACCAGCACCGTCATTGAGCAGGACCAGAACCGATCCTGCGCCACTGCCGGGCATGGTCAGCGCGACATCAGCGAGCGAGTCAGCATTGAAGTCAGCGACCACCAGATCACTGGGCTCGTCGTCGAGATCGATGGCATTGGGTTCTCCGAATCCAAGCACGTTTTCAAAGTCATCTACCTGTACTGAAATTAGGCTTCCACCATGGCGGGCCTCGCCTGGATAGACGAGTTTTACATACCGATCAGCGCCAAGTCCAGGCATGAATGCCACGTCGAATCGACCTTCAATGTCATCGGCCAGGAAGCACTGGAACTCAGTTCCTGATGCTGGATTCCATTCAGGTTCGGCGACGATTCGCATGCCACCGCTAAGGACCGCTGTGCCATTGACGATCAACTGGTCATGGCCAACGTCGCTCGTGTCAATT
>JABAAC010000054.1 GCA_014238965.1 Phycisphaerales bacterium | reverse complement strand
GGCGGAGAAGGCTCTTGTCAGTTTGCCGACGAGCGTTCTCTTGTGCACGGGCAAGTGCGGGCAGAAGAATTCCCATGAGGATGGCGATGATTGTGATCACCACCAAAAGCTCAATCAGGGTAAATGCTCGCCGCGTGGTGATGTGCCGGGGGGTGTTCAGTAGTGAGTTCATCAGTGAGTTCATTCCTGCAATGGGCCTGTGAGGGCCGCGGGTCAATCAACGCATTCAACCACCGTACACAGTGGCTGAACCAAGTCTATCGGGTCTTCAGGTTCGATGGCGTATGCACCAATACCCTCTCCATGGGTCCCCTGACCAAAAACCCTACCTATCTCCCTCTCGTTGAAGATTAAGCCAACGAGCAGGGAATGCAAGTAGTGGTCCGCAATTCTGGGGCTTAGGTTCCGATTCAAACAAAAAACCCGTTACATAACACCCCCCCGAGGGCTGAGAGGCCTAAAGCCCTGCTTGCAGACGATGAAACCATCAAAGACCGCGACGGGCTCGGCACAGCCGAACCCGTCGCGGGAGGGGGGACAAGCAATTTGACAGCTGAAATCAGCAATCAGTGCCGAATGCAGCCAAAACGATCAGGATGTCATCGACATCACCGATACCGTCGCCATTGACATCGCCACCTGGCGTGCCGTATTCAGCGACAACAGCCAGAAGATCGTCCACGTTGACCGTGCCATCCCCGTTGAGGTCAGCAGGGCAAGGGTTGTCTTCACAGTCTGGTGCCTTGAGGGCTACTGCGTTGGAGGCATCGCCAGGGCCGGAACGCCAGAGGCCAAGCGAACCGTAGGTCTCAACTGGTGAAGCGTCCGCATCGAAGCGGACATTCGCCATAGTGCCCCAGCGGATGGCGGGGCCAGTGTTGTTGTTGCCTCCCGTATGTGCCGGGGTTGAGAATGTCAGCGTGCCACCGGAATGTGCCCATGTCCACGGCGTGTTCTCAACAGTCTCACCAGAGTGATACTGCGGCATGCGAACCTCAACATTTGAAATGCTGACGCAGTCTGGCACCGGAATGCTGAATGAGCCAACTGAACGATGCGAGGTTTGATTGTGAATGAGGTACTCGTAGTGATAGTTGCCGTTGCCGTTATCAGTCGCGGAGTGACCAAAGTGAAGCAGCCCAGCAACAACACCTTCGCCCCCTTGTCCAGTTTCGTCGGTGAATACTTCAACGACAGTCGCGTTTGAATCGACATCTGCCCATCGAGTAACTGCAGGAACTCTGAACGCTGTTGGGGACAGGCCTTGGCAGTTCGTAGTTGAGGTAAATCGCACAGATCGTGATGATGCATTGTTGTTCTGCACGTCCCAGATGCTTTCACCTGGCTCAACATACTGGCCTTCGATCCAATATTGAGCGCCTGAGTTCTGGCTGGGGTCGATGTCCGCTGGAAGCAATTGAACGCGGGCACGGATCGTTGACGGACCACTCGGGGCAATCGAGAATGGATATGAATACTCGCCGGTCGTGGCGTTGATCTCGCTCCGCGGAGCGTCGATATTTGCATTGAGATCAGCCCAGTAGGTATCAGCGCATCCGACGCCCAGCGTATTACATCCTGTGCTCTGGCAACTGCCACAGCCAGGTTCGCTGACTGCACAGAAACTGTGCTTCAGCCAACTCATGCCGATTTGTTCGAATCGCCCATCCTTGTATCGGTAGAACTGCTGAGCAATGACTGGCACGTCTGTAGTGCCGCCGTACCACGGGGCCACAATATTGCCTTCGTTACAGGCGGTCGTAGCAACTGCCCAGCCCTGGATTCCGCTGGATGTGCCGTAGTACTCGACGTCGGTGCCGCCACCGCCATACCCGTCCTCACCCACAAACACCGTAGTGACGTCGTAGAAATCTACTCCCCCGCTAGCCGAAGCAGAGGCCAACTGAGTGGAAGCAAGCATGCCCCCGCCAATCATGGCGAGAGAGAGCGAAGTAACTAGTGATACGCGCATGGGTCTCAATCCTCTCTTTGACAAGCACTTAGTGCCTTGCCTTTATCTGTTCTAACTAGCGGCGCAGTGACCGACAATGGCTCCTCAAGGTACCGCATCTGGGGCCGGACGCACTTTGAATCCGCTTAATTCAGCCGATTGGTTCCGAGTTTTTCAGAATGGTTCGGGTACAACAATGCCGGTTTCTGGCTGGTCAGGACGCTGTTGGCCTTCGATTCGCCATTTATATCGAAGCCAGAGGAGTTGGGCGGTATTGCCCACGGTGAAGGCAAAGAGTGTCACTTCCAGCCCTGACCACCGCCCGATGAATACCCCAGCCACAATGATCAGCACCGTCACAATCAGAAAGAGGCCCACCGACCCGGTCACCGCCCGGGTTCGGTGCCGATGAACAAGCAGCCCCTGCCAGTGCGACTGCAAAAAAGTCAGGATCGGCAGGGGTACAGCAAGCCAGAGGGCAGCCACGCCAAGGTCCGCAAGTTGGGGGTCAAGACCAATGGCGTCTTGGAACCAAAGGTCAGCCAGCGGGGTTATTGCGATCACGCCAAGAATCAGTGTGAACCCCATGCCCCAACCCCAAGCGAATCGACGCAACCTGGCCTCGGCCCCGGGCTCATCGGCGTGGGCGATGACTACCTCATTGAATGCCAACCCCGCAGAACGCATTAGAAATGCCAAGCCGCCAAGCGGGCCCCATACGGCGAGCCCCTCAAGCGGCAGTGGCATCCGCGTGATTCCCGCCGCCGCAATCGGCTGGGCTGCCAACACCAGCATGGGCGTCAACGCAAGCGGCACATAGAAGGCAAGCAGCGAAGTTGCACGTGGCTTGCTCAAGGCAGTTCCGACCGCCTGCAATGTGCCTGGAAGCAATTGCTTCGCCCGTACTCTCACAAATGCAGCTTCTGCAAAGACGCCAAGTGACAGGCTCACCGTTGCGGTCACAATGCCGCTGAACCCGTTTCGCCAGAGTAGCCAGAGAGACAAGAAGGTCACAATAAGCCGACCGATTGTCCCTTGAATGATCGCGCTACGGTGACCAAACTTGATCAGTGCGCCTTGTCGAAAACGGCGGTCGGCAATGGCCCACGTCCAAAACACCATGATTTGTAGACCAAGTTGAGCCGGAGCCCGAATAGGTTCGGGCACATCAAGCAGCGGCACCACGACGAGTCTGTAGAGCGGCGTAAAGGCAATGGCGGCCGCGAGCACTGTCAAACCGAGTGAGAGCCGCACCATGAACCGCTCGAGTTGGCGAAAGGACTCGGTGTCACGGCTCCAAGTGGCTGATGCAGCGAGCATCATGATGATGGGCGACTCAATGAGCAGCGCAATTGGGAACACCACGCCACCAAATGCGGCGAGCATGATTTCGGCCTGCGGGAGTCGCCCAACAACGGCGCTGATGGCCGGCAGTTCGACGCCCATCAAGAGCCAACTCGCCGCAAGTGGCCACCAGGTGCGGAGAATCGACGACACCTCTCGGCGAGGCGGCTCAGATGATTTCAAGTACCCACCCTCGTCGCCATCATTCGGGTGATTTTAAAAGACTGACCATCGAGCGTGCACTCTGTATGAGCTGCGTCGATTTGTGTTTCTGGGAAGTCACTCCGGCAGTGTGCACCGCGTGACTCTTCGCGGCTTGCCGCAGAGTATGCCATCGCCCCCGCAATCAAGAGCATGTTGCGAAGTTCCCACGCCTGGGGAACTGGCGGAGCGAGTTGCTCGGTGACATCCGACCAGAAGGCTAATTGCGTCTGTGCCGATATGAGTTGCTCACCGGCACGCTCGACGCCGACTTGGCGGGACATGAGGGCCTTCATCGAGTACGTCAGGTCAGTGAGGTTCAGCCGCACAGGTGGGGTGGTCTCACCAGTATCCGGACTCACCCGAGCGGATGTGTAGTCGGTGGGATCGATACATCGGCCGCACCGATGCCCGATCACGAGGCCTTCGAGCAGTGAATTCGAGCCCATCCGGTTGGCGCCATGCAGACCCGAACTGGCACACTCGCCTACTGCCCACAGCCCGAGCGTACTAGTGCGGCCATCGAGGTCCGTCTTCAGGCCACCGATCATGTAGTGGGCCCCGGGGCGGACCGGAACCGGGTCGGTGGCGATGTCAATTCCGAATGCTGCGCAGGTCCGACTGATGCCGGGATACAACTGGTGCGGGTCACCCGAAATCTCGCTGAGATCGAGAAACACATTGGTGTCGCCGAGATTCGCCATGCGTGTCGTGATTGCTCGCGTGACGACGTCACGAGGGGCGAGTTCTGCGTCTGCGTGGGCACTTGACATGAAGCGATCACCATCACGATCACGAAGTACACCGCCGCCGCCGCGAACAATCTCGCTAATCAGTACCCGGGCTGCACCAGCAATGTACAAACACGTGGGGTGAAACTGGAAGAACTCTAAGTCTCGTGCCACGGCGCCGGTCCGTAGGCCCATCGCGAGCCCGTCGCCGGTGGCAAGCACTGGATTGGTTGTTTCCCGGTAGATCTGCCCTGCGCCTCCGGTTGCAAGAACCACTTCCGATGCCTGTAACGCAACGACTTGGCCGCCATCAAGTTTGGCTAGCAGGCCCCGAACTCGACCGTGCTGGTCGGTCAACACATCCAATGCAAATGCGCCGCCAAACATGGTGATGCGATCGGCTTGTGCAATGCCACATCGCAGTGCTTGCTGCACAGCAGGGCCGGTCGCGTCGCCAGAGGCGTGCACGATGCGATGACGCGTGTGTCCACCTTCGCGTCCAAGTGAGAGCGATCCAGTGTCACTGCGATCAAAGATTGCGCCAAGGGCCATGAGGCGTTCGATCGCTTCAGGTCCGCCCGAAATGACTGTTTGCACAACATCCTCATCGCAAAGCACGCCACCACACGCAAGCGTGTCCGCAACGTGTTGGTCAATAGAGTCATCATCGGCCAGCACCGCGGCGACGCCGCCTCTGGCCCAACTCGTATTTGTATCGGTACTCGCGCCTTTTGCAACTACTGCGACTCGAAGCCCTCTTGACGCTGCAGCCAATGCGCACGTCGCACCAGCAGCACCGCAGCCAACCACAACGACATCGAACCGCATGGTCGCTACTCGATCTGAAGAGACTCCTGTCGGGAGTTTGTTCATGTGTTCGCTGCCTCGGTGATGTCGATCATCCGATGGAGGGCCAGCGTGGCATCGCGTACAAGCCTGGCTTGCTCGGATGATGAGAGCCGTGTCCGCGTGCCCGAAGCGTCGTCGATTTGGTCACCTGGCAACACGCGATTGATATCCGGTGCTTCGCCTCGCCTGAGCAGATCGAGCATGCCGGCCAGATGTGGGGGGTCGTTCCGGCTCATCGTGGCGCAGCCACACCCAGCAGCGGTGGCGTCTGGGATATCGGCAAGGTGACGCACTTCTACGCCTCGAGTTTCTGCGAGCCGCCGTGCGTTTTGGACAAAGTGTCCTTCGGTGCCGATAGCAAGTTTTGCCCCAGGCATCGCATTGGCAACTTTGGACCAAAGATAGTTGGTGCTCCCAGAACCGTCTGCTGCTTGGACCACCTCGAGTGGACATTCGGGATGCACATGCACCTCCCAGCCCTCGGCGTGATACCACTTGACTTGGTCCGTGGTAAAGATGGTATGAACGCCACAGAAGCCGCCCCAAAGGATCAAGTCGGCTTGATCAAGTCTGTCCAGACCGCCAGGCAGATCCTGCAGGCAGGTATCGGTCGAAAGCGTGCTTGGCATTGGCAACTCGGCAATCCTCGCAGGATCTATACCCAGTCGATGCGCCGTGTTTCGGCCGAGGTGTGTGTCGGGCACAAAGAAGACTTTTTCAGACGTCTTACGAATCGCATCCACGACGAGATGCGCATTGCTGCTGGTGCATACCGCACCTCCCGTGTGTCCGGCTAGGGCTTTGAGCCGACCGGATGTATTCATGTAGGCAACAGTCGCAAGATCGTCGCCGTATCGATCAACGAGTTGCGTTGCGATCGGATCAACCATCCAGTCTTTGGCCATCATTTCCATGGTGCAGCCAGCGCGAGGATTGGTAATCCAGACTGCTTGATCTTCGGCCGCCAGAATGGCGACGGTTTCGGCCATGAAGTGAACGGCAGACTCGACGATTACCTTTTTGTCTGGCTGGCGGAGCGCCTGTAAGGCCAGTACATAACTATCTGAAACAGAGCCGCCATATCGTTCAATCAATGAGACGATTTCGCCGCCCATATAGAAGTGCGCAAGCAGTAGCAACGCATCCCCAAAGTAGTCTGTTGCCGGCAGCACATAGCTGTCAAGCCAAGGAAGCACACTTGCTTCGGTGTGATCTGGCAGCGCGAGGTACTCCTCGGCATATGGCTTAAATGCGTCGTCATATCGGTCAAGCGGAAAGCCAGCTTGGCAAACAGGCAGGTCAGGCTGGAGCAGTAGACCGGTGGCGCCTGGAGTTGAGGACGTCAATGACACAGAAGGGGGGATCATGGGAAGTGCGTATTGTAGAGCGAAGCGGGGGCAAGGCGACTCGGGAATGCAAAACGACATCGCCCGCGACAATTGTCACGGGCGATGTGTTCTCTCGATCTCTCTGGCCGCGCGCCAAGCCTAGGCCAGCCCATCAAGGGCTAGCAAGAATTGCCGAAGTTCTCCAAGACCAGCAGAATGTCATCAACGCCGTAGATATCACCGAATCCGGCAACAGCTTCCAGAATGTCGTTGACGTCAACGACGCCATCACCGGTCAAATCGCCGTCGCAGGGCTCTGGGCCGCAATTGCCCTCGGGTCCTGCGATGGTCAGCGTGCCGGTGCCCTGATTGCCTTCATTCCAGCCGCCAACGCGGATGATGACGACATCGCCTTCGGTGACATTAACCGTCACCTCCGACGTGTAGCCATCGCATCCAGCGGTGTCATCATTACAGGCGAGCATGCCGCCCTGGCATGATGTGTCATAGAGCACCAAATCGGTATCAAAGTCAGCTGCACTACAGGTGCTGACGAGCAAACTCCCGTCACCACAGGCCGTGTATCTGAACCAGATGTCGTGATACGTCTGGCCATCAAATTCGCAATCAGTGTGTGCGTCGCCGTCAGTTGTTGCGTCGAGCGTACTGAAGTCCCACTGGCCATTTGGAAGGTCAAACGCCTGGTGGCAGTCGTCTGGGTTGGGAATTGATCCAACTTCTACGGTGACTAGCGCCTCTTCGGAGTACACGCCATCAAAGGTGCGGTACGTAAATGCATCGCCGCCAATGAAACCGTTGTCAGGTGAGTAGGTCACGATATCTCCCATCGAAGCCAGCGTGTACGGCACCGAGTTGATGCCTCCGCCATTGGGGTCGATGAGTCCGCCGTCTGTTGGCAGACTGGTGATCTCAAAGGAAATCGGATTGCCTTCGGAACTCGCGCCGATGAGTTGAATGTCCACGGGCGTGTCAGCATCTGTTGCTGTATTGATATCGCTGGCCGAAGGCGGACACGAATCTCCTGTGGAAGCAATCTTGAGCGTCCATGCATCGAGCGATCCTTGGTCTGCGCCAGCATTGTCGCTGACTCGCAGGGTCCAAGTTCCGGTGACAATTTCACCGATGAAGTCGGCCAATTCGCCCGGGCCGTCCGGCAAGGTTCCACCGTCGTCGTCGTACACGACATGAATGTCATCGTCGCTGCTGCCTGTTCGGTCATGTAACCTGACCGTTACACCAGAGGGTGCCTCGAGATCGACGATGAGGTCCCCGATAAAGGTATGCGTGATGTCGAGCTCGATGTCGATGTCGCCAATGCAATAGGCATCGTTGACTTCGATGGTGCTGGTGATTTCGGTGTTATCCACGATTGGAATTGGCACGTCGTAGGCCGTGTAGGTAAAGCGACCAACATCGAGTGTGACGTCTCGGCTCGTGTCGCCTTCGCCCACTGGGTCGAGGTTGTCAAACGTCACAGAACCGTAGGCCAAGCCCGCCGGCAACTTGTCGGCAGCATCAGAGAAGCCAACCACGATGACGGCGGTTTCGCCGATATCGTTGAACTCGTACTCCACAGGGCCAGCACCGCCATTGAACGAGATCCACGGCACATCGGCCGAGACCTGCATCGTGAAGGGCGATGGTCGATTGCTCACCACCGTGTACAACTGTGTGGTCGTGAATGGTCCGCCGAGCGGCCCACCAGCGATGAAGTCGTTTTCGGGACTCACATCGAATCCAGTCAGCCCAATCTCGAGCGTGTGGTTGCGATGCATTTCAATGCCATTGGTGTCGTCGAATATCGAGAGCACCGATTCGTAACTTCCGTTCATCCAGCCAGCGGCCTCGACGACAACAATCAGATCGACTGTTCCGTCGGGGGCGATATTGCCTGAACTTGGGCCGTCGATTGTCAAGAAGGAGCTCCCCTTGATCGATGCAGACCATGCGATGGCATCTGGGGAAGCATTCTGAATGGTGTAGACCACCATGTCGGGCATTGGGCTCTGGCATCCACCGACGCAACTATGCACGACGTCGCCTGCCGGCTGCACACTCATGCCTACGCCAGGAAGCGTGTCACACACTGTGCTGCCAGTATTGTCTGGATCAAGGTGATCGCTCAAGCGGGTGCTTGGCGAACTGCCGGCGGTCCATGATGTGTAGAACCGTCCGTACCAGTCTTCGCTGTCATTGCCACATGCGGCATAGCCGCCGTGCAACTGACCGATGACATGATGGTCTTGGTCAAAGAGGGGCGAGCCGGATGAGCCAGGTTCGGTGGTGCCAAGGTCCCAGTCAAAGATGCGAATGTGGTCATCACCCGGAGTGTTGTAGCCATAGACCTCGCTGGGGTCATAGTCAATCGACCATCGCTTCGCGTCCACGCTTGGGTGGTGAATCGCAACCGACCAGTCGGATGCTTGCGGGCCGGCGTCCCAGCCGCAGTAGGAAATCTCCCACTCATCTTGCGGAGAGCTGTCCAGGCGAACGAGCGTAAAGTCGCTGAGTGAATTGTCCGCAAGGAAACTGGATCCTGTGAGGAACTGGTCAAGCGTGCCGGTTTCGCCGCCAGCGCCAGGGCAATTGACTGCGGGGTCATTCTCGTAATTCCAGTACGTCACGAGTGAGGCGGCGTTGCCAGAATTCACACCGCAATGTTTGGCCGTCATGAAGAGGGGGGTTCGGTCGTTCCGAAGATTGTTGACCATGAAACCGGTGCAGAACAGCGAGCCTCCGGTGGAAATCGCAGCGACGCATGGGATTTCATTCTCCCACCCAATAGTCTCGGGGCAAGTGACGTCGTAGTTACAACTGCCTGATCGGGCGCCGTCGACCATGTCGTAGTACCCGCGGTAGCCAACATTGATGCTGGTGAGCACGACTGACGACTCGATCAATGAGCGGTCCTTCGGATGCACTGCAATAGAAATCAGCAGATCGTCGCCGGGGACGGGCGGTGTCCACAGTTCGCCGTGGGGCTTGTTGTCGTCACTTGTGAATGGCCGAATTGTGTGGCGGCCGTCTGCCGTTGCGACTGTCATCTCAGCGGAGTAGGGAAGTGACCATCGCTCGAAGCCGAGGTTGATGGATACCGCCAGTGGAGACGTGATGCGCAGTCGCCAGTTGAGTCGTCCGTCGTTGAGTACTTCCCAGATGCCGTGGCTTGCAGGCGTGATGACGACGTCGTGTGGAATCGCGTATCGAGGAGCGAGACCTTCGGCGTCGCGGAGGGCGTCTTCTGCTTCGACTGCATGAAAGTCTAGGCTCGGCAGATCGATGACTGGAACGATGGCAATAGGGCTTGCCACAGCGGGGCAAGCAGCAACTGCAAGGCCAGTCAGAAGGCCGAGTGTGGCGATAGCGCGAGTCAGTGGCATTCAGAATCTCCTCTTCCAAAGGTACCGCCCTCTCCGGGCGGTCCTCAAACGGTACCCCAGCATGGCTCCGCCCACAACCCAAATCTTGTTCAGACAGCAGGTTCGCTCAAGGCCGTGTCGGCAGCGGCTCGAATAGCCCGCATGGCGATCTTGGCGACCACAATGGTTGCGATAATGGCCGCAGCGAGGCCAAGGAAGAGCGTCACCTCATGCACCCAATCGTCCCCCGGGGGAAGTTGTCCGCCATCACTCTTTACGTCGGCTGCAAGATTCGCTGCGTGACGAGCTGCAAATCCGACATACACGGTGGAGAAGTTGCCGGGAAACATGCCGAAGCATGCAAGCACATAGGGCTTGAACTTGGCTCGGCTCACGGCGAGCAGATAATTTAAAAGCGTGTAGTTCAGCGGCGAGAGTCTCAGCAGCACCATGAGTCGAAAGCCAGCGGTTGATGCCGCTCTGTCGACGGCTTTGATCTTGGGGTGTTGCCCAAGCAGACCCTCCACGCGTCCGCGAAGCAGTTTGCGTCCAACCCAAAAGCACATGATGGCGGTGAGTGTGCCAGCAATAACCACCCACACGAGCCCCATCCAGAGGCCAAAGATCGCGCCAGCGGCGATCGCAAGAATTGATTCGGGAATGAATATCGATGTACCAACGAGGAACACCGCAATAAAGAGCACCGGCCCCCAGAAGCCAAGGCGATCCATGAAGTCTTCCATGGCGGATATATATGGTTCGAGCACAAAGTGGAAGAGCATGAAGAGCCCAACAAAGAGCACCAGTGCAAGTCCAATCTTCACGACCACGCCCCGCCAACTCGCGTGTTGCTTCGAAACCGCGTCTATATCGAGATGCAAGGTGTCTGCCATGACAGGTGGCAGGATACGACGATCCACGGCAGGCAGCGAGCGACAACTGCAATGATCCAGCGTGCGATACACTACGTACCGCACCTTGCGACGCGGGCGTAGCTCAATGGCAGAGCGTCAGCTTTCCAAGCTGAATGTTGGGGGTTCGAGTCCCCCCGCCCGCTTTGGTGTGCCCCGGTGCACCACGCCGCGCAACATCGCTTGTAGTCGCTGCTTGCGAATCACCAACATCTCCGATTGAACCACTTTCACGCTGCGCGGTTTCGCGCTGATTTGCACCGTTTCGCGTGCGTTGCGCTACGACCGGGACTACGCGCGCGGAACTTGCTTCGGTGGACTCCGTTCCAGTCGCAGCAGCCACAGGTCGTGTGATGTCAGGCAGCAACTCGACCGCTGCGGCGGTGTCAGTCACGCCCAACACGGTGTAGTGCGCCAGCGTGGTCTTGTAGTCGGCGTGACGCATGATCCGCTGGGCGATCTGAGGGGCGACACCTTCTCGGGCAAGGTTTGTTCCAAGTGTGGTCCTCAATGCATGCAGGTCCGTTGTACGGCCGTCCTCGTCCGTCTGGGGGATGCCTGCTCGCTTGAAGTCCCTCTGGCGTGTGAGGTCCGTCACGGTCTCGCTGAACACTTGTGCTGCGCCTACGGCAGGCTGCTGCTCAAGCCGTATGCGGAGCATGCCTGCAAGCTCTGGGTGCATCGGCAGTACATCTGTACGTTTGGACTTGCCACCTCTGATGGTCAGCGTGCCAGCATCAAAGTCCACATCCGACCAGCAGAGCCGGCGAAGGTCACCTTTCCGAAGTCCGGCGTAGTACGCGCATGCGTACCACTCAAGCCGGCCACATTGATTGGCAACATCAAACAGCCTCGCCAGCTCGTCAGCAGTCAGCGGCCTGCGCACCTTCCGCCGGTCCGCCTGCTCATCGCGCTTGGGGACCGCCTCAAGTGGATTTTGTGCAAGTCGGCCCTGCTTGACGCACCAGTTGGCAAATGCGACGGCGTTCTGCCGTATGAAGTTCCATGTTCGAGCGGAAGTGTCTCGCTCAATCTGTCGGGCTTCGAGGTGTCGCGTCATCGCATCTGCCGTTAGATCGGCAAGCAGACGCAACGATTGCGACTCAATCCAGCCAGTGAGGTGGCTCCGCTTCTGGCTGGTGCTGGCCTTGGCCAGGCCTGCTCGTTTGCAGTCTGCGAGGTAGTCGCTCAGATGTTCGGCTAGTGGTCTTCTTGCTTCAGACTGTCGAGTTTCAGCGGACACATCCAGCAGCCCGGAACGGATTTGCTGCATACGCGACACTTCTGCATCGAGCATGCGCTGCGCGACAGCCTTGTCATTCTGGCAGGTGCTGCGCTGCTGCCGCTTGCCTGTGTGGTCACGCCATGCGATCCAGTATGGCCGCCGCTTGGTTCCCTTGCCGGTGGGGCGGTAGACCGATCCTGTTCCCTGTGGTCGTCTGGTTGTCATCGTCCTACCCAAGTCCACGGGCCATTGGGCAACCTCCAACGTATCTGTAGATAATTCTGTGGAACTCCCTCGCCCGAGATGCGGTTGTGCAAACCGCTCCAATTAAAGTAATTAATGAGCCAGGCCTCTTGTGCTAACGCAGCACTTTCACTTGCATTGATGAGTACTAGATTGGAGGTCAATCCGCTGTTCAGTATGTCGTAACGATGTCTCTGGCTTCGGCTTGCTGTGTCTGTATAGCGGTCACCTGTCCCCTTTCCTATATAGACAATTTGACCACTATTGTTTAGGTGTATGTATGTGTAGAACTTGCCCGTCCCTAGAGATTTGGGAATGATCTCAAAGGTATAAGTTCCAAAGGAGAATTGCACAGACTGGTGGCTGAGAGCCAGTGATGTCTGTTTGGCTTGTTCCTTTGCTTGTGACTGAAGGCGATCTACTTGCGCGTTTAGGCGATGTATTTGATCCGCTTCGGTGTCACCCGAGTTGGTGGAGGCAGAGGGGTTGTATTTCGGTGTCAGTCGAAGTGCAGCGGGAAGGCCTCGTGAACTTGCTGATTTAGAGCAGGAGTTTATTAATTGCAACGAGAAGAAGAGACTGGAACACAAAAGTAAAATACTTAATAGTACGAATGGTTTCCTCATTGGCACTGGCCACACAAAGGGCAGGAAAACTAGGGCCCCAACTTTCCGCCAAAAGGTGCGGTCAAACAAACATAGTACGAGTACGACTGGGCTCTTCAATGGCCGCCAAAAGGGGCGATTAATTTGCGACCCAACTCTCCACCAAAAGGTGCGGTCATTTTTTCTCGGTCGCCGACCCTGTCCAGTTGGTTCCATGTGCCACTCTGCTTTCGTCAACAACTTTGCCACTCTCATCGGTTGGCGCAGTCATTCTGCTTGACACTGGATGCGGATGCACAAGTCGATTCCAGACAGCCACAGGGGGTTTCCGCATCCAGTGCAGGCTGAAGATACCGTGCGCTTGGTCGGCCGTTGCAATTGTGTGATGGCTGCACCCAGACCAGCCTGCCGGATAGAACTAGTCGATCCGCGTCTGCTTCGGCCTGCTCGGGGCTGTTTCGCCACCTACGAGGGCCAGAGCTGTACAGGTTCCTCACTGTCGCTCGCTCGCCTTTACTGATCGTCCACTGAATCAATCGCTCATCTGCAATCGGCCGATCGTCGCCCGCTAGCATTGCGTACACACGCTCTGCTTCATTGGCAAACCAGTCAATGAGATCAATCGCAGCTACTACAGCAGTCCGGCCGACTTCCTGTTCGTGCTCAGGAGCAGGCGAGCCGGCAAGGTGCAATATGAGTGACAGTCGCGCGGCATAAGCTTCTAGCTTGGAGTTTGCCGCCGCCAGCGGTCCATCAAGTTCGGCCGTCCGTTCGCCCCAGGTATCTACAAACTGAGCGAATAGTTTCCGTGCTGGCGTGGTGAGTGGCAGCACGCGTGGCCGGCAAGGGAAATCGGTGCCTTCCATCTGCAAGCTGTACAGGCGGTCGAATGTTGTGGCGTATTGCGACGCGACGGCTTCTGACACTGTGTCATCAGTCCAGCGTTT
>JABAAC010000089.1 GCA_014238965.1 Phycisphaerales bacterium | reverse complement strand
TAGCAGAGCCTCCACTTGAATCGTGGATTCTACCGGATCTCTGTATGGATTGACTAGGCTATTGCCAGTTCCAAGAGCCCCAGATCAGGCGTTGATGTCCGGGTTGTCAATCAGCCATTGGAGCAGTTCCTCGAACGTATCAATGCCCGCAGGCCACGTGTCAGGGTCGTTGGGATCGAAGTTGTCTGGAAGGCCTCCGGAGGAGCCGCTTCCATCGCCACCACCGCTGCTGCCATCGCCCGGAAGGCCGCCACCTCCACTACTGCCACCACTGCCGCCGCCACCGCCCGGAAGGCTGTTGCCTCCAGATCCGTCGCTGGCGCCGTTGCCGCTACTACTATCGCTTTCGGAATCGGTGTCTTCCACGGGCAATGGCTGCAGTGCGGGTTCTGCAATACTGACCTGCCCGCTCATAGCTACATGCTTGTAATCAACCACGCTTGATGTCGAGGCGTTCGTCGTGACCGATCGGTCTGCAAGAACGGCCACCTCAGACTCAATCGAGTGCTGCATGAACTCCGAGAGGCCGCCAAGCAATTGGGTTGCGTTCGCGGGAATAAGGAGGTGATTCACGAGAGAGGATGTTGAGTTCAACAACGCCAACACCTCAGCAAGAACGTCCATGGCAGTGCCATCGTCTGCCTCGCTGAGCTCGCTAATGAGGTCTGTCAAGCTGGCAAGTTCGGTTGAGCCAGGAAGGGCGCTTGCTCTTGCAGTCACGCCAAGCATCGCAATGCCGCCATCACCAAAGGCCAATTCAATACCGCTCTGCCCGCCATGGGTAAGAATGCCATTCGGATGGCCAACCGCTCGAACTTCCCGAGATCCGTACATCAGGTTTTCAGCGTCGAGCAGCGTCGAGCCGTCCATTTGCCACATACTCACCCCGAAACTGCTTGTGTTCCGGAAGACAAGATCAGCGTGATTGCCATCGCCATTGATGTCCCCTACTCGCCATGGACGCCATTCTGATCCAGGAACAATCACATCCCCATTCCTATCGGCAACAACATCCCAAGACACCATTGCTGATGGATCACGCTCGGCGTAGTCGGCGATCGCAAGCACTGAGTTGCGTGGGTTACGCCAAACGATACGGTCGTTTTCACCAACGATTCCGGGAATGATCGCCTCTGGCCACCATCGAACGCTTTGCCCAGCGCTGTCGATAAGTACGCTGTCATCACTAACAAAACCCTCAACGAGTGGATCAATATCCCACGCTGCAAGCAAGCCAGTTTGTTCATTCCACCACAGCAAGTCTTGCTCGCGATCACCATCCAAGTCGGCGATCTGCCGTGGCACCCATCCAAGGCCTGGTGGTTCGAGTTTGATATTCTGAACTCTGGTTCCGCCATCCATGATCCAGATTTGGACATTCTCAGAGTGAGACTCGCGCAAATTCCGTCGCCACACAAAATCACGGTCCCCGTCTGAATCGATATCGCCAACAAGCACATTCCAGCGACGATCCTTCAATTGCACGGGAGATCCGTCCGCGTCCATCACGACAACCCGCCCGGTGAGATCGGTCTCTGGACGGTCCGAGGCATCAAGATTTTCCCACAGCACGGGTTGGAGATCGCCGCCAAACTCAAGATCACCTACAGCGAGTTGTGGGGAGACAACGTAGTCGCCACCAGGATTGAGAATGGTTGTGCCGACAATCGGCCCACGTCGCACCATGCGATATGCAAAGCCTGAGCCATCCGTTTCTGGTGTCAACAGTGGATCGGAGGCATAGCCTTGTCCGCCCGCATCGGGATTCCCTGGTGTGAATATCACGCTGTCAATGGACCCCGCCAAGAATCCTCGGAACTCAGCCCCAGACCCAACCTCAGGGGCTGGGAAGAGAATAATCCCAGGAGTATCGATAAATTCACTTCCCCGATCAACGATGTCCAAGCGATCGATTACGCCTAGATCATTGACGTACGCAAGACCAACAAATGGGTCGCCTGGATGACCAAGCAAATTCGAACTCAAAAGTGGCAACTCT
>JABAAC010000058.1 GCA_014238965.1 Phycisphaerales bacterium | reverse complement strand
GGATCGAGACCTCTTTTCTAGCTCCAAAGCGGGGCCGGGAGCCTCGCATGCATGCAGTTGTCGAAAGTGCGGTCAAGGTGTCTTGGGCGCCAACGTATGCAGGGGCAAGTGATCAGCCAGTAGGGATTGTGATCTCTTTCGTGCGAAAAAGAATCCTGGGCCTGATTGCTACAACCCCGGGGCAAAGCCTCGACGCATGGTGTTTTCGCAAATGGCACGTGGCACAGTGAACTGCGACAAGTAGTCGCGACCGCCGGCCTTCGAGCCAACCCCCGACATGGCAAAGCCGCCAAAGGGCTGCCGTCCCACCAGCGCACCTGTACAACTGCGGTTCAAGTACAAGTTGCCCACGCGGAAACGCGCTTTGGCCAAGTCTAAATTCGATGGCTTTCGAGAGTAGACCCCACCGGTCAAACTGTAGGGCGTGCTATTGGCGACCTCGAGCGCAGCTTCAAAGTCCGGCACGCGAATCACCGCCAACACCGGGCCAAAGATTTCCTCTTGGGCTAATCTCGCCTCAGGCGCAATACCCGTAAACACATGCGGCTCGACAAAGGGCAAGCCATGAGCATGCGTCAGCCCATCAGGCAGCGGCACCCGAGCGGCGAGTTGGCCTTCCTCGCTACCAATGTCGATGTACTTTCGAATGGTCGAAGCTGCCGCTTCATCAATGACCGGACCAACATCTGTCCCAGGGAGAAGAGGGTCGCCCACAATCAGTGATTCCACGCTTGGCACCAATCGCTCGACAAACGCATCACACGCAGAGTCAACAACAATGACTCGGCTGCATGCGGAACACTTCTGCCCTTGAAATGCAAATGCACTGTGGCGAACGCCCAACACGGCCTCATCTAAGTCGGCCGAGGCATCCACGATGATCGCATTCTTGCCACCCATCTCGCAAATGACGCGTTTGACTTGATGTTGACTAGGGTCCGTGACCCCACACGCTTGCACAATGTCGAGTCCAACGGCTCGCGACCCCGTAAACGCGACCAACGCCGTGCGTGGGTCGCGCACCAAGTGCGCCCCGACCGTCTCACCTTCGCCCGCTACCAGATGCAACACATGTCGCGGCACGCCCGCTTCATGCAGCATCTTTACGAGCATCGAGGCAATCCCCGGCGTTTGCTCAGCTGGTTTCACGATGACCGTATTGCCCGTCACTAAGGCCGCTGTGGTCATGCCACAACAAATCGCCAATGGGAAGTTCCACGGCGAAATAACCACGCATACACCGCGGGGTTCATGAAATTCCGTATCCAACTCGCCCACAAATGCCCCTAGGCGGTGCGGGCTAAACATTCCCGCTGCCTGGCGTGCGTAATACTCGCAGAAGTCGATTGCTTCACACACATCAGCATCGGCTTCGCGCCACGTCTTGCCAGACTCGCGAATCATCACGCCAGCAAGCACATTACGACGCTCTCGCATCAAGGCCGCACAACGCACCAACATGCCGCAGCGATCCAGGGCCGGCGTATCACGCCATGTGGGAAACGCTTTAGCCGCAGCGCCTATCGCAGCATCGGCATCCACAATCGTCGCATCAATCTGTACGTTAGGCACCGTGGCGTTGGCGATGTCCGAAGCAAATGCGTTGCGCTGTGGTGCCTGGGCAAAGTCTCGAAGCGGTTCGGTGAAGAACGCCCGGCCATCGCCCACACCCTCAACTGCCGAGCTTAAGGCATGGCGCTCAGGGCTCTGGGCAATTCGAGCAAGTCCTGGATCGGTTGCTTCATCACCGCCATGGGGCGACTGCAACAACTCCGAAGCCGACACGGTGCCCACGCTCGACCCACGAAGCCACGACTCATTGCTGGTGTTCTCTAGCAATCGACGAACCAAGTACGCCATGCCCGGAATCATGTCGCCCACTGGCACGTACTCACGCAGTCGCAATCCACGAGCAACGGCCATTGTCTTGAGTTGATCGGCCATGCCATGGAGCATCTGCAACTCCAAGGCCTCAGGCGGAAGACCGCGGTCCTCCAACAACGCCAAGGCAACAGCGATGGAGCGAAGATTGTGCGATCCCAGTGCCAACTTCACACCGCCTTGATCCACGGTCGTGGGCGTTGCTTTGATGAAGGCGTTGGTCATGCGTTCAAAGCAGGCATCTGTGTCGGCCTTGCGTGACCACACTGGAATTGGCCAGCCTTCCATCTCAGCTTCGATCGTCTCCTGATCCCAATACGCGCCTTTGACAAGTCGAATCGTGACCTGCCGACCAGTCGCCTGCGACCACTCAATCATGCGCTGCGCATCGGCATCGCCGCTTCGCAGATACGCCTGCATGGCGAGGCCAGCAGGGAAGTCCCATCGCTCACAGCACTGCTGGAACAGTGTTAATGTCAGATCCTTGAAGGCATGGTGCTCCATGTCGAAGTTGACCAGCACCTGGTGCTTGGCAGCATTGACAAGAATCGGCTCGAGCGATTGCATCAACCCGGCAATCGAGCCTTCGGTGTCAATTGGATCGGTATGTGCGTACAGCGATGAGATTTTGATGGACACATTTGTTCGCGGCACAACACCCAAATGGTCACGTTCCAATTGATCATTGGCGGGCCAATGTGCCGTCGTCTGGGGTAGTTGCTCGACAAGGTCGAGGTATCGCTGTTGATACGCCGCGGCCTCTTTGTCACTGACGCATGCTTCACCAAGCAAGTCGACGGAGAACGCGATGCCTTGCGACCAGAGTTTCTCGAGCATCGGCGTGGCGCTGGCGGCATCTTCGCCTGCAATGAACCGCTTGGCCATGCCCTCAATTCTGCCCGACACCGTCTTGGTGAGCGTGCCCTTCATCAGTCCACCGGCTTTGAGCCCCAGGCCTAGCCCCGGGGGCAACGTCACGCCTGGCTGTGTCAGATAGTCCACCAAGTGCTCGTGCACAACCTTAGGTGTGCGGAGCGTTGGGAAACAGTCCACGTACCGGAACAACTGCACCTTGAAGGCCTCATCCTTCATGGCCCAGTCCATCAATTTGTCGGACCAGAACGCCGAGGACAACATGCCCTTGCGGTGGTCCTGCGATTCTGTCAGCAGGTCGTTGCCGATGCGATGGATGCTCGCTTCGATCGCCGGATCGAAGGGGCTTGCCAAGGGTTTGGCCGCAACTGAATCAACCATCGTGGCGGGGTGTTTGGATTTTCGAAAGAGGGCCATGTGGTACTCCAGCGCGTTCCAAGGGCGCGAAGTATATGCCCAGCGGGCTGTCAAGGCTGCAACGTAGGCCATGGCAGGGCCCCATCGCGACTTTCGTGGGCCTGTGTGAATTGACTCACGGCGTTCGCGTCTACCATGCACACCATGGCCCAAGCCTCCAAAGATACGCTCGCAAGGGAAACGTGGACAACACGATTATTGCTGGCGTGGATTGAGGGGCATCTGACGGACAAGGCCATCGACGCACCAAAGGTCGTGGCTCGACACCTCGTGGCTGAATCCATTGGCTGCGATGTAATGGACCTCTTTACTCATCCCGATCGGCCTACAACCAATTCCCAGCGAGAGACGTTGCGTGCCCTGGTTACTCGGGCAACGGCGGGGGAGCCATTGCAACAACTTCTTGGAAGAAGTGGTTTCATGCTGCGTGACTTTCAAGTGAACGCCAGTGTGCTTGTGCCGCGTGACTCTACGGAGTCGCTTGTGCGGGCCGTGCTGACATGGGTGCGAGGCATCGACCCTCAGGACCGTCCCGAGCCACTGACCATCGCTGACATCGGCACTGGCTCTGGGTGCATCGCCATCACGTTGGCCCTGGAATTGCCCACTGCCAAGGTGCTGGCGGTGGATTGCAGCGACTCGGCGCTTGCAGTTGCGATGGACAACGTGACACAGCACGATGTATCCCATCGCCTTACATGTGTAGAGGGTGACCTGCTTGGTCCTCTTGAGAACGACGTGCACATCATTGTTTCAAACCCGCCCTATATCAGTGATGAACGATTTGAGGCCCTTGCAAGCACCGTTCAAGCTCACGAGCCATCGCTGGCCCTGCGTGGTGGGATCGATGGTCTTGATGTTGTGCGCCGATTGGTTGCCCAAGCGCCTGGTCGTTTGCACCCAGGCGGGTTGCTTGCCATGGAAGTCGACGATTGGCATGTGCACAAGGCTGCCCAGTTATGTACTCAGGCGGGGCTGGTCAATGCTCGGGTACTGCGCGATGCTTGGGGCGATGAGCGAATTGTGCTTGCGGAAATGGCGACGAACACCCCTCCCTCGTTACACCTTGACGCCTAGTGCACCACGAACAGCATCGACGAGTTGTCCAACACGGAAGGGTTTGAGCAGCACGCCCTGCACGCCTTCAGCGCTCGCACGGACAATCGTGTGATTTGGGTCGTACCCAAAGCCAGTCATGAGCAACACCGGGACATCGGCATTCGCATCGCGAGCAGCGGTCAATACTTCGTAGCCGCTGGCATCGCCCAGCCGGATGTCGCTGATCACCAAATCCGGTTCGAGCCCACGGTTGAGTTGGTTGAAAAACGCCTGGCCGCCGGGGAAACTCGCCACGCGGCAGCCAAGTTGGCCAAGGATGCGCGTCACTTCGTCGCGAATGCGCGGTTCATCTTCCACAATGGCCACTGTTCGGCCAATGAGCATTTCGTCGGCTTCAAGCGTCCGCAATTCTTGCTCCGCATCAATGACACTTCGCGGCCCTGAGGCGCACTGCTCAATACCCTTACGAATGTTGTCCATTGTCGCACGCAGTTCGGCAGCGCGTTGGTCGTGGCCACTTGAATCCAGCGCTGCAGCGAGAGCCTCTAAGTCGTTTAGCGGTGTCTCCATCGACTCAGCTAAGCGGCGCCCGGTCTGCTCGCTTGTTGTAATGCGTTCGACGACCAAAAGGTCAAGCAAGTGCAGCACACTTGCTACGTACTCGCCGAAGCGGATTGCCATTTCTAAGTCGACTTCATCCAGTACACCGAGCGTGTCGCACTCGATATTGAAGACGCCGATGACACGTTCGTTGACCTTCAAGGGAATGGTCAACGAGGTGCAAGCTTCATCGAGGCCCTCTCGATACAGCGGATCCGTTCGCACGTCGAGACAGAGGTATGGGCGACCCGTCGCTGCGACCCAGCCACTGATGCCATTGCCCGTTTCTTCGGCGTACAGCACTTCCCCGATGCGCATTGGTGAAAGCGATTCGGAGATGACTAAGTCCAACCGGTTTGAGTCTGGCGAGAGCAATCGAATCTCAAAGTGATCGAAGTCAAGGTTGGCATGTACCGCCTCACGAATAGCCGCTTCCAATTGACGAAGCCGATCGGCTACCGAGAGTTCGGCAATGGCACGACGATCGAGTCGAAGCAGTGAGAGTCCTGATGCATCGATCGCCGCCCGGCGATGAATACGCTCACCGGCAGTCGTGGCGTCCACGAGCAGAATGCCAATGCCATTGCCCTCTAGGGGCGCTACGTGTAATTCCCACAACCGGTCTTCTAGCTCGAATCGAATACGCGGGGAGCCGCGATCTGCAACCTTGATGCAGCAGGCTTCCTGTACCGACGTTGGCAGTGCATCGAATCGATCGTCGCTCCAGGCAATAGTTCCGTCGGCTCCGACCACGGCAGCAGCTGTGCCAAGCCCACGCAGCAGCATTGACGCTCCAGCGTCGGCAATGGCATCAGCTGGGCCACATCGCTTGAGGGCTTCAGCAAGGGTGGTCACAGCGGTGAGCAGTTCCGGGTCGTCGCAGCGATCACCGCCCGCCAAGGCGGGGGGAACGACCACAAAGATGCTCGGCTTCTTCCGATTCATGGAAAAAGTCCTCCAAGCCTCCCATCGGAAGAGTACACCCTTGTTCGCCAGCGGCAAGCAGTTCTTTGAAGGCCTGAAGGTTCAGTCCATTCGACCCGCCGGCCTCTGGGCGGTACGGTGACCGGCTGATGCTTCAAGCACATGACCTGACAAGGCGATTCGGCACGCTTCTGGCAGTTGATGGGGTCTCGGTGACTGCCCTCAAAGGGCGGGTCACGGGGATGCTTGGTCCCAATGGGGCGGGCAAAACAACCACGCTCCGGATGCTTTGTGGGGTGCTTCGGCCTGATGCGGGCACCGTGACCCTTGACGGCCTCGACCTAGTGACCCATGGCCGCGTTGCTCGATCTGCCTTGGGCTGGTTGCCCGATGCAGCACCAGCTTGGGACGAACTGCGGGTTGATCAATGGCTCACACTTCGCACCCGGCTCTACGGCGTGCCCGCTGCTTCCGTCGAGGGAGCAATTGAGCGGTGTGACCTCTCCAGCGTCCGTCGCCGCATCATCGGCCGCCTGTCGCGGGGCTTTCGCCAACGCGTGGCGCTTGCCGCTGCCATCGTGCATAACCCTGCGGTACTCATTCTGGATGAACCAGGAACTGGCCTAGACCCGCTTCAACAGCGTGCCTTTCGAACGCTCATTCGAGACCTTGCCCAGGACCGGGCTGTCATTTTGTCGACGCATCAAGTCGCCGATGCAGCAGCAATGTGTGACGACCTCATTCTGCTTTCGGGTGGTCGCGTGCAGGCAGCTGGGGCGGTCGATGACTTACAGCAGGCAGCATCACGTGGGCGTATCGCACTGGAGACCCACGCTGACCCAGCCAATGCGCTTGCCAACGTTCCGGGCATCGCGAGCCTTGCCACGCAGGTGCTCCAGGATGGTTGGCACCGCACGAGTATCACACCAACAGATGCCTCGGAAGACCTTCGCAGCGTCATCGCTTCTGCGGTGGCCGATGCCCATCTACAGTGGCGAGAACTTGGACCGGAGCATGGCACGATTGACACCCTCATTGACCACCATCTGAATAGAGCCCAGCCATGAGCCTGATGAAGGCTCCACCACTGTGGCCAGCTTTTGGGGCGCTCGTTCATCGCGAGGTCCGGGCATTCTTGCTGTCCCCATCGGGTTGGGTTGTGTTGGCGATGTTCGCATTTGGGTCAGGGCTTGTTTTTCTGATGGGGGTGTTTCAGTCGGGCCGACCGGCATCGCTCCGGTTTGTTTTGGAGTTTGACGCAATCTTCATGATGCTCGCCGCACCAGCAGTGACTATGGCGGCCATTGGCGAAGAGCGCCGCCGCGGCACGTGGGAGTTGCTGTGCGCGGGGCCTGTCCCCGCCTGGACGTTGGTAGCTGCAAAGTTTGTCGGTGCAGCCATCATCGCACTGCTGATGCTGCTGGTGCCAACAATTCCACAGGTGATGCTGCTGGAACTCCATGGCCGACCGGATCTGGGCGAGGTGCTCTGTGGTGTTGTTGGCGTGTATTTGCTGTCTGTTGCAGTCATGTCCAGCGGCTTGCTTGCCAGTTCGCTAACCAATGGGGCCACAACCGCGTTTCTCATTACGGCGCTGAGTTGGGTACTGGCTGTCGTGGTCTTGGAGATGGCGCTGCCATCGATCATTGCGCCACAGTGGGGCCCTGTACTTGCTGACATTGATCCGGTACGTCGACTGCAGGCGTTCACGCTGGGCTTGTTCGATACGGCCAATGTTGTGTACTTCCTCTCCCTAACGGCGTTCTTTCTGATTGGAGCAACGCTCTTTGCTGTCCCAGGCCGGCGTCGTGTCGATCTGGCCGCCTTAGGGGGCGTCTGTGTGCTTGCTGTGTCCCTCGTCGCCTTGGCAGGGGCACCGTGGCTGCAACTGCGCGTCGATGCGACCAAATCGAGGCGGTACTCGCTCAGCCCGCGAACGTCGGCGTTGCTCAATGACTTGGAGGGCGACTGGCGTATTGCCGTATTACTCGTTGAGGATCGGGCTGATCCCGCCTTGCTGCAGCAGGTCGATGAAGTGCTCGATCGGTATGCCGCAGTTGCAGATGGATTGAGGGTTGAACGTATCGATCCAACTGACCCCAAGGCGATTCTCGCGTTTGAAGGGTTGCTGGAAGCACTTCGGCTACGGCTCAGTAAAGAGACCGTCTCGTGGGACGCTGCGCTCGATCAGGGTGAAGACGCACTTCAGAATTTGGTGCTCTTTGCGCAGTCGGCAGCAGCATCACTTCGCCAGCGTGCAGCAACTGTTGAGGATGACAGTCTGCGTGAAGCGTTGCGATCTCGCGCTGCGGCATTAGCGCTGCTGGGTGCTGAAGGGGGGCGGTTGGTCGACGCGGTTGCCACAGCGAGGATCGCCTCCGCGACGCACCCATTGGCGGATCGAGGTGCGGCATTGTCAATTCTGCAGCAGGCGCTCGGGCAGTGGGCTGAGGAACTCGACGCCACAGGCCGCATGCTTGCAATGCTCGATGAAGGCAGCCTTGACAAGAGAGCCCCAGTTGAGTCTGGCAGCTGGCGGGCGCATGCATTGGAGTTGGCGCAGGCAGCGGACGGCTTGGGCCGACTTCCCCCATCAGATCTTGATTCGATGGGTGCATTGCTTGCCCAGGGCGAGGCGGCTGTCGTGATTGGCCCTGATGGGGCCGTGGTGGTTCCTGCTGCGCAGCTTCTGCCATCGGCATTGGGTGAGGCTATCGGTGGCATCGCTATCGACCAGCGGTTCCGAGGCGATCAAGTCCTTGCTGCGGCGATCCGTTCTATCCGTGATGGCATTACACCACGGGTTGTCTTTGTCCATGCCGAGTCTGGCTCTGTACTCGATGGCAAGTCGAAGTCTGATGTGTCTGGGCCAGCGGCGATGCTCGCAGCGTCCCGGGTTCAGGTGCAGGAATGGCGGCCAAGTGAAGGTCGCGAGCCTGAGCCTTGGGCCGTGGGCCCTACGGCGTGGGTCATTGTGCCACCGATGCGTAGTGGAGGCTTAAAGCCCACGCCCCAAGAGACAGCGCTTGTGCAGGCAGCACGCACCTTGATTGGCCGAGGCGAGGGTGTCATGGTCAATCTCAACCCATCATTGATGCCGCGGTACGGACAGGTTGATCCGTGGGCGGCGCTGCTTGGTGATGTGGGCATCAAGGCTGACACTGGCAAGGTTCTACTACGGTCGATGCCCTCAACGGATGGTCGTGGGGCGCTGTCGACGGCAATGAATCTTGCCGACTTCCCAGCAGACCATGCTGTAGCCGCTGCGTTGCACGGCCAAGATCTCTTGTTGCCTATGACCGTGCCGCTTGCAGCGAGCACCAGCGTGCCCAGCGGTGTGCAGGTTGTCGCTCTGGGCACGCAAAGGCCAGCAGAGGGCATTTGGATTGAGCCCGATTGGCGGGTCTTGACGCTTGGCCCATCGGTGCCCACACATCGGTTGCCACGGTTCGATCCAGAGGCCGCACCCCAAAGCGACGTGCCGGTTGTTGTGGCAGCACAAGCAACCGATAGCGAGGGTGTCTTTGGACGGGTGCTCGCCATTGGTAGCGGCAGTTGGCTTCGAACGAATATTGCTGATGCGGCGGTATCGGCAGGTGGTGGACGTATTGCACTGTCAAATCCAGGCAATCACGAGTTGTTGCTTGCCGGAACGGCGTGGCTTTCAGGGTTGGATGATCGCATCGCCGCGGGTCCATTAAGCCAGGAGGTCGCTCGGCTGGGGGCAGTTGGGGTTGCATCACACACCGCATGGGGCTGGGTGTTGTTACTTGTATTGCCTGGTGGGCTCATTATGGCAGGCGTGTTCATCCACATGGGACGGCGAGACGCATGAGCACACGAACCACTGGCATCATTTGGGTGATTGCAATGGTCTGTCTGATCGTTGCCTTGCTTGCTCGTACCGGCGGGGGCACGGCGGGCTCGATTGATGCAGTAGCGGTTCCTGATGTGCCGCAAGATGACGCGTTGTCGTTCATCGAATTGCAGCAGGGTGATTCAACATGGACGTTCCAACGTGATGAATCAGGGACATGGTGGCAGGAATCACCATTTGTGCATCGCATGGATGCTGCTCGGTTACTGGAACTACCCGAGTTGCTGCGAAGTTTGCGAGCCGTCGCGAGTGTAGCGCTTGATGAAACACAATCTGGTGTGCTTGGATTGGTTGCTCCAGATGGCACAGGCAGTGATCTAGGGCGATTGGTGCTTCGCAGCAGCGACGGTACCACCATCGATGTTCATCTTGGCCGAACCGGCATTGGTGGTCGTGGGTGGTTGCGGTTGGGCGATGCAGCGGAGGCAGTCGTTGTGGACGATGATGTACATGCCATGGCATTGCATGAGCATCCCAGCGCTTGGCGCGACGCGCGATTATTGCCGGGCACCGATGCTGATGCAGACCATGTTGCGTGGCTGCTCAATGGTGAGCAAATCAGCTTGAACCGATCTGGACGCACATGGCGATTTGCTTCACCAGTTGAAACGCGAGCTGATACACCCAGTGTTGCCGGGCACCTAGGTGAGTTGGCTCGAGCGAGGTTTCAATCTGTGCTGCTTGATGAACCCACCGATCCCGCGGCCTTCGGATTGGCCCCGCCCATCGCGAGCATTGCAGTGGCTCGTGCCGGTGGGCGTGCATCTAATGTGACAACACTGCTGATCGGCGATCGCGTGGGCGGCACCAGTGGCGATCGATATGCCATGATCGAGGGTGTACCGTCTATCGTTCGAGTCGATCAGGAAACCGTCGCTTCGTTGCTTGCGGATCCTGTGGCATTGGTCGATCGAACCGGCTCGGGCGTGGCTGCTGTAGATGTGCGTTCGATTCGCATCTTGACTGCGGGGGAAACGATACAACTCATGCGAGACTTGGATGCGTGGCAGTCCAGCGATGGCGCACACGTCGATACTGCCACAGTAGATGGGTTGCTTGAGACACTCCTGTCAACGTCGGCGCCAGAAATTACCTTAGTTGACCAGTATCCAAGTGAATTAGAGGTTGCCACGGTTGTGCTCGAGGGGGACGACGGCCGACCACTAGATACGGTTCGGGTGCTGCAGGAACCCGTAACGCCTCAGGGTGGGGGTCGGTGGGGGCTTGAAAATGGCGACAGTGTCATTCGCATTCTGCCTGAGGGGACCTGGCTGCCACTGGGTGGCTTTTAGCCGGCGTTCACTTGTGCCCTCTATGGGCTCAGCACATGTAGCGAAGCAACAGATCGCCATTGCGTCGGTGCACGCCAATCAATCGCATGTCGTTGCCATCTGTGAGTTTCGGTGGAGCAAGCTCTTTGAACCCTGGCATCGCATCTTCCTTGCCCAGTACACGCGGGGCGATGAACACTGCTAACTCATCAATCAGGTGGGCAGCCATCAGCGAATGCATCAGGCGTGGACCGGACTCAACGAGTACCTCTCCCACGTCAAATCGCATCCAGAGTTCGCGCAGCACCTGTTTCAAATCAAAGGTCCCATCTGTATGGGCCGGACTGTCCAAGATGTGTGCGCCCGCAGCGGCCAGGGCGTCTCGGCGAGAGGCCTCTGCATCAGGCCGCGCAACAAGGATCAGCGGTGCCTGCGCTATGGTCTGTACGAGCGCTGAGTCTGTGGGTGTTTGTAGGTCTCGATCGATCACAACGCGCATTGGTGTTCGGCGGGCTGGAACATCTCGCACGGTTAATCGGCAATCATCGGCGAGCACGGTACCAATGCCGGTGAGTACAGCATCAACGCGACCACGTTCGCGGTGCACTAGCCGTCGCGATGTCGTGTTGCTGATCCACATACTTTCACCAGTGCGGGTCACAACATGTCCATCGAGAGATTGTGCCCACTTGCATCGCACCCATGGGCGCCCATCGAGGTGGCGCTTTCGGTGTGGCGCGCTTAAGTCCAAAGATGGTTGATGATCGACGAGGTCAACAGCAATGCCCGCCCCTCGAAGGACATCTGCACCACCATGTGCATGCGGTGCTGGATCTGCAGCGCCGATGACGACGCGAGCGATGCCAGCTTCAATCAATGCTTGCGTACATGGGCCGGTACGGCCACTGTGCGTGCACGGCTCAAGCGTGACAAAGGCCGTTCCGCTGCGGGCCGCGTCGCCTGCAATCATCAACGCATTGACTTCTGCGTGCGCCTCGCCACAGCGTCGATGTCGCCCGAGCGCGATCAACTGACCCTGAACAGACACAATCGCACAGCCCACCGGAGGGTTGGGGGAGACAAAGCCATGGCTACGCGATGCAGCTCGAGCTGCCAGATTCAACCAGTGGCGGTCCGCAATCGTGCTCACGAGCCCGCGAGGACTTCCTTGGAGAGGTTCGGCGGCATGATGCGGTACTCAGCGGGTTCCATCGAGCTACTGGCACGACCTTGGGTCATGCCACGAAGCACGGTTGTGTAGCCGAACATTTCTGACAGAGGCACTTCCGCGGTAATCACTCGGACATTCCCGCGAATTTCAGATTCACTGATTTGCCCGCGACGACTGGCGAGGTCTCCAGACACGGTGCCGAAGAACTCTTCCGGCGTGAGAATGGTGACCTTCATGATCGGCTCAAGAAGAGCAAGCCCGGCCTGGGTGCAAGCTTGGCGATAGGCAAGTGCACCGGCTTGTTCAAAGGCAATTTGGCTGGAGTCCACCTCGTGGTACGAGCCATAGGTCAGCGTGACCTTGACGTTCACCATGGGGTAGCCACCGAGAATGCCTGAGGTTGCAGCATTTCGACAGCCGTTGCCGACCGACGGAATGTACTCGCGTGGAATCACGCCTTGGCTGATGTCATCAACGAAGCAAATGCCGTTTTTGAACTTGAGTTCATCGGCTTCGGCTTCCGCGGCGGTATAGGGTTCAACCGTCAAGACGACGTCGCCGAATTGACCACGGCCACCGGTTTGTTTGGCGAATTTTCCACGGACATCAGCGGCGGTGTTCGTGATTGTCTCGCGGTAGGAGACACGTGGTGTTCCAACGTTGACATTGATATTCATGTCGCGAACGAGCTTGTTTCGAACAATCTCTAGGTGTAACTCGCCCATGCCCGAGATGATGGTCTCCCCGGTCTCGTCGTTGAATTGCGAGCGGAACGACGGGTCTTCTCGATGCAGCGTCGTCAACGCTTCGCCAAGCTTCTTTTTGTCGTCCTGTGTGACGGGTTCGATAGCCATGGTGATCACTGGATCAGGGAACGTCATGCGTTCCAGCACGATTGGATCATTGGGGTCACACAAGGTGTCGCCGGTGATCGAGTGTTTCAGGCCGATGAGTGCGACGATTTGTCCGGCGTAAATTTCATCTTTTGCTTCGCGATCCTTGGCATGCATCTCATAGATCCGTGAGATGTTTTCCTTGCGGCCGTTGACCGGATTCAGTACGCGTGTGCCCTTGGCGAGCGTGCCCGAGTAGACGCGGGCGTACGTTAGATCACCATGCGTGTCGGATACGACTTTGAAGACGAGCGCTGAAAAGGAAGCGTCTCGACTGGCGGTGCGGGCCAGTTGGATATCTTCGTCTTCTGGATCGGTGCCATGTACGTCGGGAACTTCTGTGGGATTCGGTAGGAAGTCAATGATGGCATTGAGCAGCCGCTGCACACCAATGTTCTTCAGGGCCGCACCGGTGAGCACAGGCGTGCAGACCTCGCTAATGGTGCCTCTGCGAATTGCAGATTTGACCTCTTCGGTCGTGACAGAGTCTTCATCTTCGATGAACTTCTCCATAAGGTCGTCGTCGATCTCAGCGGCGCGTTCGATCATGTCGTGTCGCCAGAGTTCGGCCATTTCTTTCATGTCGTCGGGGATGTCTTTTTCCGTGACGACGGCGCCAAGTTCGCCCGAGTCGAAGTAGTAGGCCCGCATTTCAAGCAGGTCTACAAGCCCTTCAAGTTCATTGCCCGCGCCGATGGGAATCTGCAGGGGAATGGGGTTGGCGCCAAGGCGCTCTTTGATGGAGTTGAAAGAGAATTCGAAATCTGCGCCGACTTTGTCCATCTTGTTGATGAAGCACATGCGAGGCACGCGGTATCGCTCAGCCTGTCGCCAAACGGTCTCGGATTGGGCTTCGACGCCTTCTTTGCCGTCGAAGACAGCCACAGCGCCGTCAAGGACGCGCATCGATCGCTCCACTTCGATGGTGAAGTCGACGTGGCCGGGCGTGTCGATGAGATTCACTGTGTAGGTGACGCCATCCTTTTCCCATGGGCAGGTGGTCGCGGCACTCTGAATGGTGATGCCACGTTCCTGTTCTTCCTCGAGGAAGTCCATGGTGGCGGTGCCTTCGTGCACCTCGCCCATCTTGTAGGACTTACCCGTGTAGTACAGGATGCGTTCGGTGACAGTTGTCTTGCCTGCGTCGATATGAGCGCAGATGCCGATGTTGCGAAGAGTAGTGAGATCTAGTGCCATGGCTGTTGTCATCGTCAGTAAGTGGAAGTGAAAAAGGGTGAAACACAGTGAGGGAAGAGGCATGCCGCATGCTGTTGTCAGCGGCCAGCCATCTACGGAACGTGATGGTCATATGGCGTGTGTGGAGTCGAGTGGCCCGGTCATCGCCGGACGGAGTGCCGCGTCAGCGTGACCGGGGGTCGGTGTCTTTTTCGCGGTGCATGAGCGGGATCCTCCGTCGGCTGGGCCGACAAACTCGAATTCCCCATTGTAACTGGTTGCCCGGCAATTAAAAGGAACACGTGTGTTTTTTCTATCGGCAGCGGACGAGGGTTTGCTTGTCGAATCCTTGGGCTTCAAGGAGTGGCCTGACATCCTGAAGCCAGCGGCGGCCATCTTTGACATAGCCTGCGGTGGGCTCAAGGTCTGGCATCAGACCCTGAAAGAATCGATTGAGGCGGAGCATCATGAGTTCGCGGACCAATTTGGCTGCCATTGAGGCCAATGCCACAGGCAGGTGATTGGCATCAGCTTTGGCCCGCACATGCAGATGCAGCGACGCGTTGCCGTGGCGGAGCAGGTAGTCGGATCGATCTTCTGACTCGCCACGGATGTCGATTACTGCGTCGGGCCAACTTGTTCGAAGTTCTCGTTGATAACTCGTTCGCCCGCCATGGCGATCCATAACCAGATGCAGCGACGGGGCCTGGGCCCATGCTGCGTCGATAAGCCCCGCAGCGGTTTCAAAATTCACCCAACTCTTTGAACCAGAGGCCTCAACACGGTTGTTGTAGTGCGTCACCGACAAGGCTTGCACCTGCAAGCGGCTCAGTTGGACACCCGCGTCCACCATGGTGCTTCGAAGCACCTTGGCATCCAGTCGAAGGGAACGAGCATCAGTACCTAATGGCAGTTGAATTGGCTCACCTACGAACCAGGGTTCATCAGGCAGTATGACGCCGAGTTTGCGTAGCAGCACGAGGTCGGTGCATGATTCCAACCACGATCGATCTTCGTGAGTTGCCCCGAGCATGGCCAGCACGCCGCGTTCAAGTTGCATGAGCGGATGTGCAATGCCACCACGTGCACCTTTGAGTTTCTTAGAGTCGTCAATGGCAATCCGGCGGGCGCGATCTCGCCCCGCATGGGAAATGGCTCGGTTAAGCAGCGTCCAAAGACATGGTCGCTCTGTGGGCGTGGGATCAATGTGAAAAACGGCATTGCCCACGCATAGTGGACCGAGCATCGGGCCATAGCCCGCTTCATCAATACCGCCGTAGTGCATGGTGCAATGCTAGGTCAAAAGGCAACGGCTTGGCCATCGCGTCTGCAATCGCTTGCGCCTATCCAGCCTTCGCCGTGGCGAAGCGCTACTTGGCCACCACCAAAGGAGACATCGCGCTCGGTAGCAACGTGGACGTCGTGGCCCATACGTTCAAGGGTGGCGATGGTCTGCTGGGGCATCTGCGGTTCGACGGCGACCCGCTGAGCGCCTTCGACGCGCCAGCGAGGGGCATCGAGCGCGGCCTGTGGATTCCAGCCATATGTCACACGCGAGAGCACTTGCAAGTGACCTTGTGGCTGCATTGGTCCGCCCATCACGCCAAAGGCCATGTGCGCTGCGCCCTTGCAGGTCGTGAAGCCAGGAATGATGGTGTGGTACGGTCGAGCCCCGGGCCGCAATGTGTTGGGGTGACCCTCTTCAAGCACAAATCCAGCACCTCGGTTCTGCATTGCAATGCCAGTGTCGGGAATGACGATACCCGAGCCAAAGCCCTCGTAGTTGCTCTGAATGAACGACACCGCGCGGCCACAGGCATCCGCGGTTGCGAGATACACGGTACTGCTCCACTGGGGGACACCACTGCACAGGGGTTTGGCGTGTACAACATCGACCATGCCCGCAAGTGTGTCGAGTCGCGCTGGTTCGATGAGTTCCGCCGCATCCATCTGCAATAAGTGCGGGTCTCCGATGTGCGCACTGGCATCTGCAAACCCCAGTTTCATACATTCGATTTGTATGTGCATGGTCGCGGGGTCATCGGGGTCCAGTGATGATCCGCCGAGTCGTTCAAGCACGCCCGCTGCGACGAGGGCTGCGAGCCCTTGGCCGTTGGGTGGCAGCTCATGTAATTGGACATCACCCAATGACACGCTGAGTGGATCGATACGCATCGGCTCGTGTGTATGAAGATCTTCAAGCCCCATGGCCGCGCCGCTGTGCCCAGCCGCCGCGGCGATGCGTTGGGCAATGTCACCCTGATAAAACGCTTCACCATTCGTCTGGGCGATGGCTTCGAGCGTGCATGCATGGGCTTCGCTTTTGAAGTACTCGCCAGGTGCCGGGGCACGGCCATTGGGGGCAAAGGTTGCCATCCAATCGTCGAACTGGGCGTATCGACGCACCGATCGAGCCCATCCACGGGCGGTCTGGGGCGAGACGGCAAAGCCATCGCGGGCATATGCGATTGCAGGGGCGAGCAGTTGTGGCAATGGCAGCGTGCCACCGGCATGACACATGCTGATCCAGCCCGAGACAGCCCCTGGCACCGTGACAGCGTCCCAGCCGAGTCGTGGTATGCCACCAGTTGTGCGTAGGCGTTCTACATCAAGAGCCGCTGGGGCACGGCCTGAGGCGTTGAGCCCATGCAAGGTCTCACCATCCCACCACATGGCAAATGCATCGGCCCCAAGGCCATTGGCCGTAGGTTCCACAACGGTGAGGGCTGCGGCGGTTGCGATGGCCGCGTCAATGGCAGTGCCCCCGGCGTGGAGCATCATCAGGCCCGCTTGTGCGGCAAGGGGCTGCGACGTCGCCACCACGTTTCGGCCCATCACCGGCTCACGCGAACTGCTGTATGGCAGGCCAACGTTCATGTGTCGAATGTTTCGTCGGCTCGAAGCGTTCGGTTGATCCAGCCGCCACAGCACACGATGTCGCCCTGGTAACACACCACAGCTTGTCCGGGGGCGATTGCATCGTGCGGCGTGGCGAATTCAATCTCAAGTGTGGAGTCGCTTGATGCACGCACCCGTGCAGGTAACCCTTCGCCATGGGCACGTACTTGCGCGCGGCAGGGCTGCCATTGTGTCTCAGGGCTGATATGCCAAACCGATTCATGGGCGGTGCAACCAGCGCTTGCAAGGGCGCTGCGTGGCCCGATGGTGATGGTATTCGTCGATGGATCTTTCGCTGTCACATATCGGGGTTCACCCAAGGCGAGGTTTAGCCCACGACGCTGGCCGATAGTGAATTGCTGATGTCCATCGTGTGTGCCTAGGACGGTGCCATGCGTATCTTGAATTTTGCCTTGCTCGAATGCCTCGGGCGATCGACGTCGAAGCAGACCTGCATAGTCTGTATTTGGCACAAAGCAGATTTCCATGGAGTCGGGCTTGCTCGCGACGGGGAGCTGCAGTGCTTGGGCACGCTGGCGGACTTCATCTTTCGTCATTGAGCCTACTGGCAAGAGCATCTGTGCAAGTCGCTCAGTGGGCTGGCCGAACAGGACGTAGGACTGGTCTTTGGGCACATCATGTCCGCGCCGCAAGCGTGGCCGGCCGTCAACGTATTCGATGCGCGCGTGGTGACCCGTAGCAATCCACTGGGTGCCCACTGCCTTGGCATAGTCAAAGAGCCGACCGAACTTCAACCAGTCGTTGCATCGCACACACGGGTTGGGTGTGCGGCCAGCGTGATACTCGGATTCGAAATAATTGACGATGCGTTTGAAGTCGTTGCTGAAGTCAACTGCATAAAATGGCATGCCGAGAATGTCGCACACACGCCGGGCGTCGCCTGCATCGGAAATGGAGCAGCATCCCCTGTGGTGCAGTTTGACGCCTTCGCCAGCGGCTTCGACAGCTTCTCCTTGTTCGCCCAGTCGCATGAAGCAGCCCACTGGATCAAAGCCTTGCTCGATGAGCAACGCGCCTGCAACGGCCGAGTCTACGCCGCCAGACATGGCGACAAGGACTCTGGCACCAGGAGGGGGGCCGGCAGGTACAGCGGGGCGCATCATGCGTTGAATGGTAGTTGCCACGAGAATCGCTGTCAGCAGGGCGATCGCTTCAATCAAGTGCCCGGAGGGCTCGTTCTCTCGATTACGCGATCGTTACTGAGTCGTCGAGGTAGACGTCTTGAATTGCATTGAGCAATGCGACG
This sequence comes from Phycisphaerales bacterium, assembly GCA_014238965.1. Classification (GTDB taxonomy): domain Bacteria; phylum Planctomycetota; class Phycisphaerae; order Phycisphaerales; family SM1A02; genus JABAAC01. Next base: position 47,097 of record JABAAC010000058.1, on the reverse strand, counting down.
CCGTCTTTCAGGGGCTTCTGGAAGGCCTTTCGTCCGGAGATCAGCCCAGTGCCCCCAGCACGTTTATTCACAACCGCCGTGCGGACAGCTTGGGCGAGGTCGTTGTCGCCAGAGGCTCCGCCGGAGTTAATCAAACCAATTCGGCCGGCGAAGCAGTTGAGCACTTGCCATCGACATAGGTCGATGGGGTGGTCCGTGCATTGGCCGTCGTACATACTTTTGTCGTACTTGCCAAAGCTGCCCGCGTCGTTCATTGCGACGTAGCCACGGTTGGTTTCAGCTAGTTTTTGTTTGATGATGTCAGCTTGAATCGTCACACCCAAGTGGTTTGCCTGGCCGGTGAGATCAGCAGAGGCATGGTGATCAGCGTCGCCATGCTTGAAGTCGTCGTTTCGCAGGTAGCACCAGAGAATGGTGGCCATGCCGCGCTCGTGTGCGTAAGCAAAGGCTTCTGCAACTTCCACAATTTGTCGTCGACTTTCAGGCGAGCCAAAGTAAATCGTTGCACCCACCGCCACAGCGCCCATGTTCCACGCTTGGTCGATCGTGCCAAACATCACTTGATCGAATGAGTTGGGTGATGTGAGTAACTCATTGTGATTCAGTTTGACGATGAATGGAATGCGGTGAGCCCAGCGGCGGGCCATCAAACCCAGCACGCCGAACGTGCTTGCTACTGCGTTGCAGCCACCTTCCACTGCGAGTTCCAGTATGCCTTCGGGGTCGAAGCACACAGGATTCTTGGTGAACGATGCCGCTGCTGAGTGTTCGATGCCTTGATCCACAGGCAGGATGGACAGGTAGCCTGATCCACCAAGCCGGCCATGACCGTACAACTGTTGCAGCGAACGCAACACCTGTGGGTTGCGGTCGGACTGGCTGAACATGCGGTCGACGAAGTCGCCACCAGGCAGGTGCAGCGAAGACGCGGGGATCGAACATTTGTGCTCGAGGAGATCGTTGGCCTCGGCACCCAGCAGATCGTTGATCGTGCTCATGGTGTCCATTCTACCGTGCGGCGGGCCTCAGCCCGCTGTTTGGCCCTCAATCCGCCGACGGCGAGCTTCGCCGGAACGTTCCCGCTGGGCGCGGGCCATCTCATCTTGCACTCGGCTCTGTTCGGCCTCGGCATGATCTTCACCGAACCTGACCAATCGCAAGGAGTTGGCGATAACGACGATGTAGCCAAGGGCGTAGTAGAAGGGTGCGAGCCACAAGTTGAGCAGGGTGCCAGTGGCTGCCAGGGCCAAGCCAATCACCGCCAGCAGCAGCGACATGGCGATGTTCTGTGAAATGACTCGCCGTGCGCGGCGAGCCAGAGCAAGCAAGAAGGGGATGTTCCGAAGATCGTCGTTCATCAATGCCACGCCAGCGGAGTTGGTGGCAATATCGGAGCCAGACAAGCCCATGGCGACGCCCACATCTGCCGTGGCGAGAATCGGGCCGTCGTTAATGCCATCGCCAACGACAAGCGTGCGATGGCCTTGGCGCATGAGATGCTTGAGTTCTTCGTGCTTCTCTTCAGGTAGACATTCCGCTTCGATCATGTCAACACCGACAGCTTGGCCAACCCGGCGGGCCACGGCAATGCGGTCGCCTGTGAATATGGCTAGTCGGCGACAGCCCAAACGGCGAAGTTCGCCAACTGCCTCCGCTGCGTTGTGACGAAGTTTGTCTTCCAGCCCGACAGCGCCAAGATAGACATCATTGCGCATGACGTGCACACCGGACATGCCCGCAATGCGTTCTTCCACTGCAGCGACGGCGTCGGCGATAGAGGGTTCCAGTTCCAGCAACCACGCAGCACGGCCAGCGTAGGTCGTGCCATGGGTGGTTTCCGCCTTGACACCCCGGCCGTGAATCTCTTCGTAGCCTTCGACTGGGGCGGGTTCGATTTTCGCCTTCTCGGCGGTATCTAGAATCGATCGAGCGAGGGGGTGATTCGATGACTGCTCTGCATCGGCCGCCGCTTGCAGCAGTGCAGCGCCGTCAACGTTGTCGCCTGGTGCAAGGCGTGATACTTCAAAGACGCCGGTGGTCAGTGTGCCGGTTTTGTCCATGACGACTGTGTCGATGTCGGCGGCCGCTTCCAGCGTGCGTGTCTGCTTGATCATGATGCCCAATCGGGCTGCTGCGGCGAATGCAGCGACCATGGCGGTTGGGTGCGAAATCAGCAGGCCGCCAGGGCAGGTGACGACGAGTACCGTGATGGCACGCAATGAGGCTTCTGCACGAATCGCTTCATCAGCGTTTCGAGTGGTAAAGAACCACACGAGTGATGCGACCATGATGACGACCCAGAAGTAGTACCCAGCAAGTTGCTCGATGACTTCCTGTCGGTAGGTGCGTGAGGACTCAGCTTCACGGATGAGCTGTTCGACCTTCCCAATGGTGGTTTCGCCAGCCACCGCAGTCACGGTCACGTCAAGTCGGCCGGTGAGGTTGGTCGTGCCTGCGTAGACGTCTGTTCCGGTTTGTGCTTCGATTGGCACAGCTTCACCAGTGAGTGATGCTTGGTTGATGCTTGATTGGCCCGAGTGCACAGTGCCATCGACAGGAAGATTCTCGCCTGGCAGCACGCGAACGACCTCGCCGAGCGTGAGGTCAGCGAGTGGAACCTGCACCTCTTTGCCCTCTGCAGTAATTTTTCGAGCGAGGTCTGGCGTGAGTCGCACGAGGTCTCGGATGGCTCGTTGGGCACCCCAGGCCGTTCGGCTCAGGATGAGGTTGGCCATCCACAAGAACAATGCCAAGAACCCAGCCGCTAGATAGTTTTCAGATGACATCGCTGCCAGAATGGCCAGCGTTGCCAGTGCATCGCCGCTTGGGCGGCCCACGGCGAGTTCTCGCCAAGCGCCCATGAGCAGTGGAATGACCAGAATGATCGCGCCCAAAAAGGCGGGGAACTGGCTGACCCCTTCATCGACGCCCAGTAGCGATCCAATCCAAGAGGCACCAAGCAACACGCCTCCAGCCAATGCCACCAGCAAGCGGCGTTCAAGTCCAACGGCCGAGAGCGGTTCGTCTTGGGTGTGATCGTGCAAACTGGCCGTGGCGGCGGCATCCATATGAGACATGGGGAACTCGACTCCTCAAAGCGGTGGCCCCTAGGGCTTGGATCCGGTGGTGCCGGGCCCGGGGGTCTTGTGGGGCGTGCCAGTGTAGCCAGATTACAGCCATAGCCCTGAACGGCGCCTGATCAGGCAGAACCCCCGGGGTACGCATTTGGGGTATCTGGGGTTCGCCCAATTGCCTCGGAGGCTCTTACTTGGTTGAATGCACATCATGCGCGAGCAAGTCACAGTTGTTGGATGTGGGCAGATGGGTCTGGTGATGGCCGATGCGGCTGCCGCTGCGGGCATGCCCGACGTACGTATTTGGGGACCTGCTGGGTCCATGATCGAGGATCTTCGCTCCACGCGGACGAATCACGATCGGCTGGAGCACTTCATATTGCCAGAGGGCATTGTCGTGCACGATGATCCTGCAGCAGCGCTCGATGGTGCCACGATTGTTATCCATGCCATTCCCGTACAGGCCACCGCATCGGCATGGGGCGTACTGGCACCGCATCTTGCCAAGGGGACCATGATCGCCTCTGCTGCAAAGGGCATCGAGGTTGATACGTATCGATTGCCAACGCACATTTTGGCGGATGTGATTGGGACTGATGTTGATCTTGCGGTTGTATCTGGGCCCACGATCGCCTCGGAACTTGTACATCGTAAGCCAGCGGTCATGGTTGCCGCGGCAACTCGAAGCGATGTTGCCGAGCGTTTGCAGCAGGCGTTGCACGCGCCTTGGCTTCGTATCTATGCATCTGACGATGTCGTTGGAGTTGAACTTGCCGGCGCAGCCAAAAACGTCATTGCCATTGCCGCGGGCATGTGTGATGGGCTTGAACTGGGAGATAACGCCAAGTCAGCGGTGTTATCACGTGGACTGGCAGAGATCACGCGACTTGGCGTGGCCTACGGTGCCAAGTCGGAGACATTCTTTGGCATTGCGGGGGTAGGTGATCTTGCCACGACATGCTTCAGCCCGTTTGGTCGAAATCGAACGTTCGGCGAAGCGCTTGGGCGTGGCGAATCATCATCGGCGTTTCTGCAGCGCACGGGCGCCACGGTAGAGGGCATGTCCACGGCGAAGTCCATCACAGCCGTTGCTGCGGAAGTGAATGTGGAAATGCCCATCGCCCAGGCAATCTATGAGGTGCTGTATGAGGACCTAGCGGTTGACGAGGCCTTCGAATCGCTGATGGGTCGTGATATGGGCTCGGAATGGTAGGTCTGCCCAAGGCGAGCGTGGGACGTTCGTGCGTAGCGCCATGCCAGGTATGCCTGGCAGTCTTTATTCAGCTTCGCTGAAACCACTCACAACGAGGGTCTGCAGGGCATCAACGGCGTCTTGGGCACCAGAACCAGTGGCCTCAATCACCAACTCCGTGCCTTTCGTCGCCGCGAGCATCATTAGGTGCATGATCGACTTGCCGTCGACTTGTTCATCGCTGTCGGAACGCTGCACACGCACATCGGCGGCGTAGTCCTGCGCCCGTTCTGCGAAAAGCATGGCGGGGCGGGCGTGTAGGCCGAGCCGGTTGGGGACGGTGACGGTGATGCGGGCGGATGTAGCCACTGGAATTGATACGCGTGGGGCGACCCTAAGGGGCGCTCAGGCGTTGAGTTGACTCTCGTCGGCATCTTCAAGCAGCGTGACGATGGCATCCACCGACTCGGCTTGTCGTAGAAATCGACGGAATGTTTCTTGGCTGAGATGTCCGAAAATGACTTCCATTGCTTCGAGGTGTACTTCAGGTGCATCTTCAGGGCTCAGCAACAGGACGACCGAGTGCACATCGCCTCGGTCGAGCGCATTGAAGTCGACGCCTTGGGGGATATTGCCGATGGCGGCAATCGCGCGGTCTAGGCCTGCCATCTTTGCGTGTGGTACGGCAACGCCATGACCGAAGCCAGTGGACCCGCGCCGCTCGCGTTTGATGACGGATTTAATGCAGTCATCGCGGCAATCTGCAGCAAGGACACCGTCTTTGACGAGCATGTCGGCGAGTGTGCCGATGACTTCGTCTCTCGAAATGGATCCAAGATCAGCGGAAATTGCGTCACGAACAACGATGTCAAGTAGTTTCATACACACGCTCCAATGGCTAACTCAGTGATGGTCGTCCCTGATCCTACTCTTGCGGTCAGATAGTTGTCGAACTGCGCGGTCGGTGCAACGGTCGATGGCGGCGTACAAGTCGGCATCATCAGCATGACAAATCAGTGGCTCGCCATGGTCAATTGAGATGATCATCTCAATACAGTGCGACGACTTTTGGTGGTCGAGCACTATTTCCACAGCAGTGATTGCGTCATAATAACGGGGAAGTCGCTCAGTCTTTCGGAGTACATAGTCGTCGATCGCTTCAGTGCGTTCGCCATGTCGGCAGGTGATTGTGGTTTTCAACTGGCGTCCTTCTCTTTTAAGCTAAGTTGCTCGCTTGTAGGGTCTTCACTTGGCACGAGCTGCGAGGGTGGACGAAGCACGCCGCCGCTGATCGTAAAGCCGATGGCCTCTTCAACAGTTAATGGCAGGTCGATCGTGTCTTCTTTGGGCACCGTGATGGTGTATCCAGTAAATGGGGCTGGTGACGATGGAATGAAGATAGTGATTGCGGATGCCCCAGCTTTCTCTTGCATGCTGAGCATGGCAACACCAGTCTGAAAGCCAACAGACCAAACGCCCTTTCGAGGGTACTGCACTGCTACGACGCGGCTGAACTTCATGGCCCTTTCGTCGTCTTGACGGCGGAACAGGAAGTCGACGACTTGTTTGATCCACGAATAGATTTTCTTGACAACTGGCAGTGAGGTAATGAGCCGTTCAAGCCATCGATAGACGGCGCGGCCCACAAGTCCGCCAACCAAGCGACCCGCTAGGTAGACACCAATGGCAGCGACGACCAAGCCGATCAAGCGAAGCGGTGGATAGTCAGTCCACCACGACTGGGTCAGTCCAACGTAGTAGTCATGGATGATTGTGGTGTCGCTGGACGAATCATCCGGGGCCAGATGCAACGTCTCGCGAGCCAGCGCCATAGTGCTGGAATCAGGTGTGATGCCAAATGTTTCGGTGAGGCCATTCCAATATGTGAATGACTCAACGAGGAGCGTCCGTACGCCGGCATTGATGGGCTGTGCGATCGAGCGATCGACCCAGAGGTATGCCTGCACCAGCACCCACAGCGTGAGCGTGGCGGGAAGCACCACGGCCAAGCCCCGCAGGAAGAAGCGGCGAAAATTGCCGCGGCCACTTTTGGAATCAGCCATGAAGGTGCATGCTACTGGCTCTGGACAAAAATAACCCCCGGTCAGCGTGGATCAAATAAGGCAATGGGCCAAGGGGTGCTTTCAGGAGCGACCTCAATGCAGCCCTCAATCAGTCGCAAGCGACCTTGTGTCGCTAGCGAGATGGCCTCGGGCAGGACATCGCACTCCAGCTGGAATACGCGGGATGCCAGTGTGTCAGGTGTGTCGTGCTCGTACACGGGGCATGTTCGTTGCAGCACAATGGGACCGCTGTCGTAGGTGTCGTCAACCAGATGTACGGTACAGCCGGACTCGGTGTGCTTGGCGTTCAGCACCGCCGCATGCACGCGTTGGCCGTACATGCCCTGGCCGCCAAAGGCAGGCAGCAATGAGGGGTGAATGTTCAAAACCCGATCAGTGAGGTCCACGGGGATCTGCAGATGCCGTAGGTAGCCACAGAGCAATACAAGGTCGGGACTTGTGTCGATCAGAAATTGTTTCGCCGACACATCGACGTTGCTATCGGGGAGGTGAACATGCAAGCCTGCTTTGGAGCATCGTTCAACAGCCGGTGCATCATGGCGCGAGACAAACACATGCTCTAGAGCTACATCGCATAGATCACCGCGGCTGATGGACTCAAGGAGATTCAGCACGGTTCTGCCACCGCCACTAGCCATGGCGACGGCCTTCAGCGGTGTGCTCACGCGGACAGCCCTCGTCCTGCGGTGGGCTTGCTGTTCCAAGGAATCGGCGTCCCGTGCTCGTCAATGGCGACCATGGTTAATGTGGCGGAGGTCACACAGACCTCATTGCCAGATTCAAGCCGCTTGGCCTCGACGCGCACGCCAATTCGTAGCGACGTTCGTCCCGCGTGCAGCAGTTGTGTGTACACGGTGACAACATCGCCCACATGCACGGGCTCGCGGAACTCTACTGCGTCCATTGACGCTGTGACGTAGCGGTGCCGGCCATGGCGCAGGGCCTCGTGAAATCCTGCCTGATCGATGAGTGACAGAATGGTTCCGCCAAACACGCTGCCCATGTGGTTGGTGTCCTTGGGCATCATGTGCACCCGAAGGGCAAGGGTCTCAGTATGGTCAGATTCGTGCGTCATGGGTGGTTCGTTCCGGGCATGGTGACATCGGCGCTGCGATCGTGCAATGTAGAAGCTTCAACAGCTGCTCCGAGCGACTGTTCATCAGGCGATCCAGCGTGTAGCGCCTGCAGGATCGGTGTCCAGGTCTCGTAAGAGACCATGGGTGGTGCAAACCCCTGTGTCGCAAGGAGCGCGACGGCCGCATCTCGTAGCGCATCGGCTCCGGCGGGTGCAATGGCTTGGCCCAGAATATCTGGATGATCATCCAGCATGACGATCACTCGTGGTCTAGTCGCCCCTGGCGCCTTGCTTGAAAGCCATGCCCAGGCTTGAGTCCGACTCTCAAGGTTGGTGCTTGCAATGCCACGAAGGGCCTGTGTTTGGTCTGCATTGGGAAGGAGTACGATCGTCAGTACAGCGCCCAGGAGAACTGCTGCCATGGCGGTCCATGGGAGCCAGGTTCGTTGAGGTGGGGGATTCATCACGGCCACCAGTCTCCCGTAATTGATGCAGCCCTGCCAGCAAGCCCCGTGCTGATTCGCTCTGCAAACCGTGGATGCCCCAGGCGGGGCGCTCTAGCAGCGATAGCAGCACGTCACACGGGCACAGCACAATGCCACCTTGGTGTGCAGTGGGTCGCTGCAGTAGCAGCGGGAGGTCCATGGCTCGGTTGGGTCGCATTTGTCGTGAGAACGCCCGCCATCTGGGCTTTGGTGTACGCAGTGGCCACCAACGCTGCGGTCGCGTGCCCGCTGGCGCTGATGCAAGGATTGCCTTGGCCAGTTCAATACTCCCACCTGGGGGGGTCAATAACACCGGGCGACCGGTGTTGGATGCTTCAATGGCCCGCACCATTGCGTGTGGTGCTTCATTTGGGTCGCTGCAGGCGATTACCAGTGGGGTGAGGTGGGATTGCTTGGTCGGCATCGCTCTACACAACGCAGCAACGGCACGGATTGGCGGCCGGTTGGTCCAGTAGAACTTCAGTGGCGTAGGCAGAGGCTTTGGTGGCGGGGGTTGTGCGAGCCGAGGCGGAAATGGAAGGCGTTCTGTTGCGGTGCCCCAAGCGTCCATCAGCGCCTCCAGTAGCCCGTTGCTCCAGCCGCCACTGCGATCGGGCTTGTCTAGGAGCAGCCAAGCGATAAGCCGACCGTCCCGTTCAATGATCTCAGCGTGAACGGGTTTGCGCTGCTTGGCAACAATGATGCCACGGGGCGTGCGTCCTGGTGTCAGCCGTTTCCAACGAGTGTCAGGGCACACCTGTCTCATGATGTCGCGAGCAGCTGTGGCGAATTGACCTCCTCGACCTGCAAAGACAATTGTGCCTCCGTGTTCAATTGCAGTGTCGATAGCTTGCACAGCGGTTGGTTTGGCTAACGCCTCAAAGCCAGGAGGTATTAACACCATTGGTGCTTCAAGCCATACGCCAACATCATCGTCGATTGAGACGCTTTGCCAGCTATGCGTATGCTCAGAGCGTTTAGACAGCGCATGGGTAAATGCACGGGCCAGTGTTGGCGGAGGTGCGTTGACGTCTTCTACAAGCACCGATGCGCATAGTGGTACACGGCCGCTGTGCAGCACCAGTAGGCCAAAGCACAACTGCCGCAAAGCGGTGACACTCTTTGAGCGATTGGAGACTTCACCGTCGCAATTGAGCAATCGGTCTTTGACCGCGACAGCAGCGTGCCTAAACCAATCGACATTAGCTAATGATCGACGTCCAGTTTCCATTGCGGTACGTTCCAACGCGTAGAGCCAATACAAGGGAAAACCACGTGAACGACCACCTCCGGGTGAGGTGTCCGCTTGAAAGTGTGTGTTCAGCCAAGCCATACCGTGCTCAAGGGCGGAACGGGTGTGGTCGGTGGTGCATCCTAGATCAGTTGCCAGTAACAGCGACGCAATGGCCGCTGCCGTCATGGAGCCTGATGCGCCTTCGTTGGGCCGATAGCCCCAGCCGCCATCGGCATGTTGGTCACGAAGCAATGAGTCGCCAACGGCAGCGGTGATTTGCGGTGGCACAGTGACACCTGCATCCGCGGCAGCACGCAATGCAAGCAGTGCCATGTGGCGAACGCTCGGCGAAGAGGGCCCTCGGTTGCCCGGGCAGGTGTACGTCCAGCCGGCTCGCTTGATGTCAAAGCCTTGAATCAATGTTCGCACATCACGCACCAGTGCAGGGCGAAACCGTTCTGGCAGCGAAGCGAACAACAGCACGCGAAGAGCAATGGTGTAGGTGCCTGTGCCCTTCCCTTTTGCAAGCGTTTCGATTGCGCCACGTACTGGTTCAGTGTGCCAGGGGTGTCCAGCGGTGGTGAGCGCCAAACAGGCCAGTGCGGTGTATCCACCCGTTCGCTGGCCCGTACTTTCGCCAGCAGGCATACTTCGCGGGTCCCAGTGGCGATTGGAATTGTGTCGACCGAGGATCGCTTCGCGAATTGTGTGGATCGCCTCGCCAACGGCATCGTCGGTCAATGCGCGTGCGTCCATCGTATCGACGGGGCCTGCCAGGGCGAACAGTATGAGGAGCAGCGGCATAGATCGTGTTGTCGCAGACACATCGGTGGCTTTGCGGTTTCACTGCACAAACGCCGGCTCCTGTTAGCATTTGCGCATGCCCATTATTATTCTCGAGCATACCTGTATTTCACGCGCCAACCGCCTTGCAACCGTGCTTGGTCGTTACGGTCACAAGTTGGAGTATGTCCGCGTGCACAAAGGCGACGTGGTGCCCGACTCTCTTGATGGCGTTGACGGGGTGGTCATCATGGGCTCGCCCGATCGATTGACCGATGGCAGTGCGGTTCATGCAGACGCGGAAATGGCCTTGGCGAGAATGGCGCATGAGGCAGGTTGTCCAGTGCTGGGCATTTGTTTTGGAGCGCAGATTCTCGCAGCGGCGCTTGGTGGCAAGGTTGGGCCGCTGGAAACGGGCGTTCGAGTTGGTTCACACGAAGTTCGGTTGACGCCACAAGGTCGTGAAGATCCTGTGTTTGCAGGCTTACCGTGGGCAACAGACTGCTTGCATTGGAATCGCGACGTCGCCACAAGGCTACCGGACGATGCTGTGCTGTTGGCCAAGGGGCCAGCGGACGATCCTCAGGCGTGGAAACTTGGTGTGCGGACCTACGCCATTCAGTTTCATCCTGAGATGCACCCAGGCGTCATCGATCAGATCATTGATGAGGACCGCCCTGATATCGCCGAGGCCGGGTTAACGATTGAAGCAGTGCGTGAGGGTGTCGCCAGCGCATGGCCAACGTATGAGCGGCTCACCAATAGGCTTATGGCGAATATCGCCATGCTTCTCATGCCACTTGATCAACGATCGCTTGATACCGTTCGGCAGCTACGGCACTGACAACCCACTACGAGCAGAATGTGCATCAACGAACGGGTGAGTGGCGCGGCGAAGTGGTGTTTGCATTACATCCACGTCCAATTGCATTTCGCAGGGCTGTAACCAGCGAGATTGCGTCAATGCCTGCTTCGGCAAGTTGTTCCGTGCGTGAGCCTTGATAAATCCAACCATCTGGAAGCCCGAGTCGTTGCAATTGTGACGCATCAAGTCCAAGGGATGACGCTTCTTCCAAACAGGCCGCTCCAAAACCGCCAATGATCGAGTGATCTTCAATTGTCATGACAGGGACACTTCGCTCGAGCGCCGAAATGAGCATTTTGCGGTCCACTGGCTTGGCGAATCTCGCATCCCACACCTCAATGGCATGTTCATCAGCAAGGGTATCGGCCGCATCCATCGCAGTCATCGCACATGTGCCATAGGCCAGTACGATCGCTGCGGGCTCGGCAACGGGGCGTAGGCATCGACCTCGGCCTCGTTCAAACGCGGCACAGGGCGTCTTGGCAAACCGTCCAGCGACACCATCACGTGGATACCGTACACACGACAGTCCATCATCCCAGGTCCGCATGAATTCAAGCGCCGCTTTCAGGCTTGCTTCATCCATCGCGGCACAGATCGTGGCACCGGGCAGGGCTCTGAGCAATGCGATGTCGCAAAAGCCATGGTGCACTGCGCCATCTCCGCCAACTACGCCCGCGCGATCCAAGCACAGTCGAACTGGCAGTCCTTGCAATGCAACTTCTTGGAAGGCTTGGTCGAATGCGCGTTGGAGGAATGTGGAATACACAGCAAAGAAGGGCCGCAAGCCACTCTTGGCCATGCCTGCCATCATGTCCATGGCGTGCGACTCGCAGATGCCCGTGTCGAATGCCCGATCTGGGAATCGATCGATGGCCTGCTTGACACCTGTGCCGTCGGGCATTGCCGCCGTGCAGATGACCACGCGGTCATCGTCGTCCATCAGGTTACACATTGCATCGCCGTATGCAGAGGTGAATGATCGTCCGCCCGACTTGAGTTCAACGTCGCAACCAGAGACGGTGAAGGGTTTGGGAGAGTGGAATGTTGTTGCGTCGCCTTCGGTGAAGTCGTATCCCTTTCCTTTGACGGTATGCACGTGCAGCACCATGGGGCGATCAACATGTTTGACAGCGGTCAACATTTCAATCAAGCCCTGAATGTCATGGCCGTCCACTGGGCCAACAGTCACCAGTCCGAAGTGCTCAAACCAAGTGTCTTCAAGCAATGCATCTTTGGCCATTTCACCCATGCGATGGCAGGCACCCTTCAGTGCGGTGCCACCGGGCAACTTGCTCAAGGCGTCTTTTGCCACTCGCTTCATGGATCGGTAGGTGTCGCTGACGCGGAGTCGATCGAAGTAGCCAGAGACAGCGCCTTGTGGCTTGGCAATGCTCATTCCATTGTCGTTGAGCACGACAAGAAACTGCCTCTTCAACGTACCGGCGTTGTTTAGCCCTTCCATCGCAACGCCATTGACAATGCTTGCATCGCCAACCAGCGCAACGACACGTCGGCCGTCGGGTTGCTCACCGCTGACGCCCTCACCGGTAAGGGTGTCACCACGAGCCATGCCCACCGCTGTCGAGATGGCTGTGCCAGCGTGCCCCACTGCAAACAAGTCGAAATTCGATTCCAAGGGTTCTGGAAAGCCTGCCATACCACTTCGCTGACGAAGGCCTTTCAGCATGGGGAAGCGGCCGGTCAGCAATTTGTGTGGGTAGCACTGGTGTCCGACATCAAACAGCAGTCGGTCATGGCCAAAGTCAAACACGTAGTGCAGGGCAATAGTCAGTTCGACAACGCCCAGATTTGGAGCGAGGTGTCCACCTGACTGCATGACCTGTGAGCAGATGGCATGGCGAATTTCAGCCGCCAGCGACGGAAGTTGCTCGATGGGCAACGCCTTGAGGTCAGCTGGTGATTCAATTTGAGAAAGCAATGTCAGATCCATGCGGTGCGTGCTCAGGTTGCTGGAGTGAGTGTTGGGCAGAGCCCGTGGGCATAGGATCGCAGGCCTGCCTCGAGAAGTCCAGACCACAATACGGCGATTCGTGGAACTCGTCTCTGAACACGCATTCAGCGTGTTCGCACAGCCATGGTCAAGGCGAGATCGTGGAGCGCGCGGCCATTGGCCTGCAGCGGTTCAATCGACTCAACAGCCAATTGCAAGAGTCGATTGACTTCGAGTCCTGAGGCTTCAGTGCCCAAGACATCTGGCCAATTTGGCCGACCCTTCGCGGCGTCTTTGCCGACGGCTTTACCAATGTGTGCCTCGCTCTGGGTAACGTCCAGCAGGTCATCCACGACTTGGAACATCAGACCGATGGCATCACCGTAGTGCGTGAGCACCTGCATCGTGTCCTCGTTCGCCTGGGCGACCTTGGCACCCATCAAGACTGCGGACTTGATCAGTGCGCCGGTTTTGCAGTTGTGGACGAGTCGCAGTTGTTCGATTGGATCAATCGTGTCAGGTAACCCCCCTAAGGTGTCGTAGACCTGGCCCGCAACCATCTGCACCGTTCCGTCTGCAAGCATCCGCATTAACTCAGCGCGAACATCGGAAGGCCAGTTGGCTGATCCAAGTACCTGAAATGCTTGTGTCAGCAGCAAGTCGCCTGCAAGAATGGCCATTGGCTCTCCCGCGTGCACGTGCAGCGTGGGGCGGCCACGACGCAGTGCGTCGTCATCTAGGGCTGGCAGATCATCGTGGACGAGGCTGAAACAGTGCACTAATTCAAGCGCTGCAGCAGCGGGCATGGCATCGGTTCGATTGCCACCACAGGCCTCGCACGCTGCCAGTACAAGGCTGGGGCGCAACCGTTTGCCCCCGCCAAGCACACCGTATCGGCCAGCGGAGGCCAAATGCTTGGGGAGTAGATCCCAGCCCGGCCACTGGTCCAACCATGCCTCAACCTGTGTAGCGGCAGTTTCGAGCAGCGCCATGCCACGTTCAGTGGCGAGGTTGTATGCGTCGGTGTTGGGTTTATCAATACTGGGCATGATGAAACTCAGATGGCGAAGATCCGGGACCGTACCATACGCCTCCTTATGAGTGAACTCTTCGACCAAGTTGTATCGCTGATGACTCGTGGTGGCTACGTCATGTTCCCACTGATCATTTTGTCGGTGATGACATTGACGCTTGTCATCGAACGCACTGTTTTTTGGGTCTCGGTCAATGGCCGAGCAAGTTTGCGGCGTATTGCGCGATTGAACAGGGCACTGCGTGAAGGCGATCGAGATAATGTGAGGGAACTCATCGAGGGCGACATGACGCCCTACGGCCGTCTGGCACGCCGACTGTTTTATGAAGGAGTCAGCGATGCCGTTGCGGTTGAAGCCGTTGAGGATGAACGTGGTCGACTCGATCGATTCATGGTGACGCTGAGCACCATTATCACGGCGGCGCCACTTCTAGGCATTCTTGGAACGGTGCTGGGCATCATTCAGAGTTTCGAATTACTTGGTGGCAAGTCGACGCTCACAGACCCAACTGCCGTAGCTGGCGGGATCGCTACTGCACTTTTGACGACCGCATTTGGGCTAGTCGTTGCCTTGGTAACGCTGTTCCCCTATATGGCTTTTCGCGGCCAAGTCGCTCATGCACTTGGTCGCATTGAAGCCATGGTCGCGGCGGCCCAAGAAGGCATGTGCGATCCAACTGACAAGACAGACGCTTCCTCATGAATGCGCGCCTGTTGACAGCATGCGTGGCATTGGTGTGTTCAACCACTCCATCAGTTAGTGCGAGCGAAGAACTTGTTTGGCTTGGCGCAACGCGTGGCGCATCGACACGTGCACTGCAAACTGCAGCGCGTCGATATGTTCGCCCCGGGTCGCCGTCAGTTTGGCTTGTCGGCGTTGCGCACCTCGGTGATGCGGCATACTTTGAAGCCGTCGGCAATCTTCTTGAGCAGTCGGATGTCGTTATCTTTGAAGCAGTCCTTCCGGAAGGCGCTGTTGCCCCATCGGGCCTGACGGATGCAAATCGCATCACGTCAACCAAGGCGTCGCTGAAGGTACTCGCCCACGCCGCAGCCAATCTTGAGGTTCCTCCCACTGATATGCACAACATGGCTGAGGCGGTGGTCGATCAACATCGCGTCATGGCCAACATCGTGCGAACCCTTGGCAAGGATGCATGGGGTAACACTGTGGAGATCGTGGAAACGCCACAGGGCACAGTGTTTCGAAGTTTCGCAGCGGACGGCCGCCTTGGAGGCGACGGACCTGCAGCGGATATCGACATGTCTATTCCCGACATGCCATCTGGCCCTAATGCCAACTTGCAGCGGGAGTTGGCCGACGTGTTGCGCATGCGATTTCAACTCAATGAGTTGCCCTATGAACGCCCAAATTGGGTGCCTGGGGACATGAGCGCGGAAGAAGTGTCTCGCCGACTCAGTGGTGGGGAGGACACCATTGACATTGGAGGGATGCTCACGGGTTCAAGTCTGACGGGGAAGGTTGCTGTTGGGCTGATTCGCATGCTGCCGAGGATCGATGCCATATCAGGCGGGCGAACCATCGACGGCTTTCGGCTCATGATGATCGAGTTGTTGTCAAACCCTGATCTCGTCAAACAGGGCGTGGCGATGTATGGCGAGCAGTTGGAACAAGTCATTCTGCATGATCGAAATGACGTGGCGATCGAGGTCACCAAGGCACAACTTGCTCGCATGTCGCCTGACGCAACAATCGCGGTGCTGTACGGCGCAGCGCATATGCCTGGGCTCGATGTTGGTTTTTGTGATGCGGGGTGGGAACCGGTTGAAACTCGTTGGTTGCCTGCGATTTCTATTGACTTGGAAGCATCGAATCTGGACGCCCAAGACATTGCTGCGATGGAACAGATGTCCACGATGGCATCGTCAATGTTTGGTACGCAGTAGCGGTCTGCTATGGCTTGGCGCTGATTGTTATCTGCTCAACGTCGCCAGCTTGAATCTTCTTTATGCCGCTGCCAAGCTCCCCAATGGGATCTGGTGGCACGATCTCTACGTTCTTGTGACCAATGGTTGCTTCGCCGCGGCGAACGCGATCCTGCAAGTCAACACATGCTTCAAGAAGTCGATCAAGAATCTCTTCTTCCTTGACGTTGGCGACGCGTTCGCCCTGCACGTAAATAATGCCTCGGCGATCACCGGCAAAGACCGCCACATCGGCACCTTCAGCTTCGCCGGGGCCATTGACTACGCAGCCCATCACGGCAACTTTCAGCGGTACATCGATCGCATCGGCGAGGGTCTTGCGAACCTCCTGAACCAAGGTGAAGAGGTCCACTTGAATTCGTCCGCACGTTGGGCATGCAATGAGCTCCACACCTGTTCGATTGCGCAGTCCAAGGCAGTACAGCATTTCCAATCCGTCTTCGACTTCCAGCGCCGGATCACTGGCATACGACACACGAATGGTGTCGCCAATGCCGCGTGAAAGGAGTGAGCCCAGCGCAACCACACTTCGAATTGTGCCGGTTTCTCGAGGACCCGCGTGTGTGACGCCTAAGTGCAACGGGTAATCGAATCGAGCGGCAATTTCGCTGTAGACATCGATGACCAGCAGAGGGTCCATGGACTTGGCACTGATTGCAACATCGTGGAAGTCGCGGGCATCGAAGATGTCCATGTACTCCTCGAGCTTGGCGATCATCAAGGCGATCAGATGTCCACCACGGCGGTCGGCGAAAAAGGTTCCCAGCTCCTTGGCACGGGCTTGTTTGTCCCGTCGTTCGATGATCGATCCTTCATTGACCCCAACCCGTATGGGAATCGAACGTTCTCGGCAGGCATCGATGACTGCATTGACTTGATCTCGGTCGTTGATATTGCCGGGATTGAGTCGAATCTTATGCACGCCCGCTTCAACAGACTCTAGCGCACGCTTGTAGTGAAAGTGCACGTCGGCCACGATTGGGACGTTGGTCTGTGAGAGGATTTCGGGTAATGCTTCGGTGTCCTTTCGTTCGGGTACCGCGACGCGAACAATGTCAGCGCCGGCGTCGTGCAGTCGATTGATTTCCTTTACACACGCGTCGATCTCGTATGTGTAGCCCGCCGTCATGGTCTGTACTGAAACAGGCGCGTCGCCCCCGATGCGGACAACGCCAACGCGGTCATCGCCAACGGAGATCTGCCGTGTTGTGGCTCGATGCGACATGAATACACCAGTGTAGGGCGTTCTTGGACGCAACTGGGGCGGCGATTGTGGGGGGAAGCGGTGTTGGTGTGCTTTTAGACGCCACGCTCAGCAATAGCATCTTCGTGCAATTCGAGCTTGTCATCTTCATTAGCCACCATGAGGCCATCCAGCGGCTCGCCCTCGACAACCTCGGTTGTGCCATCGCCTCTGAACAAGGTCGGTCTTGGATTGGCCTTTTCGTGCGCATCGAGTTCTTGCTCGAGTTTGGCTCGCAAGTCGTCGTCAAGTTCACTCCACTTGCCACGGCCACGACATTTTGGAAACTTGGAACAGCCAAGCCACGGACCGCGTTTGCCATTGCGCAGGTTTAATGGCGCATCGCACTTGGCACAGGTCAACTCGATTTGCAGCGGCGGAATGGAAGGGAACTTCAGACCATTGGTCTTTTTGTCTGTGTTGAGGACAATATCGCCCTTGGTGTAATCGGCTGCGGCGATAAATGGTCCGAATCGGCCATTGCGAAGCACCATCGTCTCACCCGTCTCGGGATGACGAATGTCTACTTCTTGCACGAGTTGAGGTCTGCCGTCTCGATCAACGCTGCAACCGAATTCACAATCGGGATACGCTGAGCACGTTAGGAACCGTCCGCGGCGACCGAGCCGGTAAGCAGTTCGTGCCCCGCAGTCGGGACACTTCCAGTCCGCTGGCTCCGTTTCCGCCTTGGCATGCGTCATATTCTCTTCGGCATGCTCAAGGGCATCAGAGAAATCTACGTAGAACGACTTCAACTCATCTACCCAATTCAATTCGCCGTCGGCGATGCGATCAAGTTCGCTTTCCATGTACTTGGTGTATCCAAGGTCCATGAGCTTTGGGAAGGCTTCGAGTAATCGGTCAGTCACTTTTTCACCCATGTACGTCGCTCGGAAGTTGCGTTCCATCTTTTCGACATAGCGGCGCTTCTGGATGGTCTCGATGATCGAGGCGTATGTGGAAGGTCGTCCAATGCCTTCTTTTTCAAGATTCTTGACCAGGCTTGCTTCGGTGTACCGAGTCGGGGGCGGACTGAACTTCTGTTCCGGTTCAAGGCTAAAGGGTGCGAACTGCTGGCCTTCTTCAAGTGGTGGGAGCGTTTGCTCTGCGTCGGTCGATGGCACACCCGCGACGCGATAGAACCCATCGAACTTGAGTACACGGCCGGTCGATCGGAATGCCGCCCCCGTGTCCGTGTCTGTTCGGCCCAGCCTGATTTCCGTGCGATCCCATACAGCGGGCGTCATTTGGCTTGAGACGAAGCGATTCCATACCAATCGGTATAACTTTCGCAAATCGTCATCCATGCCCCCGGGCAGGTTGTCTGGGTGCCGCTGGACATCGGTAGGTCGAATTGCTTCGTGTGCTTCTTGTGCGCTCTTGTTCGCCGATGTGTAGACGTTTGCTTTCGCGGGAAGATAGTCATCGCCGTGCGATGACTCGATGTAGTCACGGGCCATCTTGAGGGCATCTGGCGACACGTGCGTTGAGTCTGTTCGCATATAGGTGATGAGGCCGACTTGGCCTTCACCCTTGACATCAATGCCTTGATAGAGCTTTTGGGCGGCGCCCATGGTTCGCTTTGCCGTAAAGCCCAGCACATTGGCGGCGGTCGCTTGCAGGCTGCTCGTGATGAACGGTGCATGCGGGCGTGATCGGGACTGTTTTTGGCGAATGGACTGCACGGTGTATCGCGCATCAGGATCGAGTTGCCCAGTCAATGCCAAACAGCGCGCAGCGGGACCTTTGCCATCGGGGTCACGAGTCTCTTTCAGCGATGGATCAAGTAAGCCAATGGCACTGGCCATCGCCATGAGCCGAGCGTGGTGCGCTTGTTCAAGGTCGCCATCAATGGTCCAATCATCTGCAGCCAACGACATGGCTTCATTGCCGTCGATCAGTTCCACCAGCAATGATCCAAGCGCTCCGTGCTTTGCCATCCAGGCGAAGCGATCCTTGCGGGTCAAACCATCGTCAACTTGTGACGCGATCAAGTTGGCCCACTGGTCATGCATGTCCGTGGCGGAATCGATATCAGGCGTGAATCGGCCCACGACACGCCACGATTCATCGGGCACATGTGCACGAATCTCCCGCTCGCGTTCAACAACAAGGCGCACCGCAACGGATTGGACTCGGCCGGCACTCAGGCCCGGGGCGACTCGTCGCCAGAGCAACGGAGAGACTTGATAGCCAACGATGCGATCAAGAATGCGCCGCGTCTGTTGAGCGTTCACATAGTCCATGTCAATGGGGCGAGGGTTGTCGAATGCCTCTGCGATCGCGGTCTTTGTGATTGCGTTGAATGTCACGCGTTTGGCCGTAATCGGGTCGACCTTCAGTTCCTCTGCGAGGTGCCAAGCAATGGCCTCGCCTTCACGGTCAAGGTCAGTGGCGAACCAGATCTCGTCGCACTTCTTGGCGAGTTTCTTCAGTTCAGCAACAACCTTCTTTGAGTCCGGGGAGACTTGATAGGTGGGCTGGAAGTCCTTGGTCAGGTCCACGCCTGGCACTGGGTTTCCCTTTTCTCGCTTGAGCAGATCACGAATATGGCCCACTGAAGCCTTCACGACCCAGCCTCCGCCGAGATAGCGTTCGACGGTCTTGGCCTTTGCAGGCGATTCGACAATGACGAGATTGGTACCCATGGGTGTTGGCCGGCGGGCTTATATGGGCAATTTGTGTCCGCTTGTCAAGCCTGCTTTGTAGAATTTGTTTGGGAGGGAGGCTGTTGTAATACCCAGTTAATTGCTTGGGAATAAAGAGTTTGCGCATCTCCAAGGGCCGGTTCAAGCCACAGCGATACTTTCACTGACTTAAAGCGCCGAAGCCACGTTCGCTGTCCTTTGGCGAATCGGCGCGTCCGAATTTTGACTTGCTCTAACGCTGTATCTAGGTCGGCTTGAGAGCCATCAATTGCGGATAAAACCTGTTTGTATCCAAGGGCGGCAGCCGCTTGCGGTCCAAGAGTCGGTGCCAGGGAACGAATCTCATCGATAAGCCCGGCATCAACCATGGTGCGTACTCGTGCGTTGATTCGGCTGTTGATGATGTCTGTGGGCCATTGCAAGGCGATCAGCAAGGTATCATTGCGAGGGGGGCGAGTCCATTGTGTTTGCAGGCTCGAGATTGTCGTGCCCGATGCGGCAACTTCCAGGGCTCGAATCATGCGACGACGGTCATTGGGGTGAATCTGCTTGGCCGCCTCGGAGTCTGCAATTTCAAGTTGGGCTCGCAACTGGGCAGCCTCAAGCGTGTCCAGATTGGCTCGCATCGATGCATCAGGGCCGGGCGCATCGAGCATTCCATAGAGAAAGGCCTGCACATACAAATTGGTGCCACCTACCAGCACGGGCCACTTGCCCCTGCTACGAATGTCTTGGACGGCTTCATTGGCCATCGCATGCCAAGTGTCAAGCGTAAAGGGCTCATTGGGCTGGGCCACATCAATCAAATGATGAGGAATACCGCACCGCTCAGCCATGGATGGCTTGGCAGTTCCGATATCCATACCTCGGTAGACCTGCATTGAGTCTGCGTTGATGCACTCACCTCCATCTGGGAGGCCTTGGGCCAACTGAACTGCGAGGGCAGACTTTCCCCCAGCGGTCGGGCCAGCCACCACGACGACAGGTCGATTGAGCGATGCAGGCGAATGTGCGGAAGCATGCATGGTTGCACGCTACGGTATCGCATGACCCGTGTCACTCTGGACGTGGAGGCGACAACATATGCCTGTGAAGACAATCACTGATTTGCACGTAGAGCAAGGCATGCCTGTGCTCGTGCGGGTTGATTTCAACGTACCACTCCGTGCGGACGGTAGTGTCCTAGATGACCGTCGCATTCGTATGGCGGTGCCGACGATCAAGTGCATCCTCGACGTTGGTGGTATCGCCGTGTGCATGAGTCACCTTGGTCGGCCTGCGGGCACCGGTCCAGAGGAAAAGTACTCACTTTCGCCCGTCGCTGACGTGTTGCAAATGTTGCTCGGTGCGGAGCACAGGGTGCATTTTGTTGCCGGTGCGTGTCGAGGTCCCATGGCGCAAGCAGCCATCGATTCGGCGAGTCCAGGCGATGTTGTCTTGCTTGACAACCTTCGCTTTGAAGCAGGCGAGAAAGCCGGCGACGCGGCATTCGCAGCAGATCTCGCGGCGCTAGGCAGGGCGTATGTGAACGATGCATTCGGAACAGCCCATCGCGACCACGCGTCAATGGTTGGCGTGCCTGCTGCAATGCAGGCTCAGCCACGCGTTGCAGGCTTCCTTCTGGAAAAGGAACTTCAGTTTCTCGGTGAGGCGATTGCCGCACCCAAGCGCCCGTTTATAGCGGTACTTGGCGGCGCGAAAGTGTCCGACAAACTTAACGCTATTCGAAACTTGCTTGATGACGTCGATTCAATCATCGTTGGCGGCGGTATGGCTTACACGTTCCTTGCTGCGCAGGGCAAGTCCATTGGCGACAGTCTTGTTGAGTTAGAGATGGTGTCAACGGCTGCTGAATTACTTTCCAAGGCGCAGCAGGCGGGCAAGGCGATTCACCTCCCTGTCGATCATGTGTGCGCGCAGCGCATCGAAGCTCACGTGCCGACACAGGTGTGCAAGGGCAATGTTCCCGATGGTTGGATTGGCCTGGATATCGGTCCAGCGACCATCGAATTGTGTACGCGTGAGTTGCACACCGCTGGCACGGTGGTTTGGAACGGGCCCATGGGTGTCTTTGAAATGCCACCGTTGGACATGGGCACCCAGGCGGTGGCACAGGCACTTCGAGCAGCGACAGAGCGAGGGGCGGTGACAATTGTCGGGGGCGGAGAGACCGCTGCTGCTGTGAAGGCTGCGGGCGTTGATGCGCAGGTCTCTCATGTCTCAACGGGTGGTGGTGCAAGTCTCCGTATGCTCGAAGGGCTGTCCTTTGCCTCTGTTGCTTGCCTAGAAGAGGCGTGATTGGTGGGCGATGGGGCGTATACTTGCCTTCTTCCAATCGGTGACCCAAATTGGGAACCCAAGCAGGAGCAATCGACATGTCTGTCCCAAATCGTCTATCCATCTTGTTGACCATGTTGCTCACGACCGTTGCCACGGCGGTCGTCCGGGATCCTCCACCGGAGCCCCTGACCATTGGCTATGTGCCTCCAGCATTGCCCGTAGGCGAGTGGATCGGCGATGCGCCTGACACTGCAGGGAAGAAGACTAAATTGGTGTTGTTTTGGGAGCCCAGCTTGCAAGGGTCCAGAATGGCAATGCCGATTCTGAGCAAACTGCAACAGCGTTGGGGGAACGACCGGCTGCAAGTGCTCGGATATGGCGTGGAGCGAAGGCCCGTCAATTACAACGAAGATCCTGTCCCAACGGTCCGCCCATTTGTAATCAAGCAGTCGACGCGCATTAAGTTTCCTGTTGCTTCCGTCAAGGAGGGCGACATGACCCGCACGTGGTTGCGCAAGCGGCAGCCGCCGTTCCTGTTGCTTGTGGCCATTGGCCCACAGGGTGCTGTGCAAGGACTCATGAGTCCGCTTGACCCCAAATTGCATGAACTCGTAGCCAAGTTAGTTACCGGGCGATACGACGTGACAGCTGAAGAGTGGGCCGCGCCCTACCGTGTGGAGATTGAGAATTATCGACGGTCTAGAGACTGGACGCAGTACAGGGCGGTCGTGGATCGAATGTCAGCACGCGGTCGCGGTACGCAACTGTACTTCGTTGATGAAGAGTTGGACTTTCTGGTGTCCACGCTGACCGAGCAGAACGATCCGGAGTTTGCAGCAAGCATGGTTCAAAAGTGGGTGATGGAATATTCGGACGTTGACCCTGACTTTCTGGGCATGGTCGCCGAGCGACTCGCCAACGACCCGAGCATTCCCGACGATCGCCGCATGCTCGATGCTGCCGCCGTTGCAGCGAAGATCTCATTTGACTCGGCGGAAACGTCTGAAGATCGAGCGCGAGCCCTTGGTCGTATGGCAATCGTAAGTACTCGACAGGGTAAGCATGATGTGGCACGGCAGCAGGCCAAGAAGGCGTATCGCATTGCGCCGCCAAACATCAAATCTGAACTCAAGGAACGCTGGCTTTATGTCAAACAAAACACTGGCAATGCTGCCTGATCCTGTCCACTTTGGGCGTGATGCAACCGACCAGACGTTGGTCGCGGCATCGATCTTGTCGGCGGACTTCGGTGATCTTGCTCGAGACGCAGGTGCAGCCATTGACGCAGGGGCGTCGATGCTGCACATCGATGTGATGGACGGCCACTTTGTGCCAAATCTGTCGATGGGGCCGGTTGTGTGCAAGGCTATGCGGCAGCACCTGCCGGATGTGTACCAAGACGTGCACTTGATGATCGACAATCCGGCCGACCGAATTGAGTCGTTCGCTCACGCGGGGGCCGATCATCTGACCGTGCACATCGAAGTACTCGATGATCCACCAGCGATGGCTGAAGCGATTCGAGCGTTGGGGTGCACTGCCGGCATTGCGATGAATCCCACGACTGATCCGCAGGCTGTTCTCGATGTCGCTGCGTGTTT
The DNA here is from genome assembly GCA_014238965.1 of Phycisphaerales bacterium. Lineage (GTDB taxonomy): Bacteria > Planctomycetota > Phycisphaerae > Phycisphaerales > SM1A02 > JABAAC01. The sequence goes on along the minus strand of JABAAC010000058.1, from coordinate 23,599 downwards.
TGACATGGTGCTGGTTATGAGCGTCGTGCCTGGCTTTTCGGGGCAGGCCTTCATGCCCCAGGTGCTTGAGCATGTGCGGGCAATTCGCGCACAACTGGGCCCAGCGGGTCACATCCAGATGGATGGGGGTGTTGGGCCAGCAACAGCGCAGGCATGCCGGGAGGCTGGTGCAAACGTGCTGGTGAGCGCTTCAGCACTCTTTGGGTCAGATGACTACGCGGGCGTTATTGGGGCGATACAGGGCTAATCAATAATCGTGCGATAGACGCAAAGGGCGTTTTGAAGCCGGTTGGGGCGGGCTTTGTCCAATTCCTGCCATTGGGCCCTTGACGGGGCCGCTCAGAACCCGATCATGCCCCCGTCACGCCACTTCGCCGGCAGATAGGGTTTCCCCTCATGGCTCGACAGCACACACGATCTTGGACAGATGACGACGTCCAGACGGCGACTCGCAAGAAGCCCGTCCCAGAGGGACTCTGGCTTCGCTGCCCCGAATGCACCGCCATCTTATTCAAACGGACGCTCGACAACAGCCAGAGCGTCTGTCCTGAGTGCCGATATCACTTTCGCATTTCCGCTGAAGCACGCATTGAGCAACTCTGCGATCCGGGCACGTTTGTCGAATTCGACGTCGACGTAGTTGGCGGCGATCCATTGCAGTTTCAAGATGTCCGGCCCTACCCAGACCGGTTGCGTGATGCCCGTCGCAAAACGGGTATCAATGAAGCAGTTCGATGTGGAACCGGATTCGTCAAGGGACGGAAGACAATCTTTGCGGTGATGGACTTTCGTTTTCTCGGGGGTTCCATGGGCAGTGCCGTTGGCGAGAAGATTGTTCGGGCCATCGAAGCGGCTGCCGCAAACGATCTGCCCTTGGTGGTTGTGTCCGCCTCGGGGGGAGCACGCATGATGGAGTCTGGTTTGTCACTCATGCAGATGGCAAAGACTTCAGCGGCGTTGGCTCGATTCGACGACATGGGGGGGCTGTACATCAGTGTCCTGACAGATCCGACAACTGGTGGCGTTACGGCCAGTTTCGCCATGTTGGGTGACTTCATTCTTGCCGAGCCCGCAGCGTTGATCGGATTCGCCGGACCCCGCGTCATCAAGCAGACCATTCGCCAGGATCTTCCAGATGGTTTCCAGCGATCGGAGTTCCTGCAGACGCGTGGCTTTGTTGACCGTGTCATCGACCGCAAGGATCTGCGCAGTGAGATCTCTAGCATCATCGATTATTCCGGGAAGTGACGTGCAACGCACGTGCGATCCGCCGCTGACCACTACGGTTGGGCTGCTGATTGCATCTGCAGTGTGCTGGTGGCTGTCAATGCCCGTCACGGCGGCGCCCTTGCCGCTGGCTGTGGTGGTGGCGGCGAGTTTGCTCTGGCCTGGGTTGCTTGTTCGAGCTGCGCTGTGGGCGCCCTCAACATGGCGCATGGCATTGCTGTGCGGTGTGGTCTTTCTGGTGCCTTGGTTGATTGCCCTGAGATGGGTGCAAGATGTTTCGGTGGCAGGTTGGCCGGGGCTCGCGCTGTATTCGACCCTCTGGGTGCCACTGTTTGCCGTCTTACTGCGTGCATTGGCATTGGGCCGCTGGACCGCTCGCGTACCACTTGCCTTTACCGCGGCTGTGTTGTTTACGACGCTCGAATATCTCCGCGGCGAAGTGGTCTTGGATGCGTGGCCGTTCTACTTCGTAGCCCACGGTGTTGTGGGGACCTCGTTAGGACAGGTCGCGTCATTCGGCGGCGTTTGGTTGGCGAGTTTTCTCGTTGTCTTTGGGTCTGTGTCGCTCGTGACGGCTAGGCCTTGGAATCGAAGTCTTGTGATGTTTGTGTGCTTCCTCGTTCTTTGGCTTTGGATCAACCTGGCGAGCTCCAATACAACATCACCTTCGACAGATGACGCAACATTGCGGGTGCTTGCGGTGCAGACCAATTTGCCCCAAGACAACAAAATCGGTTGGGCTCAGGACCGACAAGAAGCTGATGTCAACGGGTTCATTGATCAAACATTCGCTGCGCTAGACAAGGCAGGGCCCATCGATCTTGTTGTGTGGCCTGAGACCATGGTGCCAGGGGTTGGCTTTGACCCGGACACCATCTCCTTCATTGCATCCCTGGGTCCTAGGGCGGCACATCTGGCGCGTTGGCCACAGGTGGTTCAGCGTGCTGCAGTCAAGACAGGCATGCCCTGGCTGGTGGGCTCACCGTCGTGGGTGGGCATGTCTTTCAATGACGAGGGTTACTTGCAAAGTGCCCAGCGGTACAACAGCGCCGTCTTGGTGGATCCTAAGGGTGCCTTGCAGCGTTACGACAAGATCTTTCTGACACCATTTGGCGAGACGATGCCATGGATCCGCAGTTGGCCGTGGCTGGAGCATCAGCTCATGGCTGTGGGTGCAAGCGGCATGCAATTTGATCTCGACGCCGGGGAGGCGCCAGTGCGGCTTAGCATTGAGGTTCGTGATCGCACGTGGACCATGGCAGTGCCAGTGTGTTTCGAAGATGCCGTGCCTAGTGTCGTGCGTGAGTTGGCGGTGCAAGATGGCCAGACGGTTGCTGATGTCATCATCAACGTCAGCAATGACGGCTGGTTTGGCACAGACGATGCTGGTCGTCGTGCACACGAGGTTGCAGCGATCTATCGGGCAATCGAATTGCGGCGGCCCATGATTCGCGTTGCAAACACTGGGTTTACGTCTGTGATTTCACCGAGGGGGAGGATTCGCCACCGGCTTGCCGCTCAAACGGCCGGTTCACTCGCTGGCGTGATTAGAGCGCCTGGGGCAACGCCACAGCACACGACATATGCTCGTTGGGGCAATTGGTTCCCAAGGCTTTTATGTGTGTTGGTTCTCCTTGGGTTCATCGTTCGTGTCGTTGGTGGCCCTCTCGGGCCGATGAATGGAGCGTCATGCGTCACACAATCGCCTGCCTGATGCTACTGGTGCTCGTTGCGTGCTCGCCTATGCCCGCAACGCCGCCGCCGGCACCGCCTGATCCCATCGAGATCCTGCTTCAGGCGGGGCGTTCACCCGATCCACTGCTGCGTGCAAACGCCATCGAGGCGCTCGCACCCGCACCGTCTCAGCAAGCCAATGCGCTAAAGTTCGGATTGGTGGATGTCAACGAAGGCGTTCGGTTCGTTGCAGCGATCAGCCTCGGTGATGGCAAGCATTGCGATCTCGTCGACCTTGTTCGCCCGCTGCAAAACGATTCGTCGATGTCGGTTCGAGCTGCAGCGTTGTATGCGTTGGCCACTTGTCAAGAATCCGTGAAGTTGCAATTGTTGGCCGAAATGATGTTTGGGGACGATCCGACCTCTCGATCTAACGCCGCCATGGTCTTGGGGCGTCTTGGCAACGAGTCGGCCGTGGGGTTGCTGACAGCCTCGCTTGGCCGACCCATTCCTGGCCTAGACGCTCGACGCGTTCGATTGGTTGAGTTGGCCACCGCGGAGGCTTTGGTGCGCCTTGGCAGCATGAGCCATCTAGAGGAAATACGCGCCGCATTTTTTGGATCTGCCGACGATGGTGAGATTATCGCCCTTGCAGCGCAACTAGCTGGCCAATTAGGAGATACGGGCCTCGGGCATGCCCTAGAGCAGATCGCGTTCAACTCCGGACCTCGGCCCTGTGGGCCTGAATTGCGGTTGATTGCAGTTGAGGCATTGGGCCGTTTGACCCCCGAAGCAGCTCAGCCACGAATCGCGCTGGAATTCGTGACTGATGCCGAACCGGCCATTCGAGCACAGGCTGCCTCGGCACTCGCTTTTGGTGAAGCCGCTGGTCAGAACGCGGCACTACTTGAACTTTGTGCAGACCCCAATCCCCACGTACGCGTCCGTGCGGCGGGTTCGGTTCTCCACAGGCGGAAGCAATCGGGGGCTGCGCCATTGACGAAACGCCTCTGGGAACCTACAAAGCCTCTTTAGCGAACAGGCTTCCACAGCCATTTGGCCCAGAGTCCACCATCACAACCCCTTGGGTGGGGTTTATCACGGAATACATACGTGCACATTCTCACCAAGATCTTCGTGGTTCTCGTGTCGCTGCTGGCCATCTTCATGGTCCCGCTCGTTGTTGTCTCGACACTCAATCAAGAGCATTGGCGGGCTGAAGCCCTCGACCATCAGACGCAACTGCGCACGGCTCGTAACGATCTCTCGCAACATCGACAGCAAGCGCAGGGGCAAGTTGCAGTCCTCAATGAGGAACTTGCAATTTACAGCCAGCGCGAGCAGGCACAGATTTCCCAAATGGAATCGCTTGCTATGGCGATGACGCAGACGGAAGCGCAACTGCTTGAGTCACGCAGCCAACTTGCCAGCAAGGAGGCCATGCAATTGGCCATGGCCCAGAGTTTGTCTACAAGCAGCGGCTTGAGCAAATTGCTGCTGAGTGATCTTGAGGGTCTGCGAAGCCGAACCGTATTGGCCGAGTCGCAGCGTGTGGAAATTGACGAGCGTTTGGCAGAGGCCGAGGCGCAACTGCAAGTTGCTGCAGACGTCCGCAAGGTCTTGCAGGAAGAGAATGAGTCCCTGCGTCAGGTTCAACAACGATCAAGTGAAGAGTTGGCCCAATTCGAAGCCAACTTCGGATCGATCGATGGATCAGACCGTGCACTTGACGAAGGTATTGCTCCTGATCGAAATCTCACATCAACCGTGCTTGATGTTTCCCGCGGCGAAAACACCTTGGTGGAAATAGACGCGGGTTCTCGTGACGGTGTGCAAGAAGGCTGGATTCTCACAATCGGTGATGGTGGCACCTTCATCGGTCGCCTACGCATCATTCAGGTCGACCTGAACCGATCTACGGGTCTGCTGACGCATGAAGACCCCGCTCGTGGGTTGGCACAGGCTGGGCATCGAGCCTACGCCCTTGAAGGCGAAAGTTGAACCAGCCATGAGTCGATTCGCCAAAAAGGGAACTGCGGGGGCCCCGCTAGACGTTTACAGCGCTATCTCAGGCATCGCGCTGCTCATAATGATTCTCGGCTGCGTCTACTTGGTGCTCCACAACATGGAACACGGTAGCGCCCAGGATGGTCGCCAGGCCGGTTCGCCGTTTGAGATTCTGCAGTAGCGAACCGGGCTTCCAAATACTTAATGACTCCAATGGGGCCCTTGCCGTCGCCGAGAGGCTGACGTGACTATGATGTCGCTCCACCTTTTGGAGGGATGAAGTTGGTTCTCGACCGCATACTCAGTTGGTTCAGCGTTGATATGGGAATAGACCTTGGTACGTGCAACACGCTTGTTGCCGTCAGGGGGGAAGGCATCATTCTCAATGAGCCGTCTGTCGTTGCAGTGCACAAGGGCACGAATCGGGTGCTCAACAACGGCAACGCCGTGGGTTGGGAAGCCAAGGAAATGCTCGGTAAGACTCCTGGATCTATCAGCGCCATTCGGCCGTTGAAGGACGGCGTCATCAGTGACTTTGAAATCACTGAAGCAATGCTTGCGTACTTCATTCGCAAAGCCACGGGTAAAGCTCGAATCGTGAGCCCGCGTGTTGTGGTGGCGGTGCCCAGTGGGATCACCGCAGTTGAGAAGCGTGCAGTGCTTGATTCAGCAGAACGCGCTGGCGCTCGACGCGTTTTCCTCGTTGAAGAGCCAATGGCCGCAGGCATTGGCGCGGGGTTGCCTATTGCCGAGCCCACCGCATCGATGGTTGTTGACATTGGCGGTGGTACAACCGAGGTCGCCATCATGTCGCTGGCAGATATTGCAACGTGCGAATCCGTGCGTACCGCGGGTGATGACTTTGATGAAGCCATCATCACGCACATGAAGAAGACGTACAACCTCACCATCGGTGAGCAGACATCCGAGCGGATCAAGATCGAGATTGGCTCTGCTGCAGCCACGGGCGAGGAGACCACCATGGCAGTGCGTGGCCGCGACAATTTGTCGGGCTTGCCACGCAAGACAGAGGTGACCAGCGAGGAGATTCGCGAAGCCTTGCAGGAACCAATTCGCGCCATTGTGGATGCGGTCAAGCGAACGCTGGAGCGAGCAGCTCCTGAACTTGCTGCCGATCTTGTGGACAACGGTATTTGCCTCGTCGGTGGCGGGGCACTACTGCGGGGCCTAGACATCGTGTTGAATCGCGATACGGGGTTGGACGTGACGATTGCCGAGGACCCATTGACCTGCGTGGCCCGTGGAACCAGCATCTATCTTGAGAATCTTGAGATGTGGAAGGCGACCATGGAGTCGGACGTCGACGACCTGTGACCTTACGTTCGCTTTGAGGTGTTTGACCCATGCTCAGCAAACGCCGAATGGCTCTTGGGTTCGCGCTGCTGCTGACGAGTGTGTCAGTTGTATTGCCGCCTTCGCAATCGGGGCTGTCCGCCGATCTCGCTGATCTTCTTCGAGTGCCCCAAATGCCTTTCGCTCGATTGGGCGTGCTGCTTGACGATTGGCTTCGCCCCTCGGGCGATGGTCTGGGCGGCATGCAAGCTCGCGAGCACCTCGACCTTGTCCAGCGAGAGCGAGACACGTGGGCACGCCTATTCCGCCAAGAAAGAATTCGCGCTGACGGTTTGGCGCAGCGTGTGCGATTGCTTGAATCGCTGCCCGACACGGCCTTACGCGCACCCGTGCCACCAACTACGTTGGTCCGCGTCGTAACTGGTCGAGCGGTACGAGATGCCACAGCGCGCATCGAGTTGCAGCCGCCAGATGCAACTCAAGGTCGGGTGCGCACAGGCGATGTGGTTATTGCAAAGGATCGATTGTTGGTGGGTCGATTGGAGCGTGTTGGCCCATTCCGATTGCTCGTGCGGCCCGTGGCGCACCCAGACTCCGGTCCTGTGGAAGTTGCAGTTGTTCGAACTATTGAGTCACTAGATCGCCCCCTCGATCGTCTGCTCCTTCAACCAGATGGCACAGGGGCATTCCTCGCCGATGTGGATCGGCGTGCCGACATTCAATTGGGCGATCGATTGATGTTGACCGATCCGCGGTGGCCAAGTCGGGTGCAAGGTTTGGTCTTGGCCACGGTGCGGTCATTGGAGCCCATTGACGATGCACCTTTGCGACAGCGGGTCATCGCAGTGCCCGCCGCCCCACCACAGTCGGTCGTGCAAGTAGCAGTGGTCTCCGCTGGGGAAGAGGGGGCCACGGAATGAGGTGGATCGTCTTTGCGCCAGTGCTGTTGGTCTTTGCAGGCTTGGATGCTGGTGTTGGTGGCCTCTTTTCCATTGGCTGGCTCGGAGGTGCCGCACCGTCGCTTGTGGCGGTACTTGTGGCCTTCGTAGCACTCCATGCCTCGCCCGCCTCGGCGCTCTGGGCTGGTTGGTGGGCTGGACTGCTGCTCGATGCAGCCCCAGGCAGTGGTGGTGGTGGCACAGCGATCGTTGTGCTGGGTCCATCAGCACTGGGCATGACCGCAGCAGCATGGTTCGTGCTGTTGTGCCGAAGCATGCTGTTTCGCTCGCGGGCGGTGACGCTCGTGGTTGTGGCCGGGGTGGTGGCGGCCTCAGCGGCATTGGCGTTGGCATCTATTCAGACATTCCGATTTTGGCTGCCATGGACGCAGGCCGCTATTCCTCAGCCCGCCTCGGACGTACTCCTTCGGCTCTGTGGGGATGCCCTTGCCACATCGTTGCTGGCGATTTTGGTGGGCTGGGTCCTGCTGCTGAGTGCCCGCGGGTGGCGGTTTGAAACCTCGCCGGGGCGGCTTGATTATGCTGGCCGGCGTGGAGGCTGACTGTGCCAAGATTGGTGATCTTTGATGACGGACGCGGGCAACTTGGCCCGATGGTTGATTTGCGCCCAGCCTTTGATTTGCGAACAGGTGCACATCGATCACTGGAGCGCATTGAACGACGGCTCAGCAGGTTCCCCGCCGCTTGGTGGGTGCCTCAGGAACTTGCGGCCCTGTGGTCTGAGTCCACCGAACACCCCGTCAACGAACTGCCTGATGGCGACTCGCTCCTTCTGGTTAATGGCCGCTGGCTTGGCTTGGGCGACCTGCCTGACCTAGGTGTGGGGCAAGGGGTCATTGCTGCTGACGGTAGCGTCATTGCAGCATGCCTTACTCGAGACGATGCGCCGCATGTCCTCAATGGTGGCGACTTGCCCGATGCCGTAGATGCGACTGTTGTAGACCTGCCCATGCTGATGTATCCATGGGACCTGATCGCATCACTGTCCTCATGCTTGCTCGACGATCTTGAAGCATCATCGACCCCGCTTGGGTGCCCCGATCAGGTTGCTGTTGTTGGAACCGCCGCGGTTCGTATTCATCCAGAGGCTGTTGTGTTTCCAAATGTGGTAGTCGATGCAAGTGCTGGCCCTGTCGTTGTTGCGCGCGGGGCGACTATTCGACCTGGCGCCGTATTGTCTGGGCCGTGCCATGTGGCCCGTGGCGCGATGATCGCCGATCGAGCGGTGATCCGCGGTGGCACTGTGATCGGTCCTGGGTGTAAAGTCGGCGGGGAGATAGGGTCGAGCGTTTTTCAGGGACGATCAAACAAGGCCCACGATGGATACCTCGGCGACTCGTGGGTCGGCGAATGGGTGAATCTCGGTGCAGGAACCATTACATCAAATCTCTTAAACACCTATAGCGAGGTAACAATGCGACCCTCAGCAGACGGGCCACGTATGCGTACGGGGCGTACGTTCCTTGGGTCGATCGTGGGGGATCATGTCAAGACTGCTATCGGAACCTTGCTCGCTACGGGCACTGTGTTGGGAACGGGCTGCATGATCGCGGCTTCCACTCCACCACCATCAAGCATGCGGCCGCTGCGTTGGTTTACTGACGATGGCGACAAGCCGTATCGGACTGACAAGTTGTTTGAGTCACTTGAAGCAGTCATGGCAAGGCGTGGGCAGCACGTTTCAGATGCATTGCGTGCGCGACTAGAGATACTCAGTCAGACATGAAGAAGACACTGTGCCTGATTGACGGCTACTCGCAGTTCTTTCGCGCGTATTATGCGCGGCGGCCCTATCAAAGTTCGAGTGTCACCAAAGAGCCGACCAAACTGGTTGCAGGATTCTGCGACATTCTCATTCATCTGCTTGATTCAGGCGGGCCAACCCACCTTGCTGTTGCATTGGATGTTTCGGGTGACACCGGTACATTTCGAAGCGAGATTGACGAGGACTACAAGGCCAATCGCGAGGCCGCGCCAGATGACTTCCACCCACAAGTGGAACGGTGTCTAGAGGTCATTGAATCGCTGGACATTCCCTTACTGGGTGTCGAGGGTGCCGAAGCGGACGACGTGATCGCCACGGTTGCTCGCCGAGTGGTCGAGTCAACCCACGACATGGACGTATGGATTATTTCAGCGGACAAGGACCTCACTCAGATTGTTGGGGATCGAGTGCAGTTGTACGACCCGCAGCGAGACACCCTGCGCACGCCGTCTGATGTTTTTAAAACTGAAGGTGTTGAGCCAAAGCACGTCGTGGACATGCTCAGCCTGATGGGGGACTCTGTTGACAACATTCCTGGCGTTCCAGGCATTGGTCCAAAGACGGCAGCGAAGTTAATTCTTCAGTACGGAAGCATCGAGGGCCTGTATGAGCACATTGACGACATTAAAGGGAAACGCCGAGAGAACCTTGATGGAGCACTTGATCGATTACAACTCAATCGCTCGCTGATCCAACTCAAAGACGACCTCGACTTCGAGTTTGAGCTTGATGCGGCCAAGATCGATCTTGCCACGTTGTCACTTGATCGAGCCTTGCCATTGTTTCGCCAATTGGACTTTCGACGGACACCCGGGCAGCTTGAGAAACTGATCGCATCGGCCAGAGGCTCTGCCAGTGGATCTGATGTCAAAGGCAGTGACATAAGCAATGTCGATTCGGCTGCCGATGGTGCGGGCACGCTGTGGGGCGGGATTGAAACGCCAACGCTTCAGCCAGCGGATCCCTCGGCGCACTACACCGCAGTGCTTGATGCCACGGGCTTGCAGACAGTAGTCGACGCGATGGCACGTGCTGATGTCGTGGCCTTCGACACTGAGACGACGGGTCTGGATCCGATGCAGTGCCACCTATGTGGCATTTCGATTGCTGTGGAACCAGGTGCAGCGTGGTACATCCCGGTGCGTTCGCCTGAGCCCGAGACGCACCTTGATCAAGCAACAGTGATTGAAGCTTTGCGTGGTCCATTTGCAGATGCCAACACGCGGTTCGTGGCGCACAATGCCAAGTTTGACCTGAAAGTCCTTCGGCGAGCAGGGTTGTTGGTCAAGGGAACGATTGTCGACACCATGGTTGCCTCGTATGTGGCGGATGCATCGCGGTCAAGTCACCGCATGGATGCGCTTGCATTAGGATTGCTTGATCTAGACTGCATTCCCATTGCGTCGTTGATTGGTTCGGGCAAGCATCAAACGACATTTGACACGGTAGAACTTGATCGAGCAGTGCCCTATGCCGCAGAAGATGCCGATGTGACCCTTCGGCTCGTCGATCCATTGCTCAGCGAGATTGAAGCGTTGGGGCTGTCTGGATTGCTAGAGGATCTGGAATTGCCGCTGGTGCCAGTGCTTGGGGATATGGAGTACGCGGGCGTTCGCGTTGACCCCGATGAACTCGATCATCAGCGTGAGCGATTGGTCAAGCGACTTGAGGAACTCCGACTAGACATCGCTGACGCCGCGCCAGGGCCAATGAATCCCGACTCACCCAAGCAACTTGCCAGTGTCTTATTCAACGCTCCACAAGATGAGGTGCCCGGCCTTGGGCTCAAAGTCATCAAGCGGGGTAAGACCGGGCCATCAACCGATGTTGAAGTGCTTGAGAAACTCGACAGTGATCCAGATGTCACCACACCGTTACCGGGCCTGATTCTCGAATACCGGCAATTGGCCAAACTTGTGGGCACGTATCTCGTGTCGCTCAAGGCATGTATCAATGCCCAGACCGGTCGAGTGCATGCGAGGTTCAATCAGGTGTCAACAGCGACGGGTCGGCTGAGTTCAAGCGACCCTAATTTGCAGAACATTCCAATCCGAAGCGATCTTGGTCGTGAGATTCGTCGGGCCTTCGTGGCTGATCCAGGTTGCGTGCTTGTGACAGCCGACTACTCGCAGGTCGAGTTGCGAATTTTGGCGCATCTGTCGGGTGATGAGGGGTTGCTTGGGGCATTTGCCGCGGGTGAGGATATTCATCGGGCGGTTGCCGCGGAAGTGTTTGGCGTGCAATTGGACAATGTGACGAGCGAGCAACGCAGCGCTGCCAAGATGGTGAACTTTGGCATCGTCTATGGGATTACGCCCTATGGCTTGTCGCGTCGGCTGGGTGAAGGCACCAGTGTTGCCCGGGCGAGTCAGATTATCGCCGATTACAAGTCGCGGTTCACTGGCATTGAATCGTTTCTTCAAGACTGTGTCGATCAGGCTCGCGCAGAGGGATGGGTCGAGACGATCGAGGGACGGCGGCGGGCCATTCACAACATCGACTCGTCCAACAGGCAGGAGCAGGCCTTAGCTGAGCGGCTGGCGATCAATTCTGTCGTGCAGGGTTCAGCGGCGGACTTGATCAAGATCGCCATGGTCAATTTGCATGCCAAACTTGGTGGGCTGCACGCCGATGCTCGGTTGGTGTTGCAAGTGCATGATGAACTCGTCATCGAGGTGCCCGAGTCACGAGCGGACGAGGGCTTGTCGCTGCTGGTGTCGGAGATGGAGGGTGCGATGGACCTCGACGTGCCGTTGATTGTTGATGCGAGCGTGTCCAAAGACTGGTATGACGCGAAGTAAGCGTTGACAGCGGCGGGGGGCGAAGATGCGGGGCAAGAACGGGGGGCAAGAACGGGGGGCAACAACGGGGGGCAAGAACGGGGGGCAAGAACGGGGGGCAAAAACCATGGACGCCCAGTTTTGCAACCAGGCGTCATAGGTTCCTCTCTTCGCCACCGCCGTAGCACAGCGTGTGCTGTGCACCTCTCTCGTTTTGGAACAACCCAAGAGTCACTCTCCCGATGACTCTTAGGTCGTGTCGCTGACAGGTCGACGTTTCTCACGCGTCGATGTTCCGTACCTCCCGAAGCCGTGTTGCTGTGTGCCCTATTTCAGTAGCCCCACAAGGAGCTAGGACGTTCAGCAAGGACTCGTTATGGAGTGCACTCCACAATGACCGTTTGCTGAGCAGATGCAAGTATCTCCTTCAGGAAATTGGAGCAACTTTTCTTACTGGGCTCCGCCAGTGCCACTTGGGAGGTGAATTGGAGTACCTGTGGCCTTGTCGATGGACATTTGCAGGCCCGTACCAATGGCTACCCGGCGCAACTGCTGCAGCATTTGCGAGGTCATTTCCGGTCGCTCGACACTCAGATCGTTGGATTCACCCAGATCCTCGGACAGGTCATAGAGTTCCACACGCGGTCCATCGTGGAACACTAGGAGTTTCCAGTTGCCATCGCGGATAGCGCTGAAGGGCTCGATACCAGGTCCATTGGCGCCCCATTGGTGCGGTTGATGCCACACCAGTGGGCGTGTGGGCACGCCACCAGCCTTCAGAACACTGCGGAGATCTGCACCATCAAGGGGATGATCAGCTGGAAAGACAGCGCCAGCGGCTCGGGCAAGCGTCGGTGTGAGGTCCTGTGTGATCACTGGCGTATCAATTCGGCTCCCTGGCTCAGTGACATCGGGCCAACGCACCACCCAAGGAACACGGGTGCCGCCCTCATAGCTTGACCCCTTGCCTGAATGCAGTGGGGCATTGTGGGTATTGGGCGTGCCACCTCGGGCGTGCGCGCTGAGCCCGCCGTTATCACTGGTGAACACGACGATGGTGTTGTTCGCAAGGCCATGATGGTCAAGGCGTTCAAGAATACGCCCGAGCGCGGCATCGACCGACTCAATCATGGTGCCGTAGGCAGCTTCGGTTCGGTGCAGCCCCTCGTATCGCTGTAGATACTTGGCGTTGGCCATGATGGGTGTGTGCACCGCGTAGGGTGCGAAGTACAGGTACACGGGCACGCCATCGTTGACAGCGGCATCGAGTGCGTTGATTGCTTCGGTGCAAAGCGCTTCTGTCAGGTACATGTCCTTGCCGTGATAGGCATCCAGTCCTGGCACATCCCAGACGCTTGGGCGTCCTGGCTTGGCATCGGGGGTATTGGCCATTTGCTTCCCCGCAGCAGAGAAGTTGTGGGTCCCAAGAAAGCTCGACGGCGCGCCTGATCCATGGCCCGCGATATTGACATCAAAGCCAAGATGAGATGGATTGCTACCGGGTGTGCCATGGGCGCCAAAGTGCGCCTTGCCGGCGTGGATGGTTCGGTAGCCCGCATCGCGAAGCACTTTGGGCAGCGTGGGTGTCCCTGGCTGAAGACCTTCCTTCGACCAGGCGGGCGGTGCGATGCGTGGGTGGTTCTTGCTTGTGTCACGATCGTGATGGAGTGTCCAATACGTGACGTTGTGTCGGGCGGGCATTTGACCCGTCATCAGGCTTACACGCGTTGGGGTGCACACGGGTGCAGCGGCGTAACCATTCGTCAGTACGGTGCCTTGGGCGGCAAGTCGCTCCAGATGGGGCGTGTGCCACTGGGCATTGAGTGCAGTGGCCTCCGTGTGCATTGGTACGGACACATCCTGCCAACCAAGGTCGTCAGCCATGACAACAACAATGTTGGGTTGCGGTGCCTGCAAGGTGGCAATGAGGAACGCACTGAAAAGAGAGGAGGCAGGCATGAACCCAAGTGTACGGCTTGAAGGATGTATGCAGGCCCAGTTATGCATCGGCCTCGTTCACAGCATGGATCTCAATGGCGTGATGCGTGCGAAGGCAGTGGATCTGGTTGTGCTGCCAAGGGTATTGGGCCATTGTGCATGGCTCGCCTTAGGCCAAAACGCAGGAAGGAGAAGCATTGGCTTCTCCTTCCAAGTGAACGAGGCGGACGGGACTCGAACCCGCAACCACCGGCTCGACAGGCCGGTACTCTAACCAATTGAGCTACCGCCCCAATTGGGAACGCGGCAGTTTAGCAGGTAGGGTGAGCCGGTCAAGGCGAGGCCTCATCCTGTGGTCTCGTAGTGGGCTAAGACGCTCAACAGGTCATCAACGCCGATGGTTCCACTTGCGTCAAGATCGTCGAAGCACGACTCGCCATAGGGCCCCAGCCTTCGATGAGCAGTAAGAGATCGCCGACATTTACAGCGCCATCCTTACATTGATGGGTGCCACCCTCAAGGGTCCAGGTGAATGCGTGCCAGCCCACGGCGCTCGACGACGCGCCGCTTCGGTCAGTCAGCATGCCATTGTCGGAGACGTCATTGACAAGGGTCCATGCGGCACTAGGAACATCCACCGCTGGCACTGGCACGATCCGCCACCGAAGGCGTTCTGCGCCGCCTATGGCCAGTAGTACAGTTGCTGATGCCACAAGGATCATTGTCCACTCAGGCAACCAATTCCCGCCGCTAAGGCAACCAATCATCGCACTGTCGTGCCGCGCCACTCATGAACGAACCGTCACTGGTGATCACTCTCCGCGTACACTGCTCACTTCAGAAGGAACAACAGCTCTATGAGTCGTACCAAAAAGATCATCGCAGGCATCATCGTGGGCATTGTGGTGTTACTGCTCGGGGCATACATGGCAGTCGATGCGATTGCTGCCTCACTGCTTCGCAGTGAAGGAACTGCCATCTTGGGGGTGAAGACCGATGTGTCATCCATTCGTCTGGGTTTGTTCAGCTCGAAAACCTCGGTCGAGGGGCTGGTCATTGCTAACCCGCCTGGCTTTAAGAGAACGGAATTTGTGCACCTCGATCGGGCAGACATCGCTGCATCAGTGGGCACCTTGCTCTCAAGAAAAATCAATATCCCAACGGTCAAAATTGATGGATTGACGCTGGATCTTGAGCAAATCGATGACCGGCTCAACGCAACCGTGATCGTCGATCATGTGACAAAGGCAACAGAAGGAGCTGGCGAGGACGACGAGGAAGACGAGCCGGTGCACTTGAGCATTGGCGAACTGGAGATCACGAACATAACGCTTACCGCCAGCGGTTCCATTGTGAACCTTGCCGGTGGCAAACTTGATGCAACGATTCCAAGTTTCGTCATGAAAAACGTTGGCACAAACACGGAAGACGGCGATGTGGCTGGCCAGGTGATTTCGCTGGCTTTGTCGATTGTGATGCAGCACATCGTTGATCATCCCGTGAAAGGCCTTAGCGGCGCAGCCGTGGGCTCATTGGCAACCGCGATGGAATCGGTGCCTGGCTTGCGACAATTGGGTGTGGGGAAGGTACTGCTCAATGTGAATGAGACGCTAAACCAGGGGCTTGGGAAAGCGACGCAAGGCATCAAGGATATTGGCGGGGGCATTGGGGGAGCGATTAGTGGTCAACTCACGGGCTTGCTCGGTGATGGCTCAGATAAGAAAGACACCAAAGATGCGAAGAAGGGGCAAGGCGAAGATGCTGACAAGGGGAAAGAAGGCGGCTCGTGATTGCTGCAGCGTTTGCCGTGGCAGTGAGTCTTTCACAGTCGCCGCCTAGTGCTCCACCGGTGTCATTGCCTCCATCGTTAGCAAAGTCGATCAATACCGTGCGGCCTGTACCACAGTTTGATGGTTGGGCAACGCCGATGCATAGTGATGCTGATGCGCCACCACCACGGGGCATCGTCTATCGCTGGTGGACCATTGAATGTCCGTGGTGTCGACAGAGTTTGCCTGCGCTAGAGCAGTTGCGCAAGGATTACGCATCACGTGGTATTCAATTTGTTGCGGTGTTTCACCCCAAGCCGCCACGCCCAATTGCCCCAGAGACCATCGCCGCGGATGCCAAGGCACTGGGCTTCAATGGTCCCGTCGCGATCGATACTGATTGGTCCGAGTTGAAGCGATTGGTCGGTGCGCCAAGCGGATTGTCGGCCACGAGCGTCACCGTGGTATTGGATTCATCGCGTCGTATGGTGCACGCGCACAAGGGACCCGTTCTCTTTCCTAGTTCGGATAGGTCAAAGGCACAAGAGAACGATGGGTTTGTGAAGTTGCAGCAAGCGGTGGAACGCATAGCGATGCGCAAGCCATCCTCCGTGCCGGTCCTCCCTAAGGGTTGAGTAGGCCCACGCGGGCCCAGCCTGCGTTTTCGACTATCGTTCCCCTATGGTTGAATTGTTTATTGGCGCCTTTGTATCGCTCTTTGTTATTACAGATCCATTTGGCAATGTTGGGATCTTCCTCAGCATCACCGAAGGGGATGACAAGGCCACTCGTCGCAAGCAAGCGTTGATGGGGAATGTGTATGCCCTCATTTTGCTTTTGGCGTTCTTGTTTGGGGGTACGTACATTCTGGAGTTCTTTGGCATCACGCTCGATGCAGTGAATCTTGGTGGCGGGCTTGTCGTTGGGTACGTTGGCTGGGGGCTGTTGCACCCCAAGGAAAAACGCAAGCACACGGCTACGGAAGAGAAGGAATCCAAGGCATCCGAGGACATCTCCTTTTGCCCCTTGGCTCTTCCCTTGATTGCGGGTCCCGGGGCCATTGCAGTAGTCATTGCCCAGGGGTCGAAACTCACTGATCCAACAAGTGTGCAGCACTTAGCCAAGGAGGGTGTCCAGATATGGGAGGGATGGCTCTCGCTTGGCTTGGCGGTGCTTGTAGCGATGGTCGTGAGCTGGTTGTGCCTACGATCATCTAGCGTGGTGCTCAGAGTGCTGGGTACAACGGGCATGAACGCCCTGACACGAATCATGGGCTTTTTGTTGGTGTGCATAGCGGCGCAAATGATGATCTCAGGCATTATGGGCGTGGCCAAAACGATTGGCCCTGTAGTCGAAACTGCTTTGCAGCAGCCACACAAGCACTGATCACACATGCGTATTTTTGTTGATCGCGGCGGCACATTTACCGATCTTGTCGCGATTGATGCGCAGGGGCACCTGCATGTGCGCAAAGTGCTCTCAGGCGATCCAGACCGAAATGACGACGCAGTTGTCGCGGGCATCAAGGAACTCGTCCATACGCTCCGCGAGCAGCCTGAAGTCGTCCATCTTGGCACAACTGTCGCGACCAATGCGCTGCTGACACGCCGCGGCGCGGCAACTGCTCTGGTCATGACCAAGGGGCTTGGCGACTTGGCATGGATCGGCGACCAAACACGGCCAGAACTTTTTTCGTTGGCCATTCATCGGCCAGAGCCATTGCATGCCCTCTGTATTGAAGCATCCGAGCGGGTTTCCGTTGACGGCGAAGTCCTGTTGCCTTTAGACATGAATGCTGTGGAAAATGATCTACAACGTGCACGCGAGCAAGGCTGCGAAGCTGTGGCAATTTGCTTGTTGCACGGTTGGCAGCACCCTGCACACGAGCAGTTGGTTGTAGCGGCGGCGCGGGCAGCAGGCTTTCAAGATGATGCCATCTCGTGCAGCAGCGACTTGCCTATCGAACAACTTGTGCCACGCATGCAGACATTGACAGTTGATGCATCGGTGACACCCGTATTGCAGCGAAGCTTGAGCAGTTTGATTGGTTATCTCGGAGATGTTCCATTGCGGTGCATGCACAGTGCCGGCGGGCTGATCGATGCTGCAGCAATGCGTGGAGCGCAAGCGGTGTTGTCGGGACCCGCCGGAGGCGTTGTTGGCGCCGCGGCAGTGGCAGAGGCTGCGGGCGTGGAGTGTGCTGTGACCTTGGATATGGGTGGCACCTCGACGGATGTAGCTTGGTGGGACGGCACGCTGGAGCGACGCGATGACACGACCATCAGTGGGTTGCGCATTGCCGTGCCGGCACTTGGCGTCGAGACCATTGCAGCAGGCGGCGGGTCTATCTGCATGTTCGATGGCATTCGATTGAAAGTAGGGCCTGATAGTGCCGGGGCTCATCCTGGCCCAGCATGCTACGGGCATGGTGGGCCCGCAACGATCACTGATTGTCTGATCATCCTTGGTCGATTGCCTGCACACGCACTTCCCAAAGTATTCGGGACCAATCGTTGTGCGGGTGCTGATGTATTCGCATCGCGGCATGCGCTTGAGCAGGTGCATAATGCCATGTCGCAGGTAGGCGCTGCGATGGACTCTATTGAGATGCTTGCGCAGCGGTGCTGTGATATAGCCGTTGAGGCTATGGCCGCCGCGGTGCGTCGAATTTCAACTGCTCAAGGTCGTTCAATTGATCATGCTGCGTTGGTGGCATTTGGTGGAGCAGGGGGTCTGCTGGCGTGTCCACTAGCTGACGCGCTTGGCATTTCTCAGGTGCTCACCCATCCGCTGGGTGGTGTGCTTTCTGCATGGGGTATCGGGCTTGCTCGCGGGCGCAGCTTGCGGCGGGTGTCGGTGCGCATTCCTTTGCACGATCCAGCGGCGTGGGAAAAGGTGTCGGGCGCCCTGTCGTCAGATTCCTCTGTGCACATTCACGTGGCGGTGCCCGATTGGGACCGAAGCGTCATGTTGCCCGCATCGCTGCTCAGTACGCCAGAGGCAGCACACGATGCCTTTCGAACAGCTTGCCTACAGCGGTTCGGGTGGGATCCTGGTGACACGGAGCCAGTCATCACTGCGGTGCAAGTTGAAGAGGTAGAGCCCGCCACCGAAGTTCCTTCGTATGTGACCAACGGACAAGTCAGGGCGGCCCATGAAACCCCCATCGATGGACCACAGGTCATCATCGAGTCAGGTTCAACCGTGCACATTGACGCTGGTTGGCAGGGCACGGTGCTCGAAGACGGAACATTGCAGATCGATCGTGTTGCAGCAATGCCCACGCAGGTCGGTGGCGATGATGGAACACGTGTCACGCTGCTATCGCATCGCATGCAGGCCATTGCCGAAGAGATGGGGGCCCTTCTTCGATTCACGGCTCGCTCCGTGAACATTCGCGAGCGACTCGACTATTCCTGCGCCATCTTCACCCCTGAGGGCGATCTCATTGCAAACGGCCCACACATGCCAGTGCATCTTGGGTCGATGGGGGCAAGCGTTCGCCACGTGCTCGATGCTTGCCCGGAAGCGACCGGGCCCGGTGATGCCCTTGTGCTCAACGATCCCTTCCGCGGTGGCACGCACCTGCCAGACTTGACCGTCGTGACGGCTGTGTACGACGATCAGGGTGAGCGCATCGCCATGATTGCCAGCCGCGGCCATCACAGCGACATTGGCGGGACGACGCCGGGGTCGATGCCGCCAAACGCCACAACGCTTGAGGAGGAAGGCGTCGTGATCGACGCATTCCAACTTGTTCGCAACGGTGTGCTCGACGAACAAGGGTTCCGCGACATCCTTGGTGCAGGGCAGTGGCCATGTCGAGCGCCCGATCGCGTGCTTGACGATCTTCGAGCGCAACTCGCCGCCAACCAACGCGGCCGTTCTGCGGTGAAGGATGTTGCTCAAGCGATTGGAACCACGACGTTCGGTACATTGGTAGCAGGTGTGCTTGACCAAGGTGAGGCGCTTGTTCGTCGCTGCATAGGCACACTGCATGGGGGCAAGGCCTGCATGCAGCTTGATGCCGGCGGGGCGATCGTCGTCCGCGTGCAGCCTGAGGGCACCGATCTCATTGTCGATTTCACAGGCACCACGCCGCAATCCACTGGTAACGGCAATGCGCCTCCAGCAGTGACGAGAGCGGCACTGCTGTACGTCCTTCGATGCCTTGTCAACGAATCCATTCCACTGAACGACGGGTGCCTGCGGCCGGTGCAACTGACACTGCCGGAGGGTTCTATCCTCTCCCCTAGAGCGGGTGCAGCTGTTGCTGGCGGCAATGTTGAAACGAGCCAACTCGTGGTCGATGCGTTGCTCTCTGCTTGCAGTGTGCAGAGTGCAAGCCAGGGCACCATGAACAACCTTGCTTTCGGTGACGACACCGTACAGCACTATGAAACGGTGTGTGGCGGCACAGGCGCGGGTCCTGCATTCGATGGCGCGCACTGCGTGCAGGGCCACATGACCAATTCGCGATTGACCGATCCGGAGGTGCTGGAGCGTCGCTTCGCGGTGCGGCTGTGGCGGCTGGAGCGGCGGGTCGCATCGGGCGGACGCGGTTCGCACATAGGTGGCGACGGCGTCATTCGCGAGCTTGAATGCTTGCAACCCATGCAAGTGAGCTTGCTGTCGGGTCGCCGAAGCGTTTCGCCCCCTGGGCTGGATGGTGGCTGCCAAGGGCGACCCGGTGCGCAGCGCGTTGTGCACACTGACGGCTCGGTGGAACAGCTGCCCGCTCGGTTTGTGCTTGATGCACACATTGGTGATCGCATCATCATCGAGACGCCCGGTGGTGGGGGTTGTGGTCCACAGCAGTAGACCAGCAGTACGTTGCGCGCTGTCGATGCTCTAAGAAACAGGCGTCGCCGGTTAGAACCGACGACGCCTGCGTTCAACGCAAGTTGTACTGGATAAGAACTTCTCAGCAGTCGTTGCCGAATTCGGCAAGGACGATCAGGAGGTCTTCGACGTTGTACTGACCACCAAATCCTGCAATCACTGTCAGCAAATCATCCACGTTGACATTGCCTGAGCCGTCATAGTCGCCTGGGCATCCGCAGTCATCGGGCACACCGTCGTTATTGCTGTCCTGAGACGTGCCATTGGCAATGTCGCAACTGTCTGGCACACCGTTCATGTTGCAATCCTGCGTAGAGGACCATGTGGCCGTTGAGGTTGCAGTGCCCTGCCATGTAGCACCCGCTGCGTCACGACCTTGCACGAGGCCATCAAAGGTCACCGTGGCATTGTGTCCCACAGGTGTCAATCGGGCGATCAGCACACCGTGCTGCACGCTGCAGTCGCCAGCGGTGAACTCGCGAGTGTCACCTTGTGCATCGGTTGGCAAGATGAACCACGTGCCGTTGTCGACGGACAGATCCCCGCCGCCTTCAAACGTGCTCCAGTTGATGCCAATTTGTTGCAGTGCATTGTCACCGAATGGGTCACCTGAGCTATCCAGTGCGCCGATCGTGACGCGGCTGTCATATCGCAGTGACGGGATCAGGTCGTAGAACGCCGGATTGATATCCGCTGACGTGGGGCCGCCATAGGAGTCTTGATAGAAACTGGTGCTGCACGTCACGGTCTTAGGCTGGCTATTCGTGCCAGCAACCGCGTCTACACGCCAGTTCTCAGGGAGCACCGCATAGATGTCGACGGTCCAGTCGTTGGCCACACCCGCGACCATGTCCTGCGCTGCAATGACTGACTTGAGTTCCACGTCGGATGGGGGATCGCCGCCACAGTTAACGTTTGAGCAGTCAGAGTTGTCGCCTTGGAATGTACCGCCAGCTGCGCTGCACTGTGCCGAGGTGACGCCACCTGCACAACTGTCACCGACGCAGCATGCGCCCGTTGCTGGTGGGGTGTCGTCGCAATCAACGTTGCCGCACACCGAGCCTGCACCTTGGAATGTGCCACTGGCCAAATCGCATGCTTCTGGTGATCCAACGAGGCACTGGCCACCAGACAAGCAGCAGGCGCCATTTTCAGATGGGTTGTTGGGATTGAATGTATCAATGTATTGGGCGTTGCTGTTTGTCGGATCGAGATACGTCTTAAGCGAGTTCCAACTGTAGGAGATGGATCGTCCGTAGACGTCATCATCATCGTTGGTGCAGTACGACCAACCGCCGTAGAGCTGACCAATGATGCGATAGTTGGCGTCATACAGGGGGGAGCCAGATGAACCAGGAGCTGTTCGCCCTTCGTCCCAGTTGATGCCCCAGTACTGAACGCCTTGGCCGCTGGTCGTATAGATGTTCTGAACTGAGGAGATGCGCTTCTCAGCCGTCTCGGGGTGGTGTATGCCAACGCCCTGAGTTGGGTTGGTAGTTCGACTCCAGCCAGAGTAGGTCACGCCCCAACTCGAGTTGGGATCGTTGTTCATCTCGACAAGGCAGCAGTCAGTCGCATTGATTGACGTGCGGTAGGTTGCGCCACTTGAGTATTGGTTGAAATTACCGTTGCCATTGCCGCCGCTGGATCCGCCAGTGCGGCAAGTTGAATTCTGGTGATTCCAGTACACGACCATAGTCTGATCATTACCGGTGTTGATGCCGCAGTGTTGGGCGGTCAGAAAGAGGTTTCGCTCGTCCTGGGCAGTGTTGTTGATCATGGCGCCGGTGCATGTCAAGTAGCCCGAGAGTGTGTACACGCCCACAGAAGGGATCTCGTCCCACCATGGATCGCCCAATGGGCACTCAACGTCAACGTTGCATGATTCAGATGAGCCACGTCGAGGCGGCATGTCTCGCGGGGCAAAGCCGCGATAACCAACGTTGACGAATGCCAAGTGGACATTGTCTTCGACAAGTTGCCACTGGTTCGCATCGACTTCGATTTCAAGTACAAGGTCATCGCCCCATACAAATGGTGACCAGAGTTCGCCATGTTCGGCGTTGTCTTGCGCGTCCCATGGGCCACGCTCGTGTGTGCCGTCGAAACTTGTCATCCACATTTGTGCAGAACTAGGCAACGTCCACTGATCGAAGCCAAGATTAATGTGCAGGGCCTGATCTGCCACGATGCGAAGTTGCCAAAGCATGCGTCCGTCAGCTTTGATTGACCATGTGCCGGAAGTGAAGGGCGTGACATCTACTTTGTGAGGCACGGCAAAGCGCCACGGTTGGTCTTTGGAGTCTCGACGGGCATCTTCTTCCCACAGCGCGTCGTAGTCAGGGCCATCAACTTCCAATATCGAGACAGCCTCAATGGGCATGATTTGGCGTGTTTGACTTGGCGCAACAGCCATTGCTCCAGAAGTCAGGGCGGCTGCGGCTATCAATTGGCAGGTCATGGTTAATCTTGGCGTTGTGGGTCGCATGTCTTTGGTGTCCTCTCCTGGGCAATAAAGTTCTCTAAGCGGAGCGTGCGTAGTCCGCTTATCCCCTGTGTCCATCTCATACCCCGCAGGTGCTGGGGCTCTCTCGCTAGCTCTATCGGTGGCCTCAAGAGGCGTACTGATAGCATTCCATGATTCGGGCCATCTGTCCAAGAGGATCCCTCGGAATGGCTCTTGAAGGCCTCATTTTCCGGAACCACCCTTGTTTTAAGGGTTTACGCGGGGATTCTGTTTCCAAGGTGGCCCGTAGCCAGAGGGTGGCTTGAAAACCCGCATCTGGACCGTATCCTTCGCCTGTGACCATTGCGACCGTTCTGACCGTACTGCTATGCGCCCAATCGGGCAGCGGGCACCTCGTCTTAGAGGGCCCAATGGAGGCCGTCACAGCCATTTCGCTTGATGGTCTTGGGCGATTTCATGTTGCCGATGGGCCGCTGCTGGGCTTGGCAGCGGGTGCCCCAGTGCGAGGCAGCCTTCAAAGTGTGTCCGGGGGCCATGTGATCATTCGACGGCACAATGGCCATATTGCAGGGCGAGTACTTCGGCCTGGCAAGCCCACAATTGCATTGAGAGGTGCGCCTGGTGCGCCGCTGCAGTGGCGATTGGACAATCGCTCTCACCAGCCCCCGTGCGTGGTTGTATCGCCCGATGGCTTTGGCACTACTGCAGCCTCGGGTGCAGCCTCGGGCGACGCGCCACCATCACCACCGCAGCGAGATGGTGCTGGCGATACCGGAACCGTCATTGACGTGCTGGCGGTCTACACGGCCGACGCGCTCACCGATGCGGGTTCAGTAAATGCCATGGAGACGGACATT
>JABAAC010000173.1 GCA_014238965.1 Phycisphaerales bacterium | reverse complement strand
TCCAATTGGTCGCCCGTCAACGGGCCATGACCCGACCTGACACCGTCTCATTGATCGGCTCGGCAGGGTTAGCTGTATTGAGTGAGAGTTTGTGGGTGTGGTCGTGGCTGATCGCTACAGGCAACCCTGCGTTGCCTGCGCGAGCAATATGGGTGTGGCCTATCGTTTGGGTGGGGTGTACGCTGGCCGCTTGGGGGCTCAGCGCAGTGGCTCAGAAACTCACAGCACCTGGCAGTATGGGCGGTGTCTTGGCCTGTGGAATGCTGTCAGAGCTCTTTGGCCGTGTCTTGTTGTTGGGCGTACCCTTGCTCATGTGCGTCTTCGCGGTGCTCAGCGTGCTCGCCTCGCGATCTGAGGGTTGACCAGCCCACGTGCTGTGGGCCGTCAGACGCTGCCACCAGTTGTCAGCTTTGCCACGCGGTGCCCGATGTCGGTACGGAAGAATGCACCGTCAAATTGGATCTTTGCGGCGGCTTGGTTAGCGTGGTCTTGAGCCTGTTGAAGATAGTTAGCCAGCGCCGTCACACTCAGCACGCGGCCACCTGCAGTGACCAGTGTGCCCTTATGGTTAATGCACGTGCCAGCATGGAAGACAACAACGTCATCTGTGGCGGCATCATCTATGCCCGTGATCGCGTTGCCCTTTTCATACGGTCCGGGGTAGCCTTGGGCGCAGACCACTACACAACATGCGGTGCGATCGTCAAACCCAATCGACGCTTCGCTCAGCCGGCCTGCGGCAGTCAACCAGAGGATTTCGACGAGGTCGCCATCTAATCGTGTCATGAGGGGCTGGCATTCCGGGTCGCCAAAACGCACGTTGAACTCAAGCACCTTTGGTCCACCGGGCGTCAGCATGAGTCCGGCATACAAGACTCCACGAAAGTCAACTTCGCGTCTTTTGAGCGCGTCGACCATGGGTAGCAAGATGGTTTGTTCAATCAGCCCGAGCATGGACTCGTCAAGGAGGGGCGTTGGGCAGTACGCGCCCATTCCACCAGTGTTGGGGCCGATATCGCCCTCGCCGACTTGCTTGTGATCCTGACAGGGATCGAGAATCCAGATGGTATTGCCGTCCACAAGCGCCAAGACGGAGACTTCTTGTCCTTCAAGACGTTCTTCAATAATGATCTTTGCACCAGCGTCACCATGTGCTCGATTGACCATGATCTCATCGATCGCAGCGAGCGCATCGGCTGTGGTGTCGCAGACGACCACTCCCTTGCCCGCAGCAAGTCCAGATGCTTTGACGACGACGGGCTCAAGTCTCTCTCGAAAAATATCGCCAAGATCGCCGGTAAGGTCGGGCAGGGGTACATCGCCGCGGTCATCAGCCGAGTGCAGCCATGTTTCCATGACGAGCGATTCGTCTGGCTTGTTCATGCCATACAACTCGCGGTCAATCCCACGCAGTACCCATCGTCGCGCAGCGTTTGGGGCATCAAATGATCGACCTTCGGCAGTTGGAATTGATGCCTCTCGCATAAGTTCCTTGGCGAAGACTTTGTCTGCTTCGAGCCGAGCCCCTTCCTTATTCGGGCCAAAGACGAGCAGATCAGGTGTTGTCAGGGTGTCAACAATGCCCTCTGCAAGTGGGCCTTCTGGTCCAACGACAATGAGGTCAATGTTCTGCTGTCGACACCAATTCTCTAGTGGGAAGATGTTGCCAGCGTCCCACTTGTGGGGGCAGGGCTTTGCGAGTTTGGCAAGACCGCCATTGCCAGGGTCGGTCGCCCACAGCGTGCTGCATCGTGGCGATTGCTTTAGCTTCCATGCAAGCGCATGTTCACGTCCGCCACCGCCAATAAGCAAAATGTTGCATGTCTCGGGCATGGTTCGTTCGGTTGCCATGCGTGCATCGTACTGGAACCCATAGCAGGGCAGGCATCAACTCTTGCGGCGTTTGCCCGTGGTGATGCCAGCTCGGGAACGAGCGCGGCCCGCTCGCGCACCGGATCGATCGCCTGGATCGGCGCGGCCATCTCGAAGAGCTGCGATACGGTCTCTGCAGGTGGCGGCCTTCTCGAATTGCAAGGCATTGGCGGCGGTGAGCATTTCAGCTTCCAGTGCTTCAACGAGGGCAAGTCGATCGACGTCCATGTCGCTTCCAATAGCCCGCTGCGCCGTTCGTCGGGCTTGGAGTTCTTGATCCATACCGCGTCGAATGGACTTGGAAATAGTCGTTGGGGTGATGCCGTGCGCCGTGTTGTAGGCTTCTTGAACCTCACGACGGCGGTTGGTTTCGTCAATTGCAGCTTGCATTTGAGGGGTGACAGTATCGCCGTACAAGATGCAGCGAGCTTCCGCATTTCTCGCTGCGCGGCCAATAGTCTGAATGAGACTCGTCTCACTTCGCAAAAAGCCCTGTTTGTCGGCATCGAGCACACAGACCAGTGCAACTTCTGGCAAATCGAGGCCTTCTCGAAGCAGGTTGACTCCCACGAGCACATCGAATTCGCCTGCCCGTAGGTCGGTCAAGATCTCCAATCGATCCAGGGTGTCGATGTCACTGTGAAGCCAGCGGACTCGAAGTTTGCGGTCTTCGATGTACGAGGTCAGGTCCTCGGCCATTCGTTTGGTCAGCACTGTGACAAGGGTTCGTTGTTCACGGGCTGTCGCTGCCTCGCAGGCCTCCAGCAGGTCGGGCACTTGGTTTGTCGCAGGGCGAACTTCGACCACCGGATCAAGTAGCCCTGTAGGTCTAATGACCTGTTCTGCTGAGACTCCGTTAGATCGCTCCAGTTCCCAAGGTCCAGGCGTAGCGGAGACGCTTACGGCAGCGGGCACGAGATCCAGAAACTCTTCAAATTTCAATGGTCGGTTATCGAGGCATGAGGGCAGTCGGAACCCATGGTCAACGAGCACTTGCTTGCGTGCGCGATCGCTGTTGTACATGGCCCGAATCTGAGGAATAGTGACGTGTGACTCATCGATGAATAAGGTCCACTGGCCTTTTGGGAGTCCGGGTACGTGGTCGAAGTAGTCCAGAAGCGTGAATGGTCGTGTGCCAGGAGCACGACCTTCCAGATGGCGTGCGTAATTCTCAACACCTGGGCAGTAGCCCGTTTCCTTCATCATTTCCACGTCGTAGCGCGTTCGTGCCTTGAGCCGCTGCGATTCGAGGAGTTTGCCTTCCTTGGTGAGTTGGGCGACACGTGCAGTGCATTCATCTTTGATATTGGCGATAGCTGCATCAAGGCTCTCTTCCGGCAGCACGTAGTGCACAGCGGGAAAGATAAACAAGGCCTCTTCTCTTGCCAGCGTCTCGCCGGATACGGGGTGAATGAGCTCAAGGCGTTCAATCTCATCGCCAAAGCACTCGATGCGCACGGCGTGTTGTTCATACGCAGGAAAGACTTCCACGACATCGCCACGTACGCGAAAGCGACCACGTGCAAATTCAAGATCCCCGCGGTCATATTGCATGTCGGTTAGCGCGGTCAGCAGGGTTCGGCGATCGATGCGTCCGCCTTGGCGAAGTGCAAGAACTCGATCGCCGTACGTCTGGGGCGAGCCCAGTCCGAAGATCGAGGAGACGCTGGCAATAATGATGACGTCACGTCGTGAGAGCAAGTTACTCGTGGCCGACAGCCGTAGGCGGTCCAGATCGTCATTCCGAGCGGCGTCCTTTTCGATGTAGATATCGCGTTGAGGAATGTACGCTTCTGGTTGGTAGTAGTCGTAGTAACTCACGAAGTAATTCACGGCATTCTCTGGAAATAGCGAGCGAAATTCTTCGTATAACTGCGCTGCCAGTGTTTTGTTGTGGCTAAGAATAAGTGCAGGTCGATCGGTCTGAGCGATCATGTTTGCCATCGTGAATGTCTTGCCGGTGCCCGTTGCACCCAGCAGCGTTTGCCATCGTTGTCCATCACCAAGGCCCTTCACGAGCGCATTGATCGCCACGGGCTGGTCGCCCGTTGGTTCGTAGTCAGCGGTCAAGTTGAAGGGCACAGTGCTCCAGGCCCGCCGGGCAGTCAGACGCTATAGCGCCCGTCGTAGGTGGGCTGATCCAGCAGGCCGTCCACAGGGCTTGGGTCGATGGTGCGAATCCGAACCAGCCAGCCTTCGCCGCCAGCATCGCGGTTCAGCAGCGCCGGATCATCGATGGCCGCTTGATTGATTTCGATAATTTCGCCACCAACCACGGAATAGACGTCGCTTGTGGTCTTGACCGACTCTACTTCGCCCACTGCGTCGCCCGCGGTGAGTGCCGTTCCCGTAGGCCGCATCTCGATATAGGTGACATCGGTCAATTCGTTGACCGCGTACTGTGTCAAGCCGATGGTCACGACGTCGGCTGCGACATCGAACCATTCGTGGCTCTCGGAAAAACGTCGTTCAGTGCCCATTGCTGCTCCGCCTCCCAGGGGTTCAATGCAGTGGGCATGGTAGTGCCCCGTGGTGCTCCATGACGGCCTTGTGGCTCTCGATCCGCTATCCTTGGAAGGCCCTTCTTCGGGGCCCCGGACGGATGCCGCGAATGACACTTCTGCTGACACTCACGACCGGTTCCGTACAGGCCCTCTTTAAGAAGGGTTGCACCGCCGTCGATTTGCAAACGGTTCCTGCGTTGGCCATGAGCCAACTTGGACTGCGTGGGCTCAATATCGACGCCGCCCAACTTGGCGGATGGAGTGCCACAGAATACGACGCGCTTCGCGACCATGCTGACAAGGCTGCGTGCCCATGTCTCGTGTTGGTCGACAAGACAATGCTCAAGTTTGGATACGATCAGCCATCCACCGATCAGTCCACTGATCGAATTGGGAGGTTGTCAGCGGCTGCGGATCGACTTGGATGCAACGCCTTGTCAATCGTCGTCGATGTGCCCGTTGATGACGAGGACAATTTGGACGTCGCCATTGATGAGTTGCGGCAGGTCATGACTGGTATCGAAGTCCGTGAGCTGAACCTGTTGCTGGCTATTGGCGGTGGCATGACAGCGACGGCCGACGGCCTGATTGACATAGTCAAGCGTGTTGGCGGGTTCCGTATTGGCGTCCTTCCAGTCTTTGGTGATGGGGATGACCCGGTTGAACATTTACGGCGACTAGCACCCTATGCCGGCGCCGTGCACATGCGCGTTGAGGGCTTCACAAAGAGTGGAGCGCACTGCGGAGCAGATCTTGCTGCTGGTGTCGAGGCCTTGAAGCGAGTGGGCTATCAGAACACTGTCGCGATCGAATTCACCGGCAAAACGAAAGTCGAGGCGTCCATCGAAATGGCCCGTGACGTCTTGCAACAGGCCATCGACGCGCAAGACAGTGAATGACCCGCTGATTATCACCATCGACGGTCCTGCCGGCACCGGCAAGTCGACTGTTGCAGCGGAACTGTCAAAGCAACTGGGCATCGCGAAACTTGACACTGGCGCGATGTATCGAACAGCTGCGCTAGTTGTCTTCCGCGAAGGTGTTGATCCAACCGATGGCGATGCCATTGTGCAAGCGTGCGCCGCGCATGAGTTGCTCTATGACTTGAGCACAGACCCGCCCCGAATGCTGCTAGATGGCAAAGACGTCGAGCCGTATATCCGAAACCCTGAGATCGGCGCGATTGTGTCAGAAGTATCCGTGCCACGGGTTGTGCGCGATGTCATGGTTCGCATGCAGCGAGCAGCGGCAGAGGCCTATCCACGGCTGGTGACGGAGGGCCGAGATCAGGGATCCGTGGTTTTTCCAGATGCACAGGCGCGGTTCTTTATGACAGCGGATGCGGACGTACGTGTTGAGCGTCGACTGAAGCAACTGCTCGCCGCGGGACGGCCTGCTGACGCCAGCGCCATCGCATCTGAAATCGCCCACCGAGATCACATCGACGCTTCTCGCGAGGCGGCACCGCTGATGTGTCCAGATGGAGCGATTCGTATTGATTCCACTGATATGTCCATTGAGGATGTGGTGGACCTCATGCTTGGGCACGTGCGGGCAGCGGTACGGGGCGCGTGATGCCTCGATTTTTGCAGTTCAAGCGACGCAGCAACTTCTACGGCCCATGGTCACTGTTCATGTGGTGGACGCTTGTGCCGGTATTCGTGCTGTTTGTCTTTCGGCTGCTTTACGGCCTGCGGCATAAGGCTCGGTGGAACATGCCTGCAACTGGGCCGGTGCTTGTGCTGTCCAACCACCAATCACTGTTCGATCCGATGCTGGCAAGTTCCGTGTTACGTGATCGTGCGCCGCGATCATTGGCGAAGCGATCCCTGATCGATGGCAATGGGATTATGGGATGGCTGATCCGACGTGCGTTTGGCTCGATTCCCATCGAGCAAGGGCAAGACGACACGGCCGCCATTCGCGCGATGATCAAGGAACTGTCGCAAGGTCGCGTTGCTGTCATTTATCCGGAAGGATCCCGGTTCGCTGACGGCGCGGTGCATCCTTTTCAGCGTGGCGCCTGGGTGTTGATCAAACGAGGCGGTGCACCAGTGTTGCCCGTTGGTATTGCGGGCACTGGTGCTATTTGGCCGGCAGGGCAATCCAAGCCCCGATTGCGAGGGCGAATGGGCATGGCCGTTGGCACGTTGATCCCTCAGCAAATACTGCTGGATATGGGTGAAGAGGCTGCGCTGGCCATGTTGCGAGACAACGTGTCTGCACTGTCAAAGGAGGCCCAATGGTGGACGTGATGCCAGCGATTGATGCGGCGCAAGCTTCCGAAATGACATGGTCGCTCATGGGTGACGTTGTCATTTTGCTCGGGGCAGCGGCATTTTTGGGCATGGTGTGCGAACGCATTGGGCTCAGCGCGATTGTCGGGGCGATGTTGGCGGGGGTGCTTGTTGGTCCAGGTGTATTTGATGTCGTTGGGGAAGGGGGTTCTCTTGCGGCCATTGGCACGGTTGCTGAAGTCGGTGTAGCGCTGCTGCTGTTCACGATTGGATTGGAGATCACGCGCTCAAAGCTTCGAGCATTTGGGTCGATGTCGGCATTGGCGGGGTGTGTGCAGATTGTTGGGACTGGGGGTGTGTGCACAGTCATCGCCATGATGTTTGGCTTGACCTTGCCCGAGGGCATTGCGATTGGTGCCATCGTCGCGCTGAGTTCCACTGCTGCTGTTGCAGGCTTACTTGCAGATCGAGGCGAGACCGAGGCGCCGCATGGTCGCCTTGCCATGGGCATTCTGATCACACAAGACGTAGCCCTCGTGCCACTTGTGCTTTTGGTGACATTCATGGGTGACTCCGGCAGTGACCAAAATGTCAAGGAGGTGCTCGAGCAAGCAGCCTGGGCCATTGTCATGGTGGTCACTGTGGTGCTCGTGGCGGGTTTGTGGATTCTGCCCCACATTCTCAAGAAGACCAACACTAGTGGGAACCATGACTTGCCGGTGGTCATGGCGGTGGTGGCCGGGCTGTTAGCGGCGTACTTCTGTGAGGAGGTTGGCTTGTCGCCGGCGTTGGGCGCATTCCTGACGGGGCTGGCATTGGCTGATTCGCCATTTGCACGGCAAATTCGGAGTGATGTTGCGGTGCTCAAGGCGGTCTTCCTGACCTTGTTTTTCGCGAGTATCGGCACGCTCGCCGATCCGAGTTGGATTGCGCAGGGCAGTCACTTGTGGTTGGTGTTGGGTGTTGCGTTGGCCTTGGTTGTTGGCAAGGCGTTTCTGGCAATGGGAGCGGGGCTCGTTGCGGGTGCAACGCTTTCCGCTGCAGTAGGCGCTGGTCTGGTGGTTGCCGAGATCGGAGAATTCTCATTTGTGCTCGGTGCCGTTGGCCGTGATGTTGGATTGCTCGACTCGGAAACATTCCAGCTCTTGACGAGTGCATCGCTGTTCACATTGCTTGCTGTGCCGTTGCTGGCCGCTGCAGCGCGACCCACTGGGGATGCCTTGGCGCGGTTATTTGGGCGTGCAGCAACGCCGGTAGAAGCATATGGAGTCAAACGAGAGAGCCATGTGGTCATCGTTGGTGGTGGCCCGGCGGGTCGAGTGGCCTTGCAGGTATTGATTGAGCACGGGATCGACGCGGTGGTAGTTGATATGAATCCGCGAACCGCCGACGTGCTGAAGCAGATGGAACTCGGTGCCGTTGTAGGCGACGCCACGAGACGCGAATTGATGAAGGAAGTGTCGCTTTCAAGTGCGGCTGCTGTCCTTGTCACCTTGCCGGACCCTGTGAGCGCGGTTCGGGTGATTGAAAATGTGCGCTCTTGTGCACCGTCTATCCCGATCATCGCTCGTGGGCGGTACAACCGCCACAGCCTACTGCTCAAGCAAGCTGGTGCCGATGTCATTGTCAATGAGGAAGACAAGGTCGGCGACGTGCTTGGCCGGGAGGTTGTGGATCGTCTGGGATCGAGACCTCTTTTCTAGCTCCAAAGCGGGGCCGGGAGCCTCGCATGCATGCAGTTGTCGAAAGTGCGGTATTGCAGGGGGTTGATGCAATTGCTTGCCGCGTGGAGGCGAGGGTTACGGGGAC
The DNA here is from genome assembly GCA_014238965.1 of Phycisphaerales bacterium. Taxonomy (GTDB): domain Bacteria; phylum Planctomycetota; class Phycisphaerae; order Phycisphaerales; family SM1A02; genus JABAAC01. The sequence goes on along the minus strand of JABAAC010000173.1, from coordinate 1,738 downwards.
GGGGCGTGACATAACTCGAATCGTCGGGTTGCCCGATGCCGCGGTGCGTGAATCGGTTGAGCGTGTGCATGCAGCGTTGTCCGCGCTGGGCTTGTCCATGCCCAGAGGGCGAACAACGATCAATTTAGCGCCCGCGGACCTTCGCAAGGAGGGGCCTGCATTTGATTTGCCCATTGCGCTTGCAATGTTGGCGGGGGCGAAGGTGTTGGGACCGCAGGCGCGCAAGTGCCTTTCGAGATGTCTTGTGGCGGGGGAGTTGGCACTCGATGGTGGGCTACGGCCAATGCGAGGCGTGGTGTCAATGGCAGACTTGGCTCGTCGTACGCATTGCGCGCAGATCATCGTGCCGCTGGAGGTTGCCTCAGCTGCCGCATTGGTGCCTGGCATTGAGGTGTATGGTGCAGATTCACTTGCCGCAGTAGTTGGTCATCTTTCAGGGGCGAAACCTCTGCCACGAGCGCAGCGGGTGATCGCCTCCAGTGAAATCTGCGCGGACCCGGATCTTCGTGACATACGTGGGCAGGCTCTGGCGTCGCGAGCGCTGCGTATTGCCGCTGCAGGGTGGCACAACCTGTTGATGTGTGGACCACCCGGGACAGGCAAGACAACATTGGCACGTTGTTTACCTGGCATTTTGCCTCCGCCATCAGCCGAGGCTGTGTTGGAGTTAACCCGAATTGCCTCAGCGGCGGGCACGTTAGGCTCGGATGTGTCGGCGGTCACGCATCGTCCATTTCGAGCGCCCCATCACACGGCTTCAGGTGCAGCCATTGTCGGCGGCGGCGCCATGCCTCGGCCGGGCGAATTGACATTGGCACACATGGGTGTGTTGTTTTTGGATGAACTAGCGGAATTTCCGCGGCACGTCCTAGAGACCTTGCGTCAACCTTTGGAGCAAGATGAGGTTGTTGTGGCCAGAGCGGGGGCGACGGTTCGCTTTCCAACGCGGGTGTTGTTGGTGGCCGCAATGAATCCAACGTGCAGAGGCAGTCGTGGGGGACAGCGTTCACGGGCTGGTGCCGTTGGTTCGCTGCGATCAATCAGTGGCCCCCTGCTCGATCGAATTGATTTGCAGATCGATGTTCCGCAGGTGTCTGTGGAGGCGCTTGACGCGCCGCAGGACCCAGAAATTGTCGACTCGGCGTCGGCGCGATCGCGAATCGCTGCAGCGTGGCGTCAACAGGCTAAACGGCAGGGTTGTGTGCCCAATGGTCGGCTGAGTGGTCGGCAACTCGATGCCATTGGTGATGTACAGCCAGCGGCCCGCACATTGCTGGTCGACGCTCTGAAGCGACTGGACTTGAGTGCGCGGGCGTGGGATCGATTGCGTCGTGTCGCTCGGACTGTTGCCGATCTTGAGGAAAGCAAGGAAGTCACCGAGACGCACATGGCTGAGGCCGTGCAGTACCGGATGCTGGCTGTGGGACCGTGAGATTCAGCGGATGCCACACGTTGTCGAAAGTGTATTTCACGCAAGGTGTCTTGGGCGCCAATGTATTCAGGGGCAAGTGATCAGCCAGTAGGGATTGTGATCTCTTTCATGCGAAAAAGAATCCTGGGTCCGATTGCTACAACCCCGGGGCAAAGCCTCGACGCATGGTGTTTTCGCAAATGGCACGCGGCACAGTGAACTGCGACAAGTAGTCGCGGCCGCCGGCCTTCGAGCCGACCCCCGACATGGCAAAGCCGCCAAAGGGCTGCCGTCCCACCAGCGCACCTGTACAACTACGGTTCAAGT
>JABAAC010000131.1 GCA_014238965.1 Phycisphaerales bacterium | reverse complement strand
GGCAACTCCATCAAGGACCGCATCGCCGTGTCCATGCTGGACGAGGCACTTGAATCAGGACACCTTGTTGCTGGCGGACACGTCATTGAAGCAACCGCAGGCAACACCGGGATCTCGCTGGCGCTCGTGGGCGTGCAGCGAGGCTATCGGGTCACCGTGGTTGTGCCCGACAAGATGAGTGAAGGCAAGATCGCACACTTGAAAGCGCTTGGCGCAGATGTGGTCTTAACTCGAAGCGATGTAGCCAAAGGCCATCCCGAGTACTACCAAGAGGTCGCGCAACGCATTGCAGACGAAACGGGCGGCTTCTATGTCAATCAATTCGCCAATGAAGCAAATGTCAAAGCGCACTTTGAAGGCACTGGTCCTGAAATCTGGACGCAAACCGACGGCACGATCGACGCCTTCGTTGCAGGGGTTGGCTCCGGCGGCACTATCACGGGCGCAGGGCGGTACCTCAAAGCGCACAACCCAGAACTACAGGTGGTGCTCGCAGATCCTGCAGGGTCAATCCTTACACCATTGGTCAATGAAGGCCGCCATGTTGAGCCAGGCACTTGGCTTGTCGAAGGTATCGGTGAAGACTTTGTTCCACCAATCACGGACCTTGACGTGGTCGACGAAGCAATCGAGGTCACCGACCGCGACGCGTTCTTGGCCGCTAGAGACCTCCTTCGGACAGAGGGAATTCTCGCAGGATCCTCTACAGGCACGCTGCTGGCTGCGGCACTTCGTTGGTGCCGCAGGCAAACTGAGCCACGTACGGTGGTGACGTTCGTATGCGACCACGGGGCGAAGTATCTAGGCAAGATGTTCAACGACTTCTGGATGATCGATCAGGGTTTCATTCGCCGCGAGCACCATGACAATCTGCGAGACCTTATTGCCCGGCGACACATGGAGCGAGAGGACTTCACGCTTGAAGGGCACTTGCCCGTATTGCAAGCCGTCAAAATGATGCGGCTGCACGGCGTGAGCCAAATGGCTGTTGTCGATGGCAACGACGTTGTGGGCATTCTCGATGAATCAGACATTCTGATGGCTGTCCACCGAGATCGTGCCGCATTTCAGACGCCAGTGAGCCAGTACATGACAACCAAACTTGTCACCCTTGCTCCAGATGACTCCATCGACCGCCTCCTGCCAATTTTTGAATCTGATCGAGTTGCGATTGTTCGTGACGCCAGCGGGTTCTTTGGCATCATCACGAAAATCGATCTTATTGCATGGCTTCGCGGTCAATCTGAACCTGCAATGGAGGGTTGAGTCCATGAGTACGCCCAAGCATCAAGACCTGCACACTGAAACGCTGGCTGTCCATGGCGGCCAACATGTCTGTCCAACAACCGGAGCGGTGATGCCGCCGGTGTACCTCAGCTCGACCTACGCTCAATCGTCGCCGGGAGTCCACCAAGGCTACGAATACAGCCGCAGCCACAACCCCACCCGATATGCGCTGGAGCGATGCATCGCCCGACTGGAAGGATCAGCGCTCACCGAGGATCAAGATCCCTCGTTTGGCGGATTTGCATTCTCCAGCGGCATGGCCGCCACGGCGAGCTTGCTCGAGACCTTGGACACTGGTGACCATGTCATTGCCATGGACGACTTGTATGGTGGAACACATCGGTTGTTCCAGCAGGTGGCCAAGCGTTCACGCGGCCTCACGTTCTCCTTCGTTGATATGACTGACATCGACGCCGTGCAGGCTGCCATAACCCCTCGCACACGGTTGCTCTGGGTCGAAACGCCGACCAATCCAATGCTCAAAGTGAGTGATCTTGGTGCACTTGCCCAAGCACGATCCGGCAGGGACATCATCCTTGCCTGTGACAACACTTTTGCAACACCAATGCTTCAGCGACCCCTAGAGCACGGCTTCGATGTTGTGATGCATTCAGGAACGAAGTACATCGGCGGGCACAGCGATGTCGTGTGCGGGCTTCTGGTTACGGCAAACACCGAAATGGCCCAACGTATTCGCTTTCACCAAAACGCTGTTGGCTCGGTGCTTGGCCCGTTCGATAGTTACCTTGCACTCCGGGGTGTCAAGACGCTCGCCTTGCGGATGGCCCGCCATTGCGACAGTGCTATGGAACTCGCCAAAATGCTCGAAGCTTCGCCCAAAGTGCAAGAGGTCATCTATCCAGGATTGGGCAATCATCCTCAAGCTGAAGTTGCCCAACGGCAAATGCAGTTGAACTCCATGCACGCTGGAGGCGGCATGATCACCGCAACACTAGACACGGATGAAGCAGGATCACGCCGATTCTTGGAGGCGTTTGAGATCTTCTCATTGGCGGAGTCTCTTGGCGGCGTAGAGTCTTTGGTCGAACACCCTGCCATCATGACCCATGCCTCAGTGCCCATTGCTGACCGAGCGGCATTGGGCATCAGCGATAACCTGATTCGCTTGTCGGTGGGTATCGAAGCGCTCGTTGACTTGAAGGCGGACCTGCAACGAGCACTCGATGCGGTGTAGCGTCAAGAGCCCCTTCGCCTGAAGAAATAGATGTCAAGATTGGTGATGTGCAATCAGCTCGGGTGGCAGGCACAACCGTGCCCGCAACTGCCTTGAGGTGGCTGCATAGAAGCCTTTGCTGCCACTGCATCAACCTGAAAGACACTCTGCACCCGCTTGAAGGTACGCCCGTCGCCCGATGGATCATCTACAGTCGCATCGGCATCGTCCATGGAACGCAACAGCGTGATCATGGACCCATCCTCAGCACAACGATATTCATACAAGGGCATGCGGCCAGTGTAGTGGACTATCCAGCCTTGGCCGCCGGAACAGGTTTGGCTTGCTGAACTGGCTTGGTCTCGATCTGCGCCTCTGCCTTGTCTCTCAACTCGGCTCTGTGCACCGCAACTTCACTTGGGGCATTGATTCCGATTCGGACTTTCTCGCCTCGAATGTCGACGATGACAATTTCAATGTCATCCCCAATAAGGATGCGTTCATCTCGCCTTCTTGACAACACAAGCATTGCAGTTGCTCCGCGAATCAGGCTGAAACCAGCTGTTTTTCCTCAACAAGCTTGGCGATCTCACGGCGTGTCGTCCAGCGACGATCCGCTAGAACAACTTGCATCCCGCGTTGATTACGAATGTTGACGACTAGGGGCCCCTGCAAATTTGCAGTCAGTGCATCGTCGTATTTGTTGACGATGACAAGCATGCGCGCTTCCTCAACAGAAGAGAGGTCAAGTTGGGCAAGATGCTCACGACGAACCACAGCCTCGAAGTCTTGGCACCAATGCGACGGATCCGTCACAACAAAGGCCAATTCCGGTGAGACGATCGACTGAAGCCAAAGGAAAATGCCCTCAGGATCAGGCTGGAGCAGGACGAATCGAGTAAAGCTCGAGAATCCCAGCAACCCACCGGCAAACTCCAACACGCGATTATCATCTACCTGCACAGTGCCGAATCTGGTGGTCGCTACATCCATAATCACGCCTTCCTTGAACTGGCCCAATGGGAACCCCGAGGCATCCTGCCATGGGCCATGATCCGCACGGGCATCAGAGTCAGACCTTCGGCCGATCAGCCTCTTCCGCTGCACCATTCCAATGTACCCCTCGACATGGAGCGCAGATTCTGCGCCCAATGTCCGCAGTGGCCCCTGACCCCGGAGCCTCAAGCCTGCTCAATGGCCCACTCAGGTGCGCAAGGCCCCGATTCTCCAGACCGCAAGCGGGGCCAGCAGCACAAGTGGCAGCAAGACACCTGCAATAGGCCCAAGGCCCGGCAACGGCACCACTTGTACGCCCGCACCGAGCATGTACAAAGGCAACGCAATGCCACAGCACAACATGGCTCGAACGAGCAACTCCCCAGGCTGTCGATCGATAAAGAACGGTACGGCAATGAGGACACACAACAGATTCACGATTGGCATAGCTACACGCGCGGCCAAACCCCGCCGAAGCGGCCCGGCATCATCACGGGTCGCTTCTGACACGAGCCCAAGCAATGTTGGTGTCGACATCATGCCCGCGAACTCACCACGACGACGAATAATCAACCGCTGGGGCCCAAGTGTCGAGGACTCAAATGTCTCGGGCAAACGCATGCCCACCCCCTCCCTTTGTCCATCTGTGGAAGCGCTGAGTCCATTGACCAGTTGCCAGCCCCCGGCGGTCGCATCCCACAAGGCGGAATCAGCCCACACTCGTCGAATTGCGCGCCCTTGTGCATCTCGATGTAGGAACGAGGGTTGCTTCAATGTCTCCGTATCGGGGTCAAATGCTGCAGCCTGCAACAAGACGCCATGACCGTCATTCGTAAATGGAACTCGGAATGCTGAAATGGCATGCTGCCCGGCTTGGCCGTGATTGCGTAAGAGCAAACCGCCCACCCGAGGCAATATGAACTCTTGATTCACAATTTGCGCGCCAGCGAGCACCGCCACCAAGCCAACTACCGGCCAAACCAAACGTCGGAGGCTGATACCAGCAGCAGCGATTGCTACGAATTCTCTGGCTCTAGCCATTTGCACACATGTAAACCCAACGGCCGCAATAGCCACGAGCCCGTGCAAGAATGCGAAGAAGTGGAACAACTGCGGGAATTCATAGTCCACAGCCACAACGACCGTCTGCCAGAGTCGCGAAAACCAAGCGGCATCTTCGCCAACCTGACGCCTCGCAATAGTGCTGAATTCATCGAGATTGAGAACCAAGTCGATTGTGGTGGCAAACAAGTACAAGCAACCGAACAGCAACACAAAGTTGAACAGCAAGCGGCCAAACATGGCTCGGTGAATCAACCACATGCCTCAGTTCCTCCGCAGCCGCCACCAGGCGAACCCGGTTGCAAGGAGCACGATGAACGATCCGCTCCACATTAATCCGAGCCCTCCAAGCAAGTGGCCTTGCCTGATGCTGCCCGCTCCAGCGCTGATGAGTACTAGATCCAGCAAGCCTGGAATGAATCCGATCATGTAGACCGAAAGTGGTTGAGCGTGTCGCAGAAGCAGCGCAAGAACAGCCCCTAGCAAGGGCAGCAATCCAGCCGTAATGCCAACCGCCCATCTGCGCCACAGCCTGCTCGTCACTTGGCCCTGCAACTGGGTCTCTTGATGTCGCAACCGGCGCAGCACATTTGCAATGCCGGCATTGCTTTGAGCAGCCAACTCAGCCTGCTCAAGCATTTGGGCGTGATCCAAAGGTGTATAGGCTGCCCCTCTGAGCAGTGTGAGATTGGCCACATCAACCGTGGCTCGATGGTTTGCAGGCACCCGTGAATCAGACGACTGCACACGGACATCGTTCATCGCAATCACGATGCTGCGCGCACCCCCTCGATCCAACCCCGTCACCGACTGCAAGCGCACGTGCGCCACAGCTGGGACAAACGTGGACTGGATCTTGCCATTCACCTTCTGGATGACACGGACACCGGTTGAATCGCCCACTAGGACGCCTCGCTTGATGTCCTTGGCCACAATGCTCCATGAACGGCCCGGACGATCAAGGCTTTCCATCTGCAATACGCCATCGGCGCGCAGGCGCTGCTGCATATTGTGCAACTCATGATCCTCACGCAGCGCATCACGCAACACTTGCACAGTTTCCGCGATTGGCGGATAGCGGATGGGATTGGCTGCAACCTCGATCAATTCCGATCTCGTCATTGCCATGGGCTCGACACGCTCGGGCATAGGCACTGAAATGGGTCGGGTTGGTTCGATGCGTGGGAAACCACACAAGCCCCCGCCATGGGCATCCCATGACACGGCATCCTCCATCACCATACGTACCTCAACCACACCATCAACTTCTTGCATGTCGAGCACTGCCGCGCGAGCGGAGACATCACTTTGAATGGCGCCATCGCCAGCAACACGTGCAGCGGCAACCCGATCCAATTGAACACGCTTTCCACCGGGTGTGGGTGACTCACTCAATCGCATGTGCTCAGCCCAGATTTGCATGTCACCAATAGCCATGGGTTGGCCGTTGCGCACGGAGTGCTCCAAGAGCGTGACCATGTCGCCGGCGATCACACGACCCATGACGGCATAAATCTGTGGAATAGCGGTGTTGGCCAAAATGCTCAACACAATCGCCAGCACCGCAGCGAACGTGATGACCGGCACAAGAATGACTCTGTAGGGAAGCCCAGCAGCTGCCATTGCCGCGATCTCGTTATCCGAAGCCATCCGATGCAGGACCAGCGTCGCACCGAATCCCGCTGCAAAGGGCAAGGCATACTGCAGCATTGGCACTGTGCTCAATGCCACGTAGGTCAATGCCTGACCCGGCCCCAGTGGCACGCCAGTTGCCAAGGGTTTGATGACCGCACCAAATGCAGTCACCACCACGAGCACGGCCGTGGTGAGGCCGATGATCCGCAGCAATTCGACCAGCAGATATCGATGCAGCCGCCAAGGCATGGTGAGCATGGTATCGACCCCCTTGGTCTGAGCATTGAATGCCGCCCCAGAGCGCCACGTGTAGCGGTTATGCCGTCTAGGACGACAAATTAAAGCCCACAGATGCCACAAGTGCGGGTGCCAATCGACTTGATGGCTCTTGATTCCGATGGTGTAAGCGGTGATTCGACCTTCATCCAACTCGATTCCACGGTTTGGAAACCCCTCCCACAAGGGGCTGTCCCGAGGCATCTCCCTGCTGGAGAGCCTCATTGCGGTCGCCCTTTTGGTCGTTGTGGTGACTGCTGTCTTGGCGGCCATGGATGCCGGCCGCCGTTCAAGCGATGAAGGCCGCCGCTTGACCATGTCAGCGCTCGCTGCAGAAATGCTCTTAGCGAGAGTCGCTCAAGGCAACGACGATGCCGCCGATGCCGCGAAGTGGACCAAAGCGCTTACAGAATGGAATGGCCATGCCGAATCTTCCGGTGCAATCCGCGCTGGTCGCCATCCACTCCTGCCGCTGCTTCCTGTGGACTATCAAGACTTCAACCTTCATGTCCTAGCGGAGTCTGATGCGCACATCATCGGACCCCCACTGTCGGTACACATCGACGGCGTTCGACTGGAAGTCCAAGCAGTCGCAACGGACGGACGCTCTTTAGCGACTGTTTGTCGATTCGTTCCAATTCCGCAGCACCTCGCGGAGATGACACCATGAGTCGAGGCATGACGCTCTTGGAAACCCTGCTTGCTATTGGCATGACCACCATCGTGGGTGCTGGCATCTCAGGCATGATGCATGTGCTCTCCAATGATGTCGCCATGCAACACGAGGTGCGCACTGGCATCGTTCGTGCAGCCCTTGTGCAGTCAAGGCTTTCGGCCTATGTAGGCCGTGCCCGCTGCTTCTTGGATCTTGAAGCACAACAAGCTGTCCTGTGGCTTGAAGATACAAACGGCGACGACACCATTGGCGCAACAGAAGTTCGCTGGTTCAGATTCAACTCAACGACCGGCACGGGTGTCGTCCACTGGATTGACGCAGCAACGCTCGAAACTATGCCCACTTACGACACACCCACATCTGTTGACTGGTGGTCAGAATTGAACACACTGGACAAACGCAGCGATACTCGACTGGGGCAACTCGATCTGGCTTGTGATTTGAATGACTTTCGTTTTCGTGAAACCTTGAGCACTGCGCCACTGCAGCGCCGACGTGACGCCATGGACCGTAGTCGCGTAGAAGTCGAGTTGGACATGCGGCTTGGCGCAACATCGCGGTCACATCAAATTGGCGAGTCCATTCGCCTACACCGCGTACCCGGTGGAGAAACTGCACCTTGACGTCCAGCATGACTCATCACGATCGACGGCATCAACCACGTGGCATCGCCCTATTGATGGTGCTCACCGCCATGGCTGCCGCAACAACGCTTGTCATGGGTTGGCTAGCTGTCCAGGACACAAGCCCGTTGGTCGGCCGCAATGCGGTGCGTGCCACTGAAGCCCGTGCGACATCACTTGCCGGATTAGAGCTCGCTGTTTCCTTGCTCGAAACAGACGCCCCTTGGCGCGAGTTGCATCAAGACGGTTGGATTCTGCAAGATCACACCATTGCCGGTGGCACGGTGAACGTTCGCCTGTGGGACGCCACATCCAGCCCCCTTGCGGTTCCCAATGCAGCGACAACAACCGTCCTCGTTGAGTCAACGGCGACCGTTGAGGGCCTCTCCAAAACCGTTACAGCCCAAGCCACAGTGCACCCCTTTGATGGAGCGACGCCGGGCGATCTGAGCGGATTGGCAATCTACGCAGAATCATCAATGCACTTAGCGGGTGGAACCTTCATCCGGCCATGGCGACCCGGAAGCGGTCGACGCATGCTTGGGATCGGATCCGATGCCGCTGGCAGCCTTGTGTTGCATGGAGCTGCAGCCCGCCAAGGCACCGCTGGTGCCGACCTTATCCTGCCCGCAGAGGCCGGCCCAAGGCTCATTGAGGGCAGCGGGCGTGGCGGACTTGCGCGAAATCGTCGACAACGGCCCATTCCCGAAGCACTCGGTGGCTTTGGCCTGCATCGCTCCAATCTCCCGGGGCTGGACTCGCTTGAGCACAATGGTGAGACCATCGTGGTTGAACATCGAGGTGACGCCGACGCGCCCTTTGACACCCTGCGCATCGCCGGCAATCTCATCATTAAGGAACGCGCCTCGATTGTGCTACCCGCGGGCACGACCGTTGTGATCGCAGGCGACCTCATACTCGATCGCCTCGCTGCCATCAGCGTCGCTCCGGGCGAGACCACCACCATTGTCATCGGTGGCGACATAATCACCGAGCATGCAACCATTGGAAATGTCCAACCATCGCGACGTCGCCGCAGCCGTCCCCGATGGGCAGATGCTGCAGCGCTACGCTTGGTCGCCAGCGGGGACGAGGATGCGAATTGGACCTTTGGCCCAGGCACAGTGCTTGCCGCTCAAATTGATGCGCCACGCACGACCATTGTTGCCGACAACGTCACTGCCGTTGGGCGCATGGCTGCACATACCCTCGACTTGACAAATACTCGACTCTGGAATGACGCGTCCCTGACAAGTGGCGCAGGCTTGCGAGCACTCGCTGACACGATTGACCGACTCGACTTGCTCGATCGCCGTGACACGGGGCTGGAAGGCGCATCTAGATCCGCAGTCCTTGACCGACTTGCAGGGCTTGTAGATCAAGGAAACACTCGCCAGAGTCGTCCAATCACCCCACCCACTGGCGACTTCTGGTTCATGCGGCCAGTGCTCGTCGAAGCTCAAATGAACACGTTTGGTGGCGACACCGCATCGTGGGAAGCGGCCTCACTAGCGAGCGCTGATAGGCAATCACCATGACGAAGCGAGTCACACGCCGTGGATTCACCTTCATTGAAGTGATGGTGTCTGTGACGATCATGGCCATCGTGGCCGTACTGCTTGTCCCCCTTGGTACCCAGCGTGATCAAGGGCGAGCAACCGCCGCCGTACGATTGCTAGCGTCTGATTTGGAACACGCTCAAATGCTTGCGCTGTCACGACCGAATGTGCGAGTTGGCGTGCACATCGATGATGATGGCGGTGGATGGTCAATCGTCGATGCCGACAATATTGACATCCCGATCATGGACCAATTCGATGATGGGCACAGCGGCCGAACACTGCACGTTCGTTTGGGCGAAGGCCGCGCCGCGGTAGCGAGATCCACAGACAAGGTGTCGCCCGCTGGCCAACTACTTGTCTTCACCCCGCTAGGTGGCCTGGAGTCCGGGATACCAACCTTAGAGACTGCCGCTGACACCGCCACTGCCTCTCTCGAGGTCAACTCTGACACCGGATTTGCGTCGATTGTGGACTAGGCAGAACTATCGCACTGCCACATCATCATCGACCACCGTTGCACCGCCCTGCAGCAGTCCATGCCCCGCGGCCTTTGATGCATCGGGCACCCATGGGCCAACACGGCCATCCATATTGAGCAACAGTTTGGTTGAGTCATCCGCCCGCAGCCGACGATGAGGCGTCATGCGAGAACCGGCGTATCGAGCAACAGTCGACAATCGCACACCATCTACGAGGCCGTCGATCGCCGAGGTAGGCTTTCCATTTCCATCCACATCACCGCCTACGATCAAAGGCAGGTTGTTCTTGCGACGCTTGCCGCTTCCCTTTGTTGCCGCAACGTTCACTCCGTCGACGTACAAACGGACCTCACTCCCATCAAACACGCCTGCGATATGGTGCCATTCATTCAGGGCGAGGGCTTCTTGGGCGTGCGCCTCGACATATGTATCGCCAAGGAATACTGAAAAGTACGGCACGCCGTTTGATGCAAATATCGCGTATTCGGACTGTTCAGTTTTGGCTACAAGCCCACGTCGCCCATTCAAATCACGAGGCTTGACCCAACACTCCAACGTGATAGGGCCATCGTCTATGGCAATAGACTCAGCCGGAACGACCAGCCCTCCGCTGCCTGGCACATCAAGCGATGCAGGACGACTGGGCCAGGCCTTAAGGTCCAATTGCACCGGTAGGTGCCCCACCGCCAGCGGCACGCTCCACCGGGCACCTCCATCTATAAAGGCAGCGGTTGCATCGATCGTCGGCGCGGCCCATGCAGCATCCAGTGTGCCCGGGTGCTGCACGTGCAAAGGCAATCTGAGCGTATCGCCCGGGGCAATCGTTTCATGCACATGATCTGGAGTACATGACCAGCGGCTATCGGTGCTTCGAAGATGAAGATCTACTTGCAGAGGCAGTGTCGTGGGATTCTCCAGCGACACCTCGATCGTCTCCTGTACAGGTCGTTTGTTTTGGCAGGCCAGAGTAGAAGATACGCTCGGCGCTGTCGTGCGCAATGCCTCGACCCGAGCCAAGTGCTCAGCCGTAAACGCACGCGGATTCATGACGCCTCCAACGGGCACCGTTGCCATAGTTGTATGGTCGTCTCGAACCGTCACAAGCAACACATGGTCAAGCCATCCGCCTGCTGGCAGATGTTCTCGCAAGTGCCCCCCAACAGTGGCAAGCGACATGTACTCAATGCCATCAATGGCACCGTCGTGCTGCAATCGATGGACGTGGCCTGCGAAGACTCCCGAGACGTTGCCAGCATCGACCAGCAGCTTGTGCACTTTTGACCAGTCATCACCGTAGCCCCCGCCACGCCATCGTGGGTGATGCAGAAACACAAACACGTGTCGCTTCCCGCTGGCAGATGCAAGCGTATCGCGTAGCCAATCGAACTGCCCCTTGCTCATGCGTTGCGCGGCGGGGTCGCCAAAACTGCGTTTGCCCGTCTTTGGATCTCCTTCATCTGTGTACAACACAATGAAGCGACAATCCTTGTGATCAAAGGCGTACCACAGCGGCGCGAAGTGCGCCTCGTAGTCACCTTCGTGCTCCTGACTCGTTCGGCCCGGGCCACGCCAATAAATGTCATGATTGCCTGCCACAGGAAACCATGGCATGGACAAGTCGTTCATCGCTGTCTTGAATTCGCCCATCTGCAGCATCCACAACGGGCGTGTGTTGTAGCCCTGCACAAGATCGCCGACCGTCATAACCAGATCAGGCTCAAGCAAGTTCGTATCCGCTACGGCCTGGCGAAGCACCTCAATGCCCACAGGATCGCCACCGGTTCGATCGCCAAATACAGCAAAGACGAAGGTCTCATCTTCTTCTGGAAGCGCAAGGGTGGCCCCATCACGGTTCTTCAATACACGTGACGCGTTATCTGTCGAGATTGGCAACAGGGCGAGGGCGACAATAAGTACATGCAACATGCCTAGATTGTGACGGATTTTGGGCTCTCATGATGCCCCTGAGGCTGAGCCGTCCCTTGTTTACTCCAACTGCAGCAGTTATCTGCCGCTGATGCATACCATGGAGGTCCGATGAACATCGCCATCATTCGTCCAGTCAGTGAATCGATTCAGCATTGCCAGCTCACGCACATGGATCGGCTGCCCATTTGCCACCGCACCGCACAAGCGCAGCACGATGCCTATGCCCGCACACTGCAGGGGCTAGGCGTAGAACTCATTGAACTTCCGCCACTACACGACCACCCTGATGCAGTCTTTGTCGAAGACACCGTCGTTGTGGTGGATGAACTGGCGGTGCTTACTCGACCCGGAGCGGCATCGAGGCGCGGCGAGGTCGAATCGATGCGCGTGTGTATCGAGAATCTCCGCGAAACAGTCTGCATCGAACCACCAGGAACGCTTGAAGGTGGCGACGTCATACAAGTTGGCCAGACCATCTACGTGGGTCGTTCAACGCGAACCAACGACGAGGGCATTGAGCAACTTCGATCGCATTTGTCACCTCACGGCTACACCATTGTGACCGTCCCTGTTCCAGGTGCCCTGCACCTCAAGACAGCCTGCGCATCGCTTGGAAATGGACGCATCATTGCCAACCCCGCATGGATTGACGTTGGACACTTTGATGGCCTAGAGATTATTGCTGTTCACCCAGATGAGCCATTTGCTGGCAACGCAGTACACGTGGGCGATACGCTCATTTTTGCCAGCCAACACCCCCTCACGGCTGAACGACTGAACGCCCATGGACTGCATCTGTCTCTGGTCGATGCAAGCGAGTTAGCGAAGGCTGAGGGCAGTTTGACCTGCAAGAGCGTGCTCCTTCGGCGAATGTGACGCGGGGGCCTGCTAGCCTGACACGATGGTCCTGTTACTTCTGCTCATCCCTCTGTTGTCCATCGCCCCCGATGCCAATGCTCGAGTAGATGCAGCTCGCTCATACCGAAACGAGATGATGTCTGGCACCACGGATGCAATGCCATTCAATCACCCTGAGCGCACACGTTGGAACTACTTTCCTGGCGAACGAGTAGGAACACGCCTATCAGCCATGACCGGACCGCAGCGCGATGCCGCATTGCACTTGCTGCAGTCCGTCTTGTCCAAACAAGGCTATGAGACGGTCACTGGCATCTTTCTTCTCGATGCGGTGCTTCGCGATCGTGCTATTGCAGCAGGAAAGCCAGATGTCTCTCGTGACCCAGACCAATACAGCTGGGCACTTTGGGGAGAGCCTGGCGAGGGCAGCTGGGGCATTCGAGTAGAAGGCCACCACCTGTCGCTCAATGTGACGGAGACACAAGGCGGCACTCGCTGTACGCCGCTGTTTCTTGGCGCCGCACCAATTCAGGTTGACACAGGGCCGCACAAAGGCACGGCTCCATTGGTCCACATTGAACGCATTGCACTTGCACTGCGCAACACCTTGTCGGCGCAGCAAGCTGCAAATGCGACGTTGTCTCACGACAAACCCCACGACGTTCTGCTTGGACCAGGTCGCGAAGATTTTCTCAAGCAACCTGAAGGACTCTCTGCAGCAGATCTCAACGGGCCACAACGCGCCATGCTCATGCGACTGATCAACGCCTATGCAGGACTGCTCGCCAACGACCTCGGCCAGCAGGCACGGCAGCGGCTGCTCGCGGGCGGACCGGATGCTGTTCACTTCAGTTGGATTGGTGGCACGACCATTGACCAACCGAGATACTGGCGCTTGCACGGACTAGATTGGATCATCGAGTTTGACAGCGTTGGCAACAGTGCTGATCACGTGCACACCGTATGGCATGACTTGCAAGGCAATTTCGGCAAAGATTTGCTTCGCGAGCACCTCGACCACGAACACTAATTGGCCATTTGACGTTCAATCCGAGCGGTCTCGCTGGTTGTCGTATGCTTTCGGGCATGAACCAACAAATACAGCGACGTGTTTCGACCAATGCGTTCGGGGGAGCCATCATCATCGCTGTCATGTGCGCCACATTGAGCGCCTTTGATACTGACCGAACAGACTTATACCTTGGTACTGCTGGACTGGCGATTCTCCTTGCCGGGCTCATCCATATGAGCCTGCGTATGTGCGAGAAACGAGACCACCGCATTGCTGGATTCATTTCTCTTGCGGCGGTGTGCTCAGCTTGGACGCTCGGGATCCTCGCCATGTGGATGGATGAATTGAATTGGGGCGGTCGCGATACTCCGGAACTACTTGGAATATCCATCTTCGCGATCCTGACCTGTTCGATGCCAACGTGCATTGGGGGCATAGCCCTTCGCAAGACACACTGGACGCGATGCGGCTGGGTGCTGCTTGGCGGTTTCGGGCTCGTGCTCGCGCTTTGGCTGATCGGGCTCTGGAGCAGTCAGCCAACAGAAGATGTCGTGGCGAGCACTGTGCCCCTTGGCATGGCAGCGATCCTGGTGTGCCTACTGCAACCAACGACGCGGATGCCCACACTGCTTCGCCATGGCATTGCCTTACTAGCCATCGCAGGTGCCATTGTATTTGCACGACTGTTGTTCGGTCGCATTGAGCCTGATACCGCTCTGTTGCAAATTGACTTCATCCTGATCGTGTCTACCCTTGCGATTGTAGGCAGTGGCCTAAATACGCTGATTGACCTACGCCTCCCCAAGGCAAACTGGCTCCGATGGTTGACACTTGGGTTGCTGCTTTGCACTGCTGTATGCGCAAGCCTCACCATACATCAGAACATTTTCGAACCCGATAGAGCTAGGGGCATGCCGATACCGGCAAGGCTCGCCTTTGCATCTGGACTTGTCACTTTTGCATTGGCCATTGTGATTGCAGCCATGGTTCGATCCAAAAAGGCGTTAGTGGAGTCCGTGCACGAATACACGCTGTCACTGACGTGCCCTCGATGCCATCGCGGCCTCAACCTCAGCCAAGGCGACCAGGCCTGTGACTGGTGTGAACTTCGAATTCGTTTGGCCTTTGAATCTCCGGACTGTCGAGCCTGCAGTTACATGCTCGCCCCAGATTTTCCTGATCAGTGTCCTGAGTGCGGCACGGTGGTGGTTGTATCCGCTGATGCACCTGCCCAAGTTGAACCAAACCCCTCGTGGACTAAAACCCGCGATGTAAGCTCCTAATCGAGGTACTCCAATGAGCTGCATTTGACTCGCAACAACGATTGCACGAAGTCATCACGTTCGATTTGACCAAGAGCCATCAGCGCGTAGATTGGACGTGTCCCGGGGCGATGGTGCGACCTATGGCAAAAGGAGTCACTCCAATGGCTAACAACGAACGATGTGGATCATGCGCACACTTTGGTGAAGGTGTGCCCGAAAGACAGTTGGTTGAACTTCGAATCAATCCAGCCGCCGACGACGCCGTGCTTGGTGGCTGCGATCTCGCTGCCAACGCATCAATCAATCTTCGGGTCTCTGCCATAAGCAGTTGCGACCAGTTCCAAGCGGCCTGACTACCCAGG
>JABAAC010000103.1 GCA_014238965.1 Phycisphaerales bacterium | reverse complement strand
GCCGCAATGGCGTGTGTGTTCGATCAACGATGCGAGATGCCGAGTTGCCTTGGGCGCTTTGCATCGAAAAAATCACGTCCATCGTGTCGCCGATGGCGAGTCGTCTGCCGGCCTGATCGTCTTGCTCGATACGCACGTTGGAATCCATGCGAACGCGATAGAACGGGATCGAGGCTTTGTCAGCCGAATCCGCCTTGGGCTTCGATGCGTTGGTACTGGTGAATTGGACATTTTGCCCACGAGCAGGCAGTTCTTGGTTTGGCATGGGTTGCCACTGGCGTGCAGTCGTTGAGTCTTCCATGCTGCGTTCTTGCAACATCAGCCAATCAACTTGTGCAAGACGCAAGAACTCGATGCGGTCGTCGCGGTCGTTAAGGAGCACCAGCAAATCACGGCCAGACATACGCTCCATGGCTGATGTCGCTGTAATGTCACCGGGACATTCGATTCGCCCTGCGAGATTGTCAAAGGTGGCCATTGCTGTTCGTACGATCATCGATGGGGGCGTGGTTTCAATGTCTGGGACAACATCGCTTCCATCTTCTGGCTCAAACAAGCGGATGATGACGTTGCCATCGAGCGTGCCCTGCTCGAGTGCTCGCTTAGGTGCGTAGGCTTCCAGGGTTCGACCAGTAAGCGTGACCGTACGACCGCCATTGAGGTACATCTGCACCTGTGGCTGCTGCATGCGCATCCAGTGGGTTGGCAAGTCTCCTGGGTCAGGGTCGAGGTGGTCGAAGCGATATTGCTGAGACAACTCACCGTCATCACCGGCAATCTGCACCCAGCCACCTTGGTCGAGTGCGACCTTCAGGTCAGGATCACCAAGGTCCACCACTGGAGGCTCGGTAGATATGGCAGGTCCTTCGATTTCGGGCGTGTTGGCCCCTGTTGTGCCAACCACATCCGGTTCAATCAGAATGATGAGCACGAGCACGCCGATGCATGCCCCTGCCACAGCGATGACAAGTTTGGAGAGTCCTGCAGGAGTTGCGCGATTCGAATGGGTCATAGGCCTGTAGACATCCTGTCAACGTGGCTGCGTCGTGATCCGGGGAGAGAGAAGGTCCTGTACATCGATGAGGCCCACTGGGCGACCTGAATCATCAACGACGGGAATTTCATCGATGCGATGCTGCGTGACAATGCTCCTTGCTTCACCGATTCGTGCTGAGACTGGAAGTGCAAGTGGGCTTGCAGTCATCACCTCTGCCACGGTTCGATCTAGAAAGTCACGATCATTCAAGGCAAGTCGGCGCAAATCGCCATCTGTAATGATGCCAAGCAAGTGTCCCTCGTCGCCCACGATCAGCAGGGCGCCCGCATGCCGTGTGGCATCAGATGTTTGATGCGTCTCAGAAGCCAAGAGGGCTTCGTGCACCGTGACTTGTTCCAAGCACGTGGTCAGGTTGACGCCCACGCGGAATCGAAGCACATCATCTAGCCCTCGGAGTTCGGCGCCTAAGGCGCCCCCAGGATGGCGTCGCTGGAAGTCCTCCTCGGTAAAGGAACGGCGATGGGCAACGGCCAATGCGATGGCATCGCCACAGGCCAAGGTGGCAGTGGTTGAGGTTGTCGGGGCAAGTGCCAAGTTGCCAGCCTCATTCAGATCTCCCAGTGCAAGATGGACGTCGCAGAGCTTCGCTAGGGGGGAGTCATGGCTGGCGGAGATGCCAATGCGTTGCACGCCGTCGGTTCGCAAGATCGCAGCAAGATTGACGACTTCTTGGGTGCCCCCTGAGAAACTCAGCAGCAACACCACATCTTCTGTGCGAATGCGGCCAAGGTCGCCATGGACAGCATCGGCGGGGTGCACCACATGAGAGGGCACGCCTACGGAAGCAAGTGTGGCGGAGATCTTGGCGCCAACGAGCCCAGATTTCCCCATGCCGCTGACCACGACATGGCCGTGGCAGGCGTCGATCATGGCAACGGCGGCAGCCCATCGGGCGGCTTCGACATCGCTTTGTTCAATACTCGATGCAACCTGAAGCAATGCGTTGCCCTCGGCGCGCAATACATCCGTTAGGAAGTTGCGGTCCGATGAGAGCTTCGTGGCGGTAGACTGGCCGCTGGGCATGGGGGATATTCTACCCATGCGGCGGAGACCGGAGCACCTTGGCTACACAACCACACATGCAGGGAGCAACAGAGGCTGATTCAATGGAATCGCCCCATGCCGCACGTGCCCATGGGCACTCTGGGGGGCAGGACGAATTTCGTGTTGCGTTGGAGGCGTTTGAGGGGCCTTTGGATCTCTTGCTGTTTCTCATCAGACGGGCTGAAGTGGATATCTCGGACATTCCCGTTGCGCAGGTTGCTGATGAATACCTCGCGATTCTTCGTGCATCAGCGCAGATCGATGTTGAGGCAGCCGGCGATTTTCTTGTCATGGCAGCGACCCTTATCGAACTTAAGAGTCGCACGCTGATGCCCATAGAAGTCCAGTTGGCTGACGATCGGGATGCCGCAGAAACCGATCCGCGAGCTGCGTTGATTCAACAATTGCTCGACTACCAGCGCATCCGACTTGCAGCGGAGCAGTTGGGGCAGTGCAAAGACGATGCCTCGCAACGGGTCGATATCCGGCTGAAGGCGCAGCGGGCGGCTATCGAGGGGATCGAGCTAGACATCGAAGATGTGCATTCGATGGATCTTGCCGAAGCGTTTGAACGCATTGCTTCGGTTATTGACTTCAATCGTCTTGGTGATCACATCATCTCGATTGACGATACGCCCGTTGCACTGCATCAAGCAGATCTCATTGATCGACTGGAACGCCGTGGCGGTGAGCCGATGAACTTGTTGGACGTTTTTGCCGGCTGCGATGCCTCGGGCCGCGTGGGCTTGTTTCTGGCAACGCTTGAGTTGGTTCGCCAGAGACGACTTGATGTGAAGCAAGAAGGCGATGGCCCAATCATGCTTTGGTTGAAGCCAGAGGGCCAGGTGGCCGACGCTACGTTGGAAGATGCGCTGCCCGCCGAAGAGACCGAAGCTCATTGCGATCCAGATTCCGCCACTGGCCAGGTTGTAGACCCCGAAGTTTCAGTGGACCAATCGACAGACGTTTAAGACGTTTGACCGGGTGGCCAATCGCTGCGGTCATACGGCGGATTTGTCTATTTCGACCTTCGCCGAGCACTGCTTTGAAGCGAGTTCGTTGTTTGTCCCGCATGGTGATGTCAATGTGCTTGACCTTCGATCGCCTTGGTTTTTCGCCTTCGCGGTCGACTAGGAACACGCCACTGAGCAAGATGCGCACCGATTCGTCTGACAGATGCCCGCGTACAAGCACCTCGTAGACTTTCTCAATGTTGTGGCTCGGGTGCACGAGACGCTGGGCAAGCGTGCCGTCATTTGTCAGCAGCAACAACCCGCTTGAGTCAATATCCAGCCGACCAACAGTGAACAGCCTTGCTCGGGTTGGGTGCTGTACGAGGTCGATTGCTCGGCGACGGCCTTCTGGATCATCGTTCGTGCAGACGACGCCGCGGGGTTTGTAGAGCATGACGTTGACAGGGGCAACGGGGCCATGAATGCGTCGTCCATCAACCTCGATGCGATCCTTGGTTGGGTGAACCCAAGCCGGCAGCGTCCGGATGATGATGTCATTGACCATCACCTTGCCTTCTTCAATGAGTGCTTCACATGCCCGTCGCGAGCCAACGCCTGCAGCGCTCAGCACTTTTTGCAGCCGTGGACCACGGCTGGCATCGCGAAAGGCGGTTTCGTCTTCCTCGTTGGGGGGCAAGTCAGGTTCGTACGCTGTCTCTGACGAGGGCGTGTTGGACCAACTGGCGGACACAGGGCCAGGTGGGCCTTGCGTGTGCTTGTTGGGCATATCTGACTCGGGGCGATGTGTGTCGTCGTCGCCCGGGGACCGATTCGGTCCGGGGTTCACTGGTCGGGGGTCCATCACTGGTGCCTTTCAGTTGACTGCTAGAGGTGTTGGGGCGATAGGGTATCCGGCAAAGCGAGGTAAAGGTGCAACGGATACGGAATCTTCATCGACAGTGGCGAACCATGCGGGTCATGGTGCGTCGACGCCCTTTAAGGACGCTTTCTAGGACGCAGCGTCGTATTCGGTTCTTTCTGGACATGGCTCGCCTTGCCGCAATTCGGCTGCGTCGAAACAAGGCAGGATTCATGGCGGCGGCACTTTCGTACCGCGTGTTGTTCTCATTGATTCCGCTGTTGGCTCTTGCGGCGGTTGTTGCGCGTTGGTCCGTGAGCGAACCTGCGTTTCTTCAAGCTGTGGATGACTTAATCACCCAGCTTGGCCTTGACTCAGTCAATGTGTCAGCGCTACAGGGCGGCAATGGTCACTCGGGCCTTGGAGATTGGCTTCGATCGCAGGCCAAGGGTGCCATGTCAATCAACCCAATGGGTCTTGGCCTGATTGGTTTCGTTGTTCTGATGTGGTCGGCCTACAAACTGTTTGATGAAGTTGAGTCCGTGTGTAGCACACTGACTGGTGGCCTTCGTCGACGTACGGTTCGCGCCCGCATGCTTATTGCGTTGGTATTGCTTGTGGGCGTGCCCATTGTGGCGACATTTGGCCTGACCATGCTTGCGAACATGCTTGAAGGCATTCACAGTGGCACAGGGATTGTGCTCTTTCTAGGTTCAACATTGCATGCAATGGTCATTCTCGTTGTCCTCATGGCTGTCATCAGCATTGCATATCGATGGATCCCAGTGAGTGGGCCGTCGTGGCGATCCTGCTTCATCGGGGCGGCCTTCGCGGGCGTTTCCTTACTGCTTGGTGAGTGGGGACTTCGTTCGTATGTCCTTGGGGCGTTGCCCACGAGTCCTGTGGGTGGCGCGCTTGGGCTTGTGCCGCTGGTCATGGTTTGGATCTACGTCATGTGGCTGTGCCTACTCTACGGCTTGGAACTGGCAGTGCTCATTGAGCGTGGCCGCAAGCGTTGGAAAGCGGCGGT
>JABAAC010000097.1 GCA_014238965.1 Phycisphaerales bacterium | reverse complement strand
CGATTGATCTTCTTCGGTGGGCTGGCCAAACTTCAGAGCGGTGATCCCGCGTAGGCTGACTGCACTGCGCTGGCCTACCACTTCTGGACACAGCCCTTGCCATGGTGGTCGGCCTGGTATGTCCAGCAGTTGCCTGACGTACTCTTGCAAGTCGCCTGTGCCATCATGTTCCTCATCGAATTGGGTGCTCCGCTACTGCTCTTGCTCCCCCGCGTCCCACGATCAATTGGAGCCCTCGCGATCATCCTGCTCATGCTCGGTGTCATTGCTACGGGCAATTACGGATTCTTCAACTGGCTGACCATTGTGCTGTGCCTGGCCATGTTCGACGATGCGACACTCCTTCGACTGTGGCCAAAGGTCGTCCGTTCAACGATCCGCGTTGGCATTCGGCCAGTTTCCGCAGGCATGTGGAAGTGGTCGCGGTCGCTGATTGGTGTGTGCTTGCTGAGTTTGGTGTTGAGCACCGTTTGGATGCAGACCTTCAATACAATGAAGCCTGTCTGGATGAAATCGTGGCAACGCACGTTTTCGCGATGGCACTTGGTGTCACACTACGGCCTGTTTGCAGTCATGACCACAACAAGACCGGAGATCATCATTGAAGCCCAGGCACGCGATGGATTTTGGAAGCCGTACGTCTTCAAGTGGAAGCCCGGCCCCCTTGATCGAGCGCCGGCCTTTCGCCAACCAGGCATGCCACGCCTAGACTGGCAAATGTGGTTTGATGCGTTGAGTTATGAACGCGTATTCGAAGCGGGAATGCTGTCCCGATCACCCAATCGGATGCGATTTACAGGCCGCGAAGTCCTGCCAGCACTACTTCGGCGTCTGGCCGTCAGCGACAGCATCGTGTTGACGCTGCTCAAGTCGTCGCCCCTGGAACCCGATGAGCTTCCACAGGCGCTTCGTTGGCATCTGGATCAGTACCGATTCACAACCCCAACAGAATTCAGTCAGTCGGGGAACTGGTGGACACGCACTCGCGTCTTCAGTTCGCCGCCGATGAGTTTCGCGGTGCCTTGAGCGGCCTGCCAAAGATCTGTACGCATTTCTTGACCGTTCTCTTCACCTGATGGCCAACCTCATCGGCCGCGCTTGCGACCACAAAGCCGCCAATCGTCCGTCTTGCCATCGGTAGTGGTCGACACACCGACTGCGTCCAAAGCCCAAGTCGAACAGTCAACGTAGCTGCCACGAGACCCTGGCCTCCGGCCGCGGCAAGGGCCCCCACTCGCGCCGACAGTACATCGGCGGCGTGCTGCGTAATGTCCACCGTTACGGCGTGCGCCAGCACCATCCGCCCAAGGCGAAGGGTTCCGATCATCCCTGGTCGTCCACCATAGACCTGCGCAATGCGGCGCATGAGCCGAAGATTCCGCCAGCAGCACAACACTGCATCGAGCAGTGGCACACCCGACAGTGAGACCAGAACACCAGTACGCGCCGCTTCGCGGCGAATTTCCGACTCACACCGCGCATCGAGTGATTGCATCAGTGTTTCGAGGGGTTCAAGTGTGATCAATCTGTCGGTCGAGTACCACGCGAGATCAAAGTCGGCCAGCGCCGCTGAGGGTTCCTCAAGACGGCGGCGCCACAGCGACACAGCGCGATGCAAACCAGGTGCATGCGCCGCTGAATTGGACAATCGCCCTTGCAGTCGTTCGACACGGCGAACCATCACCCAACCACGCCACTCGCCCCAGATCAAGCCCAGTAACGCAATCGCAGCTACTGAGGCCAGACTGCCCACAACCCATGACCACACAGGCCCCAACTCCGAAACGCGGGACACCAGATGCACCGCTTCCGATGACAAAATGACCAATCCAAGTAGAAAGACCGTCGCAAACAGCACGGTGCCAAATCGCCATTGTGTTCGTTTTCTCTGCATCGTTCTGGTCAGTGCACCTATTCAGGAGCATTGTTGGGAAGTGCACCAGTGTTGATACGACCCGACGACGATTTGAGTTCAGAAACAACTATTTTCGAAGTTTAAGCATTCTCGGACACACCAACAGCCGATCACCTGCGTAGGTGACAGTGAGGGACGCCCTTCTT
>JABAAC010000094.1 GCA_014238965.1 Phycisphaerales bacterium | reverse complement strand
GCACTCATACTCAGCCGATGAAATTGCCCGCGGCATGATGGATGCATTCAAGTTGAGCGCCATTCTTGGCGCCATCATGGGTGTCTACTGTTTCACGCTTCCACGAACGCCGCCCCAAAAGGGCAAGCAGGCATCTGCGACTGTGGAGGCGATCAAAGAGATCAAGACTAATCCCTTGTTGACCTTGTTCCTGATCGCTGTCCCTGTGAGCATGATTCATCAGTTCTACTTTGTCTACACCTCGGGCTTCCTGAACGAATTCCAGTCACAAGCGGAGGGGACCGTTAGTGCGATTAACAAGATTTTCGGTGTTGGCGGCGGAGGCTTGATGACGATCGGCCAAATGGCCGAAATCGTGGTGTTGTTCGCGATCCCCTTCGTGGCGGGAAAGGTCTCTCGAAAGGGCTTGCTTGCTGTCGGTCTTGCTGCCTATGCCTTGCGAATGTTTCTATTTTCGCAGGTCGAATGGTTGTCGGGGACGACGGGCGTAGCAGAAATCGGCATCCTGATGAGCGGCATTGCACTGCACGGGTTGTGCTTCGGCTGCTTCATCTTTGTGGCCTTCATGATTGTTGATGAACAGTGCAGCAGCGACGTTAAAGCGAGCGCGCAGAACCTATTTAACTTGGTAATCGTTGGCATCGGCATTGTGCTTGGCAGTTATGTCGCTGGGCAGATCGGCGACTGGGCGACCACTGATGATGTTGTGGACTACTCCAAGCTGTTCTCAATCCCAATGTACGCGTCACTTGTTTGCCTAGGGTTGCTGCTGGCCTTCTATCCACGTCGACCAATGACTATGTCATGAGCTTGCGTCTACGCGATGTCCGACTTGATCTGTCAGACATGCAAACGTTGACCGAGTTCATTGAGTTTGATCTTCCCGAGTGCATCCCTCGGAGATCACCCGAGCATCGACTCGCACAACGGGTCGAGTGGAGTGAACGATTCGAAGCGACATCACTCGGGTCTGTTGTTGAACTGGATGGGGACGTAGTCGGCATTTCAACCATGATTCCTCGTGGATTCGAGGACCAGCCTGAAGCCATGGCAGTTTGGATTGGCGTGCACCCATCGTGCCGGCGGCAGGGCATTGGGAAGCGGATCTTCGAGGAAGACCTCGAGTCGGCCCGTGGGACGCCGTTCTCGCGCTTCGTCTGCTCGATGGGTGAAGATGCTGCCGAGACGGCGGCATTTGCTGGCGCACTTGGATTTAGGCAGGCCGACCGGATGTTTGCCCTCCGCTTCGATATTCGTCGGCGGGACGCTGCCGATGGAATCACGGTGCTCGATGCCGCTGCGAAGTCGGGAATCGAGGTTCTGAGTTTGCACGCATTACAGGCACGCACCGACGAGTGGTCTTCGCAACTCTTCGAGTTGACTCGGGCCTTTGCGACGGACATCCCCGCTCGACTTGGCATTGATATGGCTGGCACGACTGGTCGGAACGCAGAAGAGTTCCTGAAACTGCTTCTTGAGAAGCATTGTGTGGACATGCGAGGGTCCTTCGTCGCGATTGTTGACGGTGTTCTTGCTGCGACGAGTTGGTTGTCGCGAACTACACCAGAACTGTGCGAGCAACCGCTGACTGGCGTACGGCCGGACTTCCGCCGTCGGGGATTGGTGAAGGTGTTGAAGCAGGCTTGCTTTGGATGGGCGTCAGATCAGGGAGTGCGACACATCAATACGATGCAGCACGAGTCCAACGTCCAGATGCTGGCGCTTAACAAGCAACTCGGCTTTGAAGTTGTTTCATCGCAACTGATCATGTGCTACGACTTTCCATAGCATGATGAGTCACTGGGCCTGCGGTGGGGGTGCTTGCCGGTGATGGCGTTGGAGGAATGCAGTGATCGGTTCGATGGCCTCGTTGCTCACCGGCCCGAGTCGGTTGTCCTGCTCTGGCCCCAATTGGTGACCGATGCCGGGAAGTATGCGGACCTCAACAGATGTGAGCGTGCCAGCATCGATCAGATCCTGCAGGATTGGCGCATGGTGCGACTGGGCATCGTCAAGGCTGCCGTATAAAACCAATGTAGGAAGGGGGCGTTTGGCGAGGGCATCTTCGCCAAACGGGATCCCATGTGAATCCGGTCCATCCTGGGGGGGCATGGCGGCTCGCCGGACTCTGGCAAGGATGGCAGAGGCTTCCCACAAGCGAAGTGTCCCGTCCTCATCAAGGTCGGAAGACT
>JABAAC010000055.1 GCA_014238965.1 Phycisphaerales bacterium | reverse complement strand
GGAGATCTTTCGACCTCGACTGGGGGAGATGCTTGGCGGCGATCCGATCGAGCCGGAACTCCCTGGTGGTGGTCATCGGCAAAACGGTGACCCCATGCTGGATGTCATCGACGACCTTCACGTGCCGATCAGAGACAAGGTGTCGGTCTTCATCGAGCACGACGAATTTGCGCGGGCTGAGTCGGAGGTGGGGCCCATGGTGTCTTTGATGACGTCGGCGGGGGAGGATGGCCTCACGGCGGAGTTTCGCTGGGGTGAAGGTCCTTCCATGCCGGTGATCATGCGGACCATCATCCGAAGCACCGAAGGAGCTGATCCAACCGGTCCGAGCACGGCGCTCTTTCAGCTTATGAGCAAAGAGCGGCATCCGAGACTTGGCAATGGTGTGCTCGCGAAACTCTCGCTGCCGTCGCATATCGAACCAGAGGACGGCCCGAAGCATGCCAATGCGCTCAATTGTTGGGAGCGAACACAGGATGTCTACGGTCACCAGCTCGGCGCCTGGACGTGTGCGGATTCGACGCTCACGCATGTCACATTCGCCAGCAACTTCTGCTGGTTCCCCGGCGCTGCGAGCGTGCTCATGCAGAACGACGCGGTGCGTACCCTGTACATGAGCGGGTTGATGACGTAGAACGGCCCCCGGGATGTTGATCGGATTCCATGCCTCCCATCACGCATGACGAAGGAGTAATTCATGCCAGAACTCATCAGAAATATTGAAACCAACCACGGCCGTATCGAAAAGGCGGACTTCATTCGCTTTGCATTCGGCGCCCACCACTTTGTCGAGATCGAAGAGTGTGAGGGTCGAGTGATGTTCCGCGTCGGTCAAACGCATCATGGCATTCAGCTTGATGCGACAGAGGTAGGAAGCGATCTGGAGACGCTCATCTTCAGATTGCAGAATGAACTCGTAGATACGAAGTCATACTCGACGGTGTTTTGAGATGACTTCTCAGCCTCGCGTGGCCGTCGTGCATTGTCCGCACTGCGAGCTGTGCTTTGGGAGATCATCCCGGTGCGTAGGTTTGAGTCTGCGATATGCCAGGCATGTAGTCGGTCTTAGCTGCTAAGTCACATCTTGGCAGTAGTTTGGGCCACCAACGGGTGCGATTGGAGTGTTGTGTTACGATGCGTGACAATAAATGAGGTAGGAGTTTAGGAGTATGGCTATGGAGGTCAATGGAGTGACCTACTACACGGCAGCAGAGGTTGCGAGCGAGGCAGGTGTGTCGCGGCAAACGCTCTGGCGGTGGAGGCAAGACGGGAGTGTTCCGGCGGGGTGGAAATACCAAGGGCGGCGGGTTCTGTTTCAGGCTGCTGAACTTGAGCTTGTACTTCAGCAAGCGAAGCGAGTGGTTGGAAATGCCGATCGGGTACGCGACGGCATTTACCTCGATAATGCTGCTACGACGGATCCGACAATAGAGGTGATTGAATCGATGTCGCGAGCCCTTGTGGCTGGAGGCAATGCGTCAAGTGCCCATTCTCGTGGTGGAATTGCAAGGGCTATTGTTGAGGGGGCGAGGGAGTCAGTGGCAGTACTCGCGGGCGCGGCCACAGAGTCTGTTGTGTTTACAAGTGGCGGAACAGAGGCCAATAATGCTGCCTTGATGCAATGTATTTGGACAGAGTCGCCCGTGCGTCAACTTGTGACTACGTCCGTGGAGCATTCATCAATTCTTGGTATGTGCGAGCGGCTTTCTCAGTCCGGTGTTGAAGTCGAGTATCTACCGGTCCAGTCGGATGGCATTGTCAACTTCTCTGTGCTTGATGGCATCGACATCAACTCATCAACACTCGTCTCAGTGCAATCGGTCAATAACGAGACCGGCGTCATTCAGCCAATTGCGTCCATTGTTGACGCAGTCAAGAGTCGTGGCGGCATCATGCATGTTGATGCAGCCCAGGCCTTTGGAAAAATTCGGCTCCAATTCGCTGAATCAGGAATTGATCTCATGACTGTGACGTCACACAAGATCCATGGCCCACAGGG
>JABAAC010000066.1 GCA_014238965.1 Phycisphaerales bacterium | reverse complement strand
TCGACCGATGCCACTTTGAAAATAACTTTGACGGCACGTGTGCATCATTCTCAAGCAATGTTGACGTTTCGATGAGTCAATGCACCTTCATTGATAACTCCAGTAATGGTGTCTCAATCGGTGGTTTCTCGACGGCGTCATTTTCGGAATGCCTTTTCGAGAACAACCATGCCACATGGGGGCCGGGCGGCATACTTATGACGCAGACAGACACGATCATTGACTCTTGCGAGTTCAGGGCAAATGGACCGGTATCGGGGTCTGGCTCTGGCGCGATCTATCACTACCCAGGCACGTTGGAGATTGTGGACACTCTCTTCTGCGAGAACAGTGGCGATGCGGGCGATATAGATGGCCCATGGAATGACGGTGGCGGGAATGAATTTAACGTCGAGTGTCCATCCGATTGCATCGGCGATCTCGATGGCAATGGTGAGGTAGGCGTCGACGACATACTCGCCGTACTGGCGGCGTATCAGCAGAACGCCGATGGTGACTGCGATGGCGACGGTGACACCGATGTCGATGATCTTTTGCTCTTGATTTCTGCCTGGGGCCCGTGCTCTTCGTAGTCCCCCACTACATTTACAAACCCACAGTACCTCCGTCTTCACGGGGGTGTTGTTGAGATGGCTGTCATTGCTCCAGAAGCGGAACACAAGACCATCTATAGAAACAGTTGTTGACCTCTGTTTCAGCCTCCTCTCTAATGGGCCTGAGGCGCCATCAGGTCGCCTGTAGGACAGAGGAACCCATGCGCTATATCTGCACCTCTATCGTGGTCACCTTGGTGGCCACCGGAATGTCGCAGGCGGCAACCATCCACGTGCCTGATGATTACCCCAACATCTATCAGGCTGTTGCTGTTGCCATCGATGGCGATGTCATCGAAGTCGCCGCTGGAACCTATCTGGGCTCCTATCTCAGCCCACAAGGAAAGAGCATCACCATCTCTGGAGAACTTCATGAAGATGGCACACCTGCTGTCATCCTTGATGGGCAGCAATCTGGAGCGGTGCTCTGGTGCTATCACGGCGAGGACACATTGACCGTCTTCAGAAATCTCATCCTGACCAACGGATCGTCCTACTACGGTGGAGGCCTGTCTTGTTATGACGGTAGTTCTCCAGCCCTCGAGAACTGTATCTTTCGTGACAACATGGGAACGATCGAAGGGGGCGGCGTGCATCTTCGAGAGAATTGCAACCCGGCATTCAGCAACTGCCGCTTTGAAGACAACTTCGCCAATGGACCTGGCGGGGGAATGTTCTGCATGGAAAACAGCAACCCCACGTTGACGAACTGCGTGTTCGATGGAAACGACGCCGCTCCGGACGGCGGAGGAATCTACTGCCGTGACAGCAGCCCCACGCTGACGAACTGCACATTGATGAACAATGCTTCGTCCGTGGGCGGCGGTGTCTACTGCATCAACAGCAATCCCGGGTTCCTGAACTGTCAGATCAAACTGAATACCGCTTCCTTCGGCAGTGGAATCTACTGTTCCGGGATTGGCAGCAATCCGACATTCGCCCACTGCACGATTGGGAACAACTCGGCAGGTACTTACGGCGGGGGAATCTACTGTGACTACAACGCTGCTCCATCTTTCTCACAGTGCACGATCTCGAACAATGCAGCGAGTTCTTCCGGTGGTCTTCACTGTGAGGGGAGCAGTGTCCCCTCATTGAGTGCATGCACGATCTCAGGCAATACAGCAGTAAACATCGGTGGCGGTATATTCTGTTCGACAAGCAGCCCGATCATCACGGACTGCACAATCACCAGCAACGTTGCAAGCGGGGGTGACGGTGGTGGGATCTGGTGCTACTACCAAAGCTTGCCGCTGATCAGCGGCACGGTCCTGTGCGACAACAGCCCCGATCAGATCCTTGGCTCTTGGAGCGATGGCGGGGCGAACACGATTGCAAACGAGTGTCCTGTTGATTGTGATGGCGACATCACTGGCGACGGGAACGTCGACGTCAATGACCTACTCATTGTGATCGCCCAGTGGGGCGTCCCTTATGACGTCGGTGACGTACTGACGGTGATTGAACATTGGGGCCCCTGCCCGTAACCCCCACCACAACAACCTCTCTATACCCCCGGGCCCCCACAGCACCTCCGTATTCACGGGGGTGTTGTTTTTGAGATGGGTGGTGCATTGCTCCTAAAGCGGTACGCAAGACCATATATAGAAACAGTTGTTGACCTCCCCCACCAGGCCCTCTCTAATGGGGCTTGTGCGGCCTCAGGTCGCCTGTAGGAGAGAGGAACCCAATGCGCTATATCTGCACTTCTATCGTTGCCATGTT
>JABAAC010000096.1 GCA_014238965.1 Phycisphaerales bacterium | reverse complement strand
TCGACACGGATCTCCGCTTTATAGGCATCACCATGAGCCTTGCCATGATCTGCTTGGCCATACCTTCGCGTGTGTGGGCGGGCTTTCGCACATGGTGGGAGGAATAGCCCTCAAGGACGCGATGCTGCAAGTGATCGAATTTGCCCTTCGCGAATAGGGGCCTTCTCAAGTGAACCGACGCTCGCAACTACACACCGAACGCCGATCAGGCCTGCATCAAAGCCCAACTCCTGGCTTATCACCCTGCTTACTCACCTTGACCGTATCGCTCCACGGGCTCAGCCCCGTCTCCCAAGTCGTCAACTCCAACTGGAATTGCAAGTCAAGTTGGTGCGTGCTCCCAGCGCGGCTACGAAGCTCTGTGATGCTGCCAATGAGCGAGAAGTCCGGTACTGGGGCCCCTCCCCCTCCGCTTTGAAATGCCTTCAGCCTTGCGTTGGCGCCGGCCTCTCGATCTTGCGCTCGGCCCGCTTCGCCCCTATAAGTTGTTGCAATGTCGACCGTCTGCGTTTGCTGCAGTTCGGCTTTGATATCACCCGTCAACATGGGCATCGGCAGCCGACTCGTGCTGTCATTGATGATCGCATTGTCACGGAACAGCAGAATTGGCTTACGCCCGTTCTCTTTCGTAAAGGATTGAAAGATACCGCTGCGCATCAGCCCTTCGATCATCCCCGCCGAAGCTGCCTGCACATCCTGCACATCAATTTGGCTGGTTGTGGTAATTGACTCTGGGCCGCCAGTAGAAATGCGGTGTGCTGGATTGCACGCACACAGTCCAAGCGTGGGGACGACGACAAGAAGAATAGTGCGATACATGGAAGCCTCTCCGGTAGCGGTGACTAGTTGTTGGAACGACGAATTTCGAACGACATATCAGTGGCCGTAAGCGTAGGCGCCAAAGACGTCAGTGTGACCGAACCACCGGCCGGAACACTGGTTGCATTCCAGATATTTGTCTTCGATGCAATGCGATTGCCACGCTGATCAAGCCACACGACCCGCCAACCAAATGAACGGTCATTGAATCCACTGTTCTCGACATCAATCTGAGCCTCCATCAGGCCCGATGGCTCGCTGTGGTACATCCGAAGAGATTTGCAGCGAAGGAAGATCTGCATGAGTAGATCATGCACTTGGACCTGGGTGTCCGAAACTTGGTCGCTTGCCTGCTCACTTCTCGTGCTCACTGAATTCACCGTCCCGCACGACGCAAGAGATAAGGGGAGCACAAGTAGACTTGCGGCGACAACGGTACGAATACTCATGACTTCACTCCTTGTGGATCAACCAGTCTCACATCTATCGGCAGGGTCATATACAAGACACCTCTCTCTGCGGAACACACACGATATACAACATCCCGTGTTCTAGCTGTACGAGGACTTCCCTATAAATCCAGAATGAGAGTACTGGCGATTGCGACGGACAATGCCACTACACCACTGGGCATAGGCCGCGCATCGGCACTGGGTACTTCTCTTGGGGAGGCCCCTTCAACTGGTTCGTTCTTAGAATCAACCGTGCCCGCTTCCGTTTGGGGGTCAGGCGTATGCTGAAGATCGAATATCTCTACGAATGGGCGCAACTCACCCGTCAATTGAATGGCCATGACCGATGCGGTCGGCGCAGCGGCCGACGGCATTGACACAACCACAATATTGCACTCATCAGGTG
>JABAAC010000165.1 GCA_014238965.1 Phycisphaerales bacterium | reverse complement strand
TCAGAATCGTTGTCAACGCCGTCGGTACAATCGCTGCCGGCACTATTTTCGTCGTCGTCCCAGGCATCGTCACAATCGGCATCTTCAGCATCGGTGTCGCCATCTGCGTCAAAGTCGCCCACGTGACCTTTCCACTTCGATGTGCCACTGACCGTAGTGGGAAGTCCGTCCGCACCAAAGATGCGAGCTGTCGCCGTTCGAGCAGGAACCTGCCCCGCGGGCCAGACATCCTGCGTCTGAAACAAAACGGCCTCGAGGTTGGCGCCCGTGCCCAAATCACCATCCAAGATCGGTGAATCTGTGTAATCGAATCCGCCGCTAGTCAACTGAATATCGGAGATGCCACCTTCTCGAACGATTTCATATTCAAATCCAGTTCCATCGCCTTCGGGCGTCAGCACTGGATCCGCTGCATACCCCGACCCACCCGGCGCCCCACTACCGGGGTTCGGAAGGACGTCGTAAATTGCCCCTCCCATGAACGCCCTTAAATCCGCACCGCTGCCTTGTGTTGAACCAAGCAGCGAGACAGTTGGTGTCTCAGAAAATCCCGATCCAGATTCAACAAGATCAACCTGAAAGATAGCGCCGTCATCACCGACGTACGCAATCCCCGCCATGGGGTCTTCATAGGCGTCTGAATCAAGGAAATTGGAATTGATCACCGCCAGCTCTGCGCCTGGTTCGTACCCAATACCACCGTCATAAATTTCAACACGCTCAACACTTTCGCTATCACCTGGCAATGTCAAGAACAAGAAATCGAGCCCACTACCACCAGTTCCCGTGTCATCGACATCAAAGAACCCCACACCATCATCGTGATAGCCGGACCCACCGTTGAGAATGTTGATCTCAATGACGGAACCCGTCACGTTGTACGTTCCTGCAAGTCCGCCGCCCCCACTTAATGTGTCATCAACGATCAGGGAAGCATTGCCCCCACTGACCTGATATCCATCGCCGCCTTCATGCACGAGTACATCTGAAATAGCGCCTGGCCCCAAGACGGGGGTGGCACTTCGTCCTGCAACATCACGCAAACTCAGCACCGACAACCCTGATGGGCTCATAAACTGAACCCAGAGTTCCCCAGAGTCCTTATCCAGCCACAAGATGTCATCTGTTCCGTCAGGCAGGCTCTGCGCGGTGGAACTGCCAAAGTCGCCAGAAGCAATGGGCACTCGAGCAGCGTGCGTGGATGCGGCAAGACCAGCTGTGGTGAGGGTCAAAATTGCGATGGAACGAATAATTGTGGGGTCGCTCACAGAATGGCCTTTCAAAAGGTACTCAAAGCCCAAGGATAGACAAGAACAACCCAACAGCGAGGCTGTGATTGCAGTTCTTGGGCTTCCCATTAGTATCGGATTGAAATGGCATCTTGTTCGACTTAGGTGACTGCAATTAGGCTCAAAGAAAGCCCTTGAATGAGGCCTGTGCCCCTAACATACCACTAACGCCTGCCAAGGCGACCTCCCAAGAGCTTCAGTGGCCATTTGTGTCGGGATGAACCGACTCATGCCCACCTTGCCCACCTCCCAGTAAGTCGTCGATTGAGGCTCGCACCGCTGAAGCATGAATGCCCGGAATGAGCAGCCGTGGATGACTCAACACCAGTACACGGCCCGAATGCTGCGCTGGCGTTGGCAAGGTGGCAACAGCACCTACGTCTGTGCCGGATCGCTCACCCAGCACAAAGATCACATCAGGTCGCAATCGAATGACATCTTCAGCCGACACTGTCACCCAGGCGCGATCGCCCAGCAACGGTTGCCCGCCCGCTGCGGTAACAACTCGACCGAGCCATGTTTCACCACCCCATGCGAGCATTGATGCACCTGGCTGTATCAGCAGCACTCGCACATTACCTCGCTGTATATCTGACGATCGCGTTGCAGCATGCAGTGCATCGTGTGCAGCGGTGCGTCGTGCTCGCAATTGAGCATTGGATCCTTCTGGATCTACAATCCGGACGACCGCGTCGATGGCATGATGCAAGTCATCAATGTCATCTACCGCAACACCATACACCTGTGACATAGTGATGCTCGCTGCGTCCTTCAACCCTGCTGGCGGCGGTGCGACCGTTGACTGATAGAGCAACAGGTCTGGTTTTAAACGAATAATCGCTTCGACATCAGCGCCACCAAGATCGCCGACAACTGGAAGCGTGTCGACGTCTCGACAAAATGCGCTTCTGCCGACAAGGCAACTGTCCAGATCAAGGTCAAGCAGAAGGGCAGTTATAGCTGGGCTTAGGCTAATGATCCGCTCAACGGGGGCTGCCGCGCGGGCTTGCGGGTCGTGGCTGGACTCTGCTTCGGCGCATCCGCTCCCCAGCAAAGTGGCAATGAACAGTGCGAACCATCGCAGGGTCATGCTCGTTCAATATCCTCGCGAAGCCCTGAGGGAATACCCAGCCCAGACAGATCTTCCAGAGCGGCGCTATCGTCCAATGGTTGTGGTCCGCCGAACAGAACATGGCTCATCGCGCGAATAACTTCGACATGCGTGGGCTTCATATTTGACATGGCCGCCTCATCAATCGTCAGTGTCCACGATTGAAACGTTGGCCCTGGTGTAGGCACTGCCGGAATTGGACCACTGAAAGACCTAACCCATTCGAGGCATCGCTCTATGGCGCGTAAATCGCCGCTCACAAGTTCGCCCATGAGTACTTCATGCGTGGGCTCTAACTCCGCACCGTCATGAACCCAACTGGATGCCTTCCGATGCGATTCGAGCAATTCTTCAAGGACACGTTCGAGTACTCGATTTGATTCGTGTGTCATGTTGACCTCAGTGCCCTGGCAGTCTTGCCTGTTCAGTGTAGCCCTGACGCAGATTGCGACAGTGATACACACCTGCTGGTGGAAAGTTCATCATCACCAAATCAAACTCAACATCCTCAAATGCCCTTGCATACATGCGACGGAAGTACCACGGAATCTGCGTGATCTGCGTGAACACACCAGATTTGCACCGCCGTTCCCAGCAATCGAAGATTGATTTGTTGGCCGCTTTTGGCAAGCTAGGTACCGGCAAGCAAGAGATCATGCAGTCCACATTCCTAATGCCTCGGTCATTGAGAAACTGATCTAAATCAACTGCGCTGCCCAGTTGAATATCGACATCTGGGCATCGTTTAAGAGCCATTGCGTGTAATTCCGGATCCAATTCAACTGAGAGAAACGTACTTTCAGGGTGCATCAGATGCGTAATCATTGATGTGACTGGCCCGGCACCTGCGCCAAGTTCCACAATGACCTGTGGAGTTGATGAATCAACATCGCGACACATTGCCCGCGACAACCACTTACTTGATGGTGTCAAACTGGCAATTGAAGAGCCTTGCCGAAAAAATTTTCCGGCCCATCGAAGTCGTTGTGCAACGGTTCCTGGTGGCATAAGACGGGGTCACTCTAGTGAAGCAACCGCCCGAATCACAACCATCCAGACCAATGAACCTGATTTTTCCGGCCTTCACGGCTGGGCTGCACCAGCAAGCACTTCATTCGCTGATGCACGGAATATTTACAAGACCTGCGGAGAATTCCTCCGTAAGTTCGTACTTGTGCCACATTCGTCGTTGGCACGCAGACATGGTTTTTGACTCAGGTGCTCCTGAGCCGATATTAGTCAGCAACACCCTGACAACTTGATGAACTGGAGGCCCTGTTGGCTCTGAAAACTTCTGCTCTTGCAGCCTGTGCTGTTGCGCTTTTGACGACCGCCACACTTGGCCATGGATCGATGGATTCGCCTGTCAGCCGTGTGCGCGCCGTATTCTTGGCAAACCCTGAACAGCCCGTACACCCGGCACATGTTGATGCTGTGGCATCATGCGGTACACAAGCATTCTATGACTGGCATGAACTCTCTCGAACCAATGGCGACTATGGGAGCCACCTCTTTGCCGGTGGCAGCCCGGATATCAGCGTTTATCGCGACATGATTCCTGATGGCGAACTGGCAAGTGCTGGACGTAGCAAATACGCATGTCTTGACATGGCGAGAGATGACTGGCCCGCAACCCCCGTGCAATCTGGGTCGATGACATTCCAATTCCATGCACATGTTGTCCATGATCCAAGCTTGTTCCATACCTGGATTTCGCGAAGTGACTACGACCCAACCCAACCCCTGACATGGGATGACCTTGAGGTTCTTCCGACATCCGAACCTGTGCGAGATGGAATGATGTACTCATTCAACGCCAACCTGCCCCAGCGTGATGGGCAACATGTGATCTACGTTGCGTGGCAGCGCATTGATCCCGCTGGCGAGGTGTTTTTCTCGCTAAGTGATGTCATTTTCGACGGCAATGGTGGTGATGACGGCGGCGGAAATGATGACGGCGGCGGAGATGATGACGGTGGCGGAGATGATGACGGCGGCAGCGACGATGGCAGTGAGCCATCGGATTTCGGCGTCGTCGACTTTAGCCTCGTCAATGTATGGGGCACTGGCTACACAGCTGATGTTCAATTCAACCTTCCACTCGATGCTGATCCATTGCAATCCTGGTCCATTTCATGGGCTGGAACGCCCGTGGTTGATCAAGCATGGAGCTGCATATTGAGTACTGATGGCACGCGAACCGCATTGTCTAACGAAAGTTGGAATCCAATGGTTGAGCCAGGAGAGTCTGTCTCAATGGGTTTCACCGGAAGTGGCAGCTGGCCACCGAATCCATTAGATGTCCAGGTCAACGGAGTACCTGTGTCAATGTCGATTGACGGCGAAGGGGGATCAGATGGCGAAGATCCCGATGCGCCTTGCCCTATGGATCTAGACGGCAACGATGTAGTCGATGTGCAAGATGTATTAGTGCTGTTGCTTGAATGGGGCCCATGCAGTGACTGCGCAGCAGATATCAATGGCAATGGCCTTGTAGAGATTATGGATGTACTCGCCATGCTTAGTGCATTTGGCCCTTGTGAAACCACTGATGACGGCGGCGGCGGCGATGATGGCGGCGGCGACGATGACAATTCGGATGCGAAGCGCATCGTGGCCTACTACATCGAGTGGGGCATTTATGGCCGTGACTACCACCCTGCGGACATTCCCTTAGACAAAGTCACGCACATCAATTACGCATTTGCCAACATTGACGACAGTGGCCGCATTGCAATTGGCGATCCCTGGGCGGCTGTAGATCGCTCCTACCCTGGTGATACGTGGGACCAACCCTACCGCGGCACCTACAACCAGCTCAACAACGTCCTTCGTGCTCAATATCCGCATATCAAAACACTGATATCGGTTGGAGGCTGGACATGGTCGGGTCGCTTCAGCGATGTCGCTCTCACAGATGTGTCGCGTCAAACATTCGCCGAGTCAGCGGTTGACTTTATTCGCGCCTACAACTTCGATGGTGTTGATGTTGATTGGGAGTACCCCGTGTGCTGCGGGCTCGGCGGCAACGTCTACCGACCAGAGGATCGCGAAAACTACACACTGCTCATGCAGGAACTCCGTGCCCAACTTGATGAAGCCGAATATGAAGACGGCCGCGAGTATCTCTTGACTATTGCAGCTGCTGGTGGTGTGGACAAACTTGAGCACTATGAGCTATCGCAACTCGCCAACACCCTTGATTGGATCAATGTCATGGCTTATGACTTCATGGGTGCCTGGGATCTCTCAATCACGGGCCACCACTCTGGGCTGTACGCCAATGAAGACAACCCCTCGGCGAACGAAAATGTACGCGAGCACTACAACGCGAACGGTGCAATTGGGCCGTGGCTGGATGCTGGCGTAGATCCTGACCAAATCGTGCTAGGCGTGCCTTTTTACGGGCGGGCTTGGGGCGGCGTTGCGCCTGACAATGGCGGCCTCTTCCAACCTGGCTCCATAGTGCCACCGGGCACGTGGGATGACTGGACAAGTGGTGCCACTGGCGTAAATGACTACTTCGAAATTCAGGAACTGCTGGCCTCTGGCGGCTACACCGTGTATCGAGATGCACAGGCCATGGTGCCGTGGGCCTACAACCCTGATGCTCACGGCGGCCATTTCATTTCCTATGACGATGCCATTTCTATGCAGCACAAGGTTGACTATGTCAATGACCTTGACTTAGGCGGTGTGATGTTCTGGGAAGTCACTGCAGATCGAAATGAGACCCTTTTGGATGTCATCTTCAACGGGCTACCGTGACTCAGTCACGATGTGTGCTCCTGGCACACCGGACCGCCCTCCTATGACGAGGTGCGGCGGTCCGGTGACTGTCATGACTCCACAGAGGTAGACTCTCCATCTGCTGGAGGTGTACCTATGTATCCGACGCTGAATGATCTGAACGCTGAAGCACGAATCAATCTGTGCACGCTGCTCAACGCACGCTTGGCAGATACCGCGGACATGACAACCATGGCCAAGCAAGCTCATTGGAATGTTAAAGGCCCAAACTTCATCGCACTACACAAGATGTTCGACGAACTCTGGGGCGATCTCAATGACTACGTTGATCTCATTGCAGAGCGCATTACACAGTTAGGTGGCACTGCAAATGGGACCGCACGGGATGCGGCGAAAGCATCGAATCTCGATGAATACCCACATAGCATTGCCAGTGGCAAAGAGCATGTTGGCGCAATTGCATCTCGACTGGCCCTGCTTGCACTTTCAACTCGTGCGGCAATTGGCGAATCAGAAGATCTAGGTGATGCTGACACTGCAGACCTCTTCACGGAAGTGTCGCGAGGCATCGACAAGTGGCTCTGGTTCGTAGAGTCACATCAGCAGGCAGAGTCCTGAATCGGAGCTAGAACTCGTCATGCCCAGTCAGATTCCGGTCACTGTTGTAGTGCCCGTTAAGAACGAAGCGAAGAACCTTCCGCGATGCCTGAAACGCCTAGGCCGGTTTCAAGCTGTGGTCATAGTTGATTCAGGTAGTACCGACGATACAGCTGACATTGCACGATCGAATGGTGCAGATGTGGTTCAATTCGAATGGAACGGTACGTTCCCAAAGAAGCGCAACTGGTACCTCGACAACCACACACCTGAAACTGCCTGGGTGCTCTTTCTTGATGCCGATGAGTTCATCAGTGATGCATTCTGTGATGAAGTCGCATCGGTCGTTGAAGAAGATGTCCACGTGGGCTGCTGGTTAACATTCCACAACTGGTTTATGGGTCGCTTTTTGCGATACGGCGATCCATTTTCAAAGCTCGCGCTCTTTAAGCATGCTGCAGGGCGCTACGAGCGCATTGATGAAGATCGGTGGAGCCACCTAGACATGGAAGTGCATGAGCACCCTGTGCTCAATGGGAGCATCGGAACCATTGAGTCGCCCATTGATCATGATGATCGTCGCGGGCTTGACTCCTATTTGGCCAAACACAATGACTACTCTTCTTGGGAAGCGAAACGGTACTTGGCATTGGGGCCACGAGGCTCTGATGCATGGCAAGCATTAACGGACCGCCAACACAGCAAGTACGCACGAATTGAACGTTGGTGGTTCCCGCTGGCGTACTTCATGTTGTCTTACGTTGTAAAGCGAGGGTTTCTTGATGGCCGGGCGGGCTTGGCCCTAGCCCGGCTGAAGATGCAGTACTACGGTCATATCCGCATGAAAATCCGAGAGTACCGTTAAGAGACAATCGCTACATCGATATGAATTCAATTGCATGCTGTGTCTCTTTGGTCAACGCAAGATCCGCAAGCACCTCTCCCATGACAGGCTGGAACTTCAGACCGTGGCCACTGAACCCCGCCGCCACAACAACACGATCTGACTCAGGGTGAAGACCAATTCGAAAGTGCCCGTCTACCGAGTTGGCGTACACACATGCCTGCATATCGAGCACTGGTCCCACAGCCGATGGCATGAATTGTCTTAGGTGGGGCATAAAGTCATCTTCATCCGCATTGCATGTTGAACGATCCAAGTTATCTGGATCCATTGTCGGCCCTGCCCAATGCCTTGCAACTTTGAACCCAGCAGGACCTGGAAGACCATCCATTCGAGGGAACCCGTACAACACCGAACTGTCTTCTAATTCAAGCGCCCACACTGGCAATTGCCCAAAGTCGACACTAGCGGAAGCTGGCGCATCAACCCAACCAAGCACTTGACGCGATGGTCGAACATGCAATCCATCGATCCCCGCTAATCCCTGAGCCCAAGCGCCACCTGCAATGATCAAACCATCTCCATCGACAAAACCAGACGTTGTTTCTACCCGAACACCGCTGGTCGTTGTGTCCCAACCGAGAACTTGTACACCCTCTCGTAGTTCAGCGCCATGCCGTAAAGCAATGTCTGCAAATGCGGCAATCGACCACTCCGGCACAATGAAACCCGCCGGCGCTTCGACCAATGCTGACCAATCGTCTGGAATGTCGAACACCGGGAATCTAGAGCGAACTGCCTTTGCATCAAGCAGCTCGACATCTAGTTCATGTTGCATCGCAGCCTCGTAGGACAGCCGTACGAAGTCCGATCCAGGCGCGGCGAGGTACACGCCACCAACAGGGTGGTAAATTGTGCGGCCCATGTCCTTATTGAGCTTCAGCCAAAGCGTCTGCGCGCGTTTAAGCAGAGGCACATAATCCGGATGCTCGTAGTACGACAATCGGAAGGCTCGGGATTGACCACCATGGGCACCATAGATGTGCCCAATAGAGAATCGCTCCAGCCCTATCACGTCAGCTCCGCGCCGAGCAAGTTCAGCGCAGGCCGCACTGCCCATGGTCCCTATGCCCACGACAATGATGCGCTTGCGGGTCATGCTGTCAGCCTAGCAGGACTACAAGGCCACTCCATGTGCGTGCAGAAACCTGGCCGCATTGCATCGGCGGTTCGTTCCATGGTGCCTTTGCTTTTATACAAATGTCCAGCGCACACTTTGCCGCAGCGTTCCACGTGTGGCACATGAGGCCGTGTCATATTCCCTCGGGGGCGGGCCACGTGAGCACTACTATGCCCCGATCTTCGTGGCGCTCAACCAAAGGTAAATCAAGCGGCCCCCCCACATCGAGCCAAGCCCACGGGTGTGACACCGCCAACACCAAGGCAGTCTCTCGCTGATTGATCATGGCCGGCAAGTCGGTTCGATCTACAAGACGGCTGGTGTTATGCAAGTAGGTTTCGATGCCCCACTTCAACTCACCTGGCCCCCCCACAATGGTGACATCGCGAGGGCGTCGCCACGCCCAGCCAACAGCATGAGCTAAGTCTTCATCGCCAATCAACTGCGCATCAGGGTATTGCTGTGCAATCGGGTCGAGGAATGCTCCTGGTGCCTTGGCGATTTCCATATACCCCGTAGGCATGAGCGCTGGAATCAGCGCAAACATAGCGATCGGAGCGACTCCATTGAGTAGCAATCGCCGCTCCGAGCGAGTGCTTTGATTTGCCGCTATCTCTATGACTCCCCAGAACACAAATGCTGCGGCAGCAAGCCCGAGCCGCCAATTTCCCGCATCTTCCCAAGGTGATGGAATGCCCCAGTCAACTGCCCACAACACCAACAACGCGCCTGCAATGATGAACAATATAAAGGCGGGCGTAAACACTCGAAAACGGGGCGCCGATTGAGGTCGATTGAAATATGTCCCTAGGGCAATAGTGATCACCGCTGCAATCGGTGGAAAGATCGGCAGGATGTACGTGGGCAACTTGCCAGACGACATACTGAAGAACGCCAGTGGAATAAGCACCCAGCACGCCAATAACTTTGACCAAGGCGAGCCGAATCCTCGCTGTGCTGCGCCCATGACCACCATTGGCATTGCGAAAACCCATGGAATCATGCCGATGGGTAGTACCGCTAAAAAGAACCACCATGCCTCTGGATGTTGCGCTTTGGCACCACCAAGGAATCGATTGACATGCTCCACCCAGAAGAAGTAATGCCAGTAGTCACCGTTCGCACTGTGCACCGCGAACGCCCAAGGCCCGGCCACAATGGCTGCTCCAACCAATGCAACCCACGGCAGCGTAATCAACTCGCGCC
This sequence comes from Phycisphaerales bacterium, assembly GCA_014238965.1. Lineage (GTDB taxonomy): Bacteria > Planctomycetota > Phycisphaerae > Phycisphaerales > SM1A02 > JABAAC01. Next base: position 7,604 of record JABAAC010000165.1, on the reverse strand, counting down.
AACGCCCGCACCAGATTAACCACGGCGCAAGAACCATACATGGCAACGCAAATCCAAGAAACCCCTTCACCAAAAACGCTGCACCTGCAGCTGCGCCTGCTGCAAGCAGCCACCCTATACGTGGTGTGCCATGCGTTGACCACCCAAGCCAGAAGCAGCCAATTGACACTGTGACCAATGCGGCAAATGGTGCATCCAGAATCGCGGTGGTACCCAGAATCGCAGGTGCAATCATCGTCAACAACACGAGTGCCGAGAGTCCGGCTAAATCGCGGCGTCCTGTTGTTCGACGAACAACAATACATAGCACTAAAGCTGATAGCCCCACCGCAATTGCTGATGGAAGACGAAGCGCGAATGCGTTCTCCCCAAATGTCAGGAATGATGCTGCCGTAAACCAGTACCCCAGCACAGGCTTTTCGAAGTACTCGATGCCAAGTAGATACGGAACCGTCCAATTGCCCGTCTGCAACATCTCAAGTGGAATCACTGCGTAGCGTGCTTCGTCTGGAACCACCAAAGGCCGCCACCCAAGCGGCAGCAAGTAAATCACAAACCAGGCAATCACTGCGATGAACGCAGGCCAAGCCCATGTGGCAGTCCGTGCTCCAAGTGGTTGCTGCATCATTCCGATTCAACCGCTTTGACGGACACCCAACCATCTCTGCCAGAAACCCGGCCCTCTGTCAGCCGACCTGCTGGTATGTCATCTGGAATCAACTCGCTCAGTGGAACGAATGACCAGCCCTGATCAAGCATGACATCAAGGAATTGCTCAAAGTCATGGGCGGCCATACCACCTTCACACTCAGCATGTGTTGTCAGGACATTGAATCCGCCATGCTTGACATGCGATGCAATAGTCGGAAAGGCATCGAGTTTTGTGCATTTGTTCAGGCCGATCACTTCATCCCATGTTGGCAGGTTGACAGGAACTTGCGGCGGGCCCACAGGCTGATCGTCTATGAGTGGCTGAAACACATCTTCCCCACGACAGTCACTGGCATATGTGTAATTGAACTGGTCCCGAACTTTGAGAATATCTTCAGTGCATCGCCAGCCTGGCGACGCAATACAGGTGGGCATGCGACCGGTTGTTAAAGCAATAGCTTCATGTGCGCGCTCAATCTGATTGGTTACGCCAGCGGGTGACATTCGGTGTGCCTTCACTTGCCACAAGTGGTGGTCCCAAGCGTGTGTGCCGATTTCGTGTGCCGAATCCCCCAACCGCCGAATGCTCCACCCAAGTCGCCTGTGGATTATTGGCCCTGGCCATAACGTGCCCCGCATCAACACTTCCCAACCATAGAGTGAACTGGCTCGACTTCGAAGCATCTTGAACAGAAACGTCGGTCGGATCAAGCGACGAAGATGCCGCCCCATGTTGTCGGGGCCCACCGTCAGAAAAAACGACGCGCGAATGCCTCGCTGATCTAACGCATCCTGAAGTCGTGGCAACCCAGACCGCGTTCCACGATAGGTATCAACGTCAACGCGAAGGCCAATCTTCATGGAGAGTCATCCTACCGTGACGGCTGTTGAAGCAAGTCGACCTTCATGATCGCGAAGGAACCAATCCAGCGTTCGCTCAATCGAAGCCTCAAAGCCCACGGCCGGCGTCCATCCAACCAATCGCTTGGCATTCTCAATGGACGGTCGCCGATGCTGTACATCTTGATAGCCCTTGCCGTAATAGGCACTTGATTCGATCTCTCGATAGCCCGCAAACGGTGGATAGTTCTCGCGAAGTGGGTGTGCTTCGAATTTCGCTACCAGCGTTTGGGCCAACTCCTTAATACTGTATTCGTGCTCAGGATTGCCGATGTTCACAATGCCGCCGTCCACTCGTCCGGAATTGTCTGCGATCAGTCGATACAGGCAGTCAATTCCGTCGTCGACATCGGTAAAGCACCGCTTTTGATTCCCCCCATCCACAAGTTGGATCGGCGTGCCTTCGACAAGGTTCAGAATTAACTGCGTAATGGCACGAGAAGATCCGATCCGCGCAGAGTCAAGGGAGTCAAGCCGCGGCCCGATCCAATTGAACGGTCGGAAAAGTGAAAATCGTAGATTGTCCTGCTGGCCATGTGCCCAAATGACACGATCGAGCAACTGTTTCGACGACGAATAGATCCACCGCTGGCTCTTAATAGGACCCGTAATCAGCGGTGACGAGTTCTCATCGAAATACGAATCCCCACACATGCCGTACACCTCGCTCGTCGAGGGGAATATCACACGTGTCTTGTGCCGAACACAATCGCGAATGATTCGAAGATTCTCTTCGAAGTCTAATTGGAACACCCGAAGTGGATTTCGCACATACTCAATTGGGGTGGCAATCGCAACGAGGGGAAGCACAACATCGCATTTACGTACGTGGTACTCAATCCACTCGCGATTAATTGAAATATCGCCTTCATGGAAGTTGAAGTGCGGAACACCAAGTAGGTGCTCAAGATTTGACGTGTGCAGATCCATGGCATGGACCTCATACCCGCCCTCTTCCAGAAGTCGCTCAGACAGGTGACTTCCGATGAACCCGTTTGCGCCAAGGATGAGCACCTTTGTCAGACGATCACTGCCGCGATGCTCCATGGCTCGGCCGATACGCATGCCGTCTACTAAGTTGAGGTCGGCTGCGAGTTGGCCGCCGCTCGACCAGACGCCATCCGCGGGTTCGCCGGCCTCGATACGAAGTGCGTCTTGTCCGCAAGCGATCAACAACGTGCCGTTTGTCTCAAGAACTGTGCCTGGCGCAACATCTGGAGCACCGGGCATAACCGTTGAATCCCAAACAAAGAACCGACGTCCCCCTGACTCACTGAATGCACCTGGCCAAGGATGCGTCACGGCTCGTACGAGATTGCGTACCTCCGTTGCTGTGCACGACCAGTCAATGCGGCCATCTTCAGGGGACCTGCTGGGCATTGTGGTTGCAGCATTGGCATCCTGCGGCGTGGCGGTATGGGATCCATCCACAATTGTGGGCCAGACTGTTGCCAACAACGAGCCCGTGGCATTGCAAATGCTCGCAGTGAGCGTCCGGGCCGTGTCGTCTTCATCTATTGGGACAACCTGCTGCGCAACGATGTCACCGGCGTCAGCATCCGCCGTCATGTGATGCAAGGTCACACCCGTCGCTGACTCCCCATTGACAAGCACCCAGTTAATTGGGCAGCGACCTCGGTATGCCGGCAGCTTCGAACCATGCAGGTTGAAACACTTGTTTGGACAGAGGCTTCGAATGTCCTCACCGAGCATCGTTCGATAGTGCGCAGACAACAACATGTCTGGCTCCATAGCGGCGATGCGCTCGACCCACAACGGATGATTCGGATCTAACGGTGCGAACGCTGGAATGTCGTGTTCAGCAGCGAGTCGGGCGACCGATCTGTACCAACCACCTTCTGCTGGATCGTCCCGGTGCGTAAAGACCGCTACAACTTCAGATCCGCTTTCCAGCAGTGCGCTGAGCGCTGCAGCGCCCACCTCGTGATATGCAAAGACAACAGTTCTCATGACCGACCTTCCCTTCCAGCTGCAGCAATTGCAGCGGTTCTACGAGCAGGATCACCTTCAAGGTGAGTCGTTCCAGCAACATGATCCACAAAGTACCTCGGTCGGCCGCGAACGTCGTTGTAAACGCGACCGAGATACTCCCCGAGCAACCCGAGCCCAATGAATTGGGCGCCAATAAAGATGAACAAGATTGCAAACAGCGTAAAGACGCCATCGCCCGCCCACTCCGCGCCCATGGCCAGACGCAAGAACAGGAGTAATAGGCCAAATGCGATCCCTGCAGCGGAAATGCCCAGCCCGATCCAAGACAACATCCGTAGTGGAGTGGTTGTCATGCTCGTGAGCAGGTCAAACTGTAGGTTGATGAGCTTCCAGAGTGAGTACTTCGACTCGCCAGCCTCTCGCTCAGCATGCGCGACTTTGATCTCAACCAACTGCTTGGCGAATGAATTGGCGAGAACAGGAATAAAGGTGCTTCGCTCGTGGCACTGAAGCATGGCATCGACAACCGGCCGCCGATAGGCGCGAAGCATGCATCCAAAGTCGCTCATGGGCGAACCCGTTGCTTTTCGGACCATCCAATTAATCCCCCGGGAACCCATGCGCCTGAATAGACTGTCTTGTCGATTTCGACGAATCGTGCCCACCACATCTGCGCCATCCTCGATGCACTGAACGAGCCGTGGAATCTCTTCTGGTGGATTCTGTAGGTCGGCGTCAATCGTAATGACGACATCGCCACGAGTGTGCGCGAATCCACACATGATCGCAGCATGTTGCCCGTAGTTGCGATTGAGCACAACACTTCGCATTACCCCATCATGTTTCTCGGCGAGTTGGTCAGCACGTTGCGTTGAGCCGTCGTGACTCCCATCGTCAACCAAGATCACTTCCCAAGGCTGCGCTAACGTGCCACATGCGGTCACGAGTCGATCGACGAACGTGTCGATGTTCTCAATTTCGTTGTACACCGGTACGACTATGGAGATAGACAGACTCATGAACTCACCGCCGATTGAGCATTGACGATCGAATGTACAGCCTTAAGGACATCGTCGACATCCGCATCGGTCATATCCGGGAACAGTGGAAGGGAACAAATACGATCACTGTTGTACTCGGTTTCCGGAAGTGCGCCGTCCCATTGTGGCATATGTTCGCGATACCAGGCATGTGTGTGCACCGCTAGGAAGTGAATGCCTGTGCCAATGTTTGCGTCCTTGAGCATCGCCATGAATTCATCACGATCAACACCCGCTTGGGTTGGTTCAACACGAACTATCATCAAATGGCGACCGTGCCGGTGCGAACCAGTGGGGTCGGCAACAGGATCGATACCCTTGATATCCGCAAGCCCCTCGCGATAACGCTTCGTCAATACATCTCGCCGGTCAATGAAGGTATCGAGCCGGCGTAACTGAGACAATCCAAGCGCAGCATTCATATCTGGAAGGTTCGCCTTGACCCCAGGCTCAAAAACCTGCGCCTGTGGCGCTCGCCCGTGTTGACTACGATCGTGGGCATCCACCTCGAGCCCATGAAATCGAAGTCGGCGCACGCGCTGGGCAAGTTGCTCATCGTCGGTAGCTAGCAATCCACCTTCGCCAGTCGTGATGGTCTTGATAGGGTGCATCGAGAAGACAGCGGTGCCTGTTGAACCAACCTCGGATGATCCTAGCCGTGTGCCAATGGCGTGTGCAGCATCTTCAATACAGTGCACGCCACGACCATCACAAATCGAACGAATCGCATCCATGTCACATGGCGCTCCACAGTAATGCACTGGAATGACCGCTTTCGTTCGGCTCGTCATGGCTGATTCAATGGACTCAGGCGACACCAGCAATGTGTCTCGGTCGACATCAACGAACACCGGTGTTGCACCATGGAGCGTGATGAGGTTGACAGTTGAAACCCATGTCATAGACGGCGTAATGATCTCATCGCCAGGCCCGATGTTAAGTGCGCGAAAGACCAGATCCATAACAGCCGTACCTGACATTGCGGCAACAACGTTGGCGCCGCCAAGTCGATCAGCCATGGCTTGTTCAAGCGAAGCGCACTGCGAGCCGGTCGTAATCCAGCCGCTTTGAAGCGTCTGGACCACGGCTTGAATGTCCTCGTCACTGATCGAGGGGCGGGCAAATGGCAAAAATGTAGTACGCATGGGTGGTGCTGAGATCAGTGAGCATTCTACCCGCTGGAGGGGGATTCTGACCGTAGTTGAATGTCGCCGCGAAGCAGCATCAGCCCGCCCATCAACGCCCAGGAGAGTTCAAGCACCCGATACAGCAACAGCGTTCCAACCACCTGATTGACGGTGGCCAACCCTGGCATGGCCAGTAACGCAATGCCCAAGGCCTCCATGACACCTACCCCCTGCCATGTCAGTGGAACGGCCGCGACCAAAAACAGCACGGGCATGGCCGCCAGTAGAACCCAGATGGAGTGGTGGCTACCCAAAGACCACGCGCAGCACGCCGCCGCTGCTGCAAGGCACAGTTGAACAATGACTGACGCCCCAATTGCCGCTGCAATGGTTCCACCGTGACGGCCATAGGCCCGTAGTGCCTCTTCTAAGCGACCAGGCAAGCCGCCCCCAAACTGTGCAACGACAGTTGGCAAACGAAGCCAACCACGAAGCATCGCTGCAAACCCCGCAATGCCCGCGACGAAGATGATGAGCAAACCAATCCAGGTCCATGCCCCGACCGTGCGCGCCAAGTCCGACTCGGCCAACGCGAAACTGAACACTGCCGCCAATATGGCAAGGCCAAGCAAGCCTGTGATTCGATCGAACACCACGCTCATCACCGCATCAACACGGCGATCTGTGCCCTTGGCGGCCCCCCATGCTTTGATGACATCGCCGCCCTCTGTGCCTGGCAGCATAAAGTTGCTAAATGCACCGATGTACACCAGCCGAAGTGTCCGAGACCACGGAGCCGCCAGCCCACGTACACGCATGAGCAGCCACCATCGCGTTGCCTGTAATGGATGAACGCACCCTACAAACAGCAGCCCAAACAGTAACAGGCCGCCTTCGGCGCGTGCCAGCATGCGAAGGATACCCGGGCGGAACTCTTCAGATACCTGAGCCGTTTGTCCACTATCGAGCGTGACTTCCCAAATGTCGCTGCCGAGGTGCTTCGCACCGGCAACAGTAACGTGATGCGCTTCAGGCTGAGCGGGCATGCCGGCGAATGACTCCCCCGCGGACACTTCAACTCCGTCGTGCCAATGCACTGCAAAGATGACAACGGCAATGCCCGCTGTCACCAGCAGCAATCGAACAGCCATGTACACCTGGGAGCGACTCACGGTGTGAACTTTCGGGCCGAAGGCAATTCAGGAAGTTTGACCCGGGCCTCTTCACCGCCGGCAATCAGCCGAGCCCCTCGTTGATGCAAAATAGCCTGCATGGTCCACTGCATCATCACACTGATGCGACTTCGAAAACCAACAAGGAACATGATGTGCACGAGTCCCCAAATGAACCACGCCAATCGGCCGCCCAGGCTCACGCCCCAGATGTCAGCGACGGCGCGGCCGCTGCCCAACGAAGCTAGCGATCCTTTATCGAAGTACTTGAATGCTGGCCGGTTGCTTGTTCCACCAGCAACCTCCCGTGCGATGATGCGGCCAACATGCCGTCCCATTTGCATAGCGCCTTGCGCAACACCAGGAACGGGCTTGCCGGTCTTAGCGCACGTCGCCGATGACACATCGCCAATAGCAAATACGTGCGGGTGCCCTTCGATAGCACAATCGGGGCCTACTGGAATTCGCCCGGCACGATCCACATCAATACCCATTGTCCGGGTGATGGCTGGTGCCTGTACACCAGCAGCCCAAAACACATTGCGTGCCGGTGTGAATTGATCGCCCACGAAGACACCATCTTCTTCGATATTTGTTACATGTTGGCCCGTGCGGACCTCAACACCCAGCCGCTCGAGAATGCGTGTTGCGCGCTGCGATGTCTTTGGTGAGAATGTCGGCAGAATGCGATCGCCGCCCTGCATAAGAATAATTTTGGCGGTTCGTGTGTCAATGCCTCGAAAATCACGTGGCATGCTGCC
>JABAAC010000091.1 GCA_014238965.1 Phycisphaerales bacterium | reverse complement strand
CTTGCTCATTTGGTATCCGCTGACGCGACATGACACGCAACGGGGCAAAGGACTGCTGCAACAAACGGCCAGCTACTGGCACTTCCTCGATGCGGTGTGGATTGTGCTGGCCGTGACGCTGCTCTTGGTTGTGTAGCACCTTTCAGGGTCGTTCACTCGACCACCGGCCGCTCCTTAGCCATACGCAGTGGAGACACGTCCCCAGTCGGTGAAACGATTGCGGAAAGGTCGTCGGGCGTTCCAAACGTACGGTCCCACCCTGCGCTGACCAGCCGCACGAGGACATCATGCTCATTGGAGGCAGGCAACTGCATCGCAATGGGCTGCTCCCAGCCATCCATCGGAAGCGTCCTTGTCAAGATGACATCGCTGTCGATTGGCCCTTGGGCAGCCCAGGCAAGCATTCGCTCATGAGTCAGTTGACGAGCGGATTCGTTGTTGGCATCACGCATCGGATTTGATCGGTCGTAGCCACGGCGAACGGAGAATCGTCTGCTGTCGATCTTTGGGGGAAACCGATTGTCATCGCGAACAGCGTCGGCAATTTCATCATGCGGGTCGACCGTAACTCCAGTGAGGTTTTGCGGACGAATCAGCAAGGTAGAGCATGCGTGGGGATCTCTTCGCCAAAGATCGGCAGGGAGCATGAGTTCTTCAACCGAGCCATCGTCGTAGGTCAGTTCAAGAGGAATCGGCATGATGATCCCGCCGTTGGACGCGAAGTGCAGCACATGGAAACGCATGTTTTCATCAAGGAGCGGGCGTTGATCTTCGTCGAGTTCCGCGATCAACTTCCCCCAACGTCGTTCGTCCTCAGGCGTCACATCGTGGCGGTCGTAGGTGCTGTAGAAGTCGATGAGCTCGGGATGCCGGCCCGCGCGAAACTCCTGATTGGCATTGCGCAATTCTGTAACCGTCGTAGGCTCGTCTTCCTGCTCTTCTTGCCGGTCGGCGTTTTTGCGTGGCGTTGGGTCGCCCTTGGCGATGCGGAATGATTCCACGCCCTCGATGCTGATATCAACAGGGCGGTTGTCGTAAAACCAGCCTCGCCAGAACCAGTCGAGATCCCGGCCCGTGGCATCTTCAATCGTCCGAAAGAAATCAGCGGGCTCGGGACGCTTGAAGGCCCATCGTCGCGTGTATTCGCGCATCGCTTCGTCAAAGAGTTCGCGGCCGACCACTGTCTCTCGCAGAATGTTAAGTGCGGTAGCAGGTTTGGCGTAGGCATTGGAACCGAACTGCAGTAAGGATTCGCTCGCGGTCATTATTGGCCGAGAGTTTTCGGTATCGCGCATGTAACTGGTGATGGAACGTGGGTGCCCTCGCCGAGCTGGGTAGTTTTCTTCCCAGGACTGCTCTGCAAGAAACTGATGATAGGTATTCAGGCCTTCGTCCATCCACGTCCATTGGCGTTCATCAGAGTTCACAATCATCGGAAACCAGCAATGCCCCACCTCATGAATGATGACCGAGATAAGGCCGTACTTTGAGCGAGACGACCACGTTCCATCTTCTTCCGGACGAGGTCCGTTGAACGTGATCATCGGGTATTCCATGCCGCCGACGGGGCCGTTCACGGACCAACACACAGGCCACGGGTACGGCATTGCGGTGCGCGAGTACGACTCAAGCGCCTGCGCAATGGCATGGGTGGAGAATTGATCCCAAAGACCATCGCCTTCCGCGGGCCACAGCGACATGGCCATGGTCGTGGTGTCAGTGCCTGGAATTGGGACGCCCATGGCGTCCCAGGCAAAGGCATCTGATGCGCTGAAGGCGAAGTCTCGCACATTGTCGGCATGGAAGTGCCATGTTTGCTCACCTTGGCGCCCTCGTGCAACTGCCGCGTCTGATTCTGCTCGTGTCACAATCATGATTGGTTCGTTGGATGTCGCCGCCTTGGCTAGGCGATCGCGTTGAACCTTTGAAAGGACTTCATGTGCGTTTTGCAGTGACCCCGTTGCGCCAACAAGGAATGTATCTGGCACGGTGATGCCCACGTTGTAGGTTCCAAACTCAAGTGTGAACTCGCCTCGGCCAAGGAATGGCCGTGTTTGCCAGCCGTCATAGTCGGTATATGCTGCCAGTCGAGGAAACCATTGGGCGATTTCGAAGATCACACGACCATCGTCGAATGCTTCGTAGCTGCCTCGGCCCCCAACAATGTCTGGAACGATCGGGTGCGACCAAGCGATTGTAAAGCTCACGGTACGGTTCGGCGGCAAGGGACTTTTTAAGTCAATGCGCATCATCGTGCCATCGATATGGTGAGTAAGTTCATTGCCCCGTGCATCGGCAACGCTGTGAATCGTGACGCCACCATTAAATCGTTCTCTTTCGAGCATGCCTTGCAGGCTTTCAAACGACATGCCGCTGGCTAAATTCGGGGCCACTGAACTACGGCGGCCACGTGAATCAGGCCGAAACCTGTTTTGGTCCAGTTGCACCCATAGGTATCGCAACGTATCAGGGCTGTTGTTGTGATAGCGGATCGACTCGCTGCCTTCGAGTGTGCGCGTGGGCACGTCAATACGTACATCGATGTCGTAGTCAACTTGCTGTTGCCAATAAGCGTGGCCGGGTGCACCGCTGGCGGTTCGAAATGCATTGGGCGTGGGCAACTGAGCATCATCGAGCCGCGCAAATGGATCGGTGCGCGGCAATTGCACGGTCGGTCGCCAAGGGTGTTCGTCCGGATGGGCGGTAGCGGCAGTGGTTAGTAGCAGTAAGGCAACGGCATGGATTCTGAACATGTGCACACCATAGAGCGCACCGTCAGGTGGAGTTTATGACTGCTATTCAGCATGGGCCGAAGGCGGCTACGACGCTCAGGAGATCATCTACATCCACATCACCATCGCCATCGAGGTCGGCGGCGCAGCCGCCGCAGTCGGGCCCCCAATCGCCCAGAATGGCCAAGATGTCGTTGGTGCCCACATCCCCGTCACCATCAAGGTCGCCTGCACATGGGGCTGCTTCGCAGTCCAAGGCCATCATTCGGATGTTGTCCACTGCAGCTTCCACACGCGAGCTCTCATTCAGGTCTGAAGCCACAAATTGGATGCGGAACATGTCATTGATCTCAAAGTCTGGAATATCCAGTAGGGAAAGGGTGCTGGTTTGCCAGTTGCCCTCGACGTCTGGACCGGTAGTGTCGGTCTGCTGCAACACACTCCATGTGCTCCCATCATCGTCGGACACAAGCACAACCCATATGTCGTCTTCAACATTCCCGCCACCGCCAATGTTTCGGTACCACCAGCAGTAGGAAATGTCTTGCACACCAGTGGCATCAATGCTCGGCGAAGTAAGCCGGGTACTTCCGCCATCAACGTCTCCGCCACCACCGGATGTGTTCTCGGTGATCCAGCAAAATGACGCTGATTCGTCGCAGTCAGTTTGTGGACGGTTGTTTCCGCCAGCGGGAATTCCTCGCTCCCAAAATCCGTCAGAGGCGTCGCCGCTGACAGTCCAGCCCAGATCAGTTGAGGAGTCGTCATCGAACGCGATGATTGGCTCGCTGTAGGCTGCAATGGTCATGTTGCGCTCATCAGGTGCGTACGTTGGCAGGAATGTACTGCTGCCGTCGTTGCTTTGTGCCCAGATGAACCATTCGACCCAATCGCCACACACGGCCCCTGACAATGTGCCCTCATACAGGCCCTCGCCAAGGTGCACGACATCGGCGGGCGAAAGAGCGCCATTGGTGCCAGAAAAGAGCTGTGTCGCGGCATGATTGGGCTCGGCTAATCCAGGGTTAATCTGGAACCTCACGGTCGTACCGCCGGAGGGGTCGGCCCACAGGGGCTCGCCGTCGATAATCGAAATCTGTAACCACGCAATGGGGGGCACTTCGATGTTGTGACTTCCGAAGCCCTGTGCAATGGCGTCGTAGTGTGGCGAGCCATTGGCTAAGTCCGCGTCGTCATCGTCGAGTGTGAGAAAGTCGATCGCGATCGTTTCATCAATGGCGGTCCCGTTATGCAGCAGAATGCTGTTGATCGTCAGGCTTCGGATCACATGATCGGCTTCAAGAGGCGAACTGCTCAGCAGCGCTTGCCAGGTTGACCAAACACAGCCGGAGATCAATTGCCCACAGGCATGAATCGCGTTACCGCACGATGAGCAACTGCTTGTGTACTGGCAGCTATTGTCCGCATCTCGGATTCCTGAAACGCAGTTGCCAGCGTAGAAGCCTGGGCCCATACGTGAATCGCCCGTCATGATGACGGCAATGCAGTCGGCCATGCCCTCGCCATACTCGCCTTGGCCTGATCCCGCGGAGGCTATGAGATGATGGCCGTACTCATGCATGACGACGTGGCCGTATGCAGTGTTGTTGCAACTGCCGCCCGCTTGGTAGAAGTTGATAGATGAGTAGTCGTAATAGGCGTTACAGGTGTCGCCAATATTCACATTGATCGGCCATCCAGTTTGATTATCGATCACGGGAAACTCTGGGTTGTAGGTCAAGATGAAGTCGCGACAGTCATTTGCGTGGATATACGCGTTGATCTCGGCGGTCGTGAGCTCGCCTTCGCTCTCATTGTGAAGTAATTCGGCATTCCCGCCATTGGGCACATCGGCGGAGACGGCCCCATTGTCGCCGCCGTCGTTGTTCACTGTGAAGTACAGCCCATCGACACCACTGTTGAGTGTGACATCGCCGGAACTCGGTAAAGAAAAGTCGCCGTTGGCATCTGCAATGACAGTCTCGCCGCCGCCAGTGACACGAGCCCATGGAAGACCTTGTGTATTCATGGGGTCACATTCCTGTGCACTCCACCCATCGCTGGCACGGCCGGTGATGGTTCCAGAGACGTCGCCAATGGCCGCAGTGGCAAGGGATGTGCCCAGCCCGCAGTTCAGGATTCGCGAGTCGTCCAAGAGCACTGTTCCATCATGAGCGTCAACCAAAATTCGGCGCGTGTCGTAGTGGTCTTCGCCGTTGGTGCCAACACGAATCACAGCATCCACCGCTAGGCGAGGTTCGCCGTCCGTTGCCCAGATAACAAATGTTGGTTGGCCGTCAACGACAGCATCATCACCAAGCAGCACATGGGCCATGGTCGTTGCGAGTTCCATCGCACCAATCGTCGCGGGTTGGGGATGCCAAGTGCCAAGATCTCGCAGGTCGGCCGATGCCAGAACAATCTCATTCGCGGGGGTGTTGCGGGTCAGGAGCATGAGCCGCGTGTTGTGCACCGGGTAGCCATCGCGAATTTGTCGCCAGTAGTGGCCTGTGAATTTGAATTCACCAGTGGCTTGATTGAGCATGATGCCAACAGTGTGTTGGCCGTTGGGGAATGGGCCTACGGGTTCCAATGCAGCGGCATCCAATGCCCAGAGGTCAAGGTGGCTCGTGAGGAACGTGGCGATCGCATCATCACTCGTTCGCCCTGTTGCCAGTGCTGTGCCATACACCCTGTCGATGCGGCCGTCAGTGGCCACGTGCACACGGGCGTTGGGCGCGTGTGTATGCAGCATGTGCATAGCGGGCGTAGAAGGGGATCCCATCGACAGAAGGGCCGTCGCGACGGACAACAACATGTGTATCTCTCTCCAAAATACGGCGTAGGGCCCAAAAGGGACCCGAACGTATGAACCTATGATGCACGCTACGGTCGCAAGGGCTCTAATCTTCCCTGAAAAAACCTTGTTTTTAGCGATTCAGCAGTGATAGAGGCCGCTCAGCGGCTCTATCCACGAAGGCTTGAACCAGGTGCCAAAGGCCTCGGCGAACAACCACGTCAGATGGTGCTGAAACCTCAATTCGCCGGCCATCATCGACCAGTGTCAGTTTGGTGGGTGTTGTGCCAAGCATGAGCGTGCATTGCCCATCATGCCTGACGAGGTCATCGGTGGTCACGAGTATTGTCTGGTCCTCATACTCCAGCACAATGGCCGGTGACTTGGCCTCAGGGCCATCTTCGGGCACTGGCACGTCAAATAGAAGCTTCGATGAGTGGAAATAGGTGTCTGGTTTGCCATCGGCGTAGCGACGTCGCATTGCCGGATCGCCTGCAACCACTGACGTCTCTGGATGCTCCTGGCGCCATTGCTCCCAGGTCGTCACCACGTGTGGAATGGGGGCAAGAGACACATTGGGGCCAGTGACGCTGTTGCCGGTGAATTGTGAAATGAGTGCCTCGCCACCGGTCGATCCATCGGTGTTGCGCAGGTAGAGCAACTGCCCGCCGGAGGCAACAAGGCCGCTCACACCTAGGTGATGTTCTGTGGCGTTAAACATCATGTCGTACACCGCAGTGGTCGCCGAGGGCCAGTGCCACGTGACCACCATCGGACCGTGAAAGTCATCGTGTATCGCTTCATGCACGTTGAGCAACAGCAACGGATACGCACGGGCCTCACCGCCACGCTCGATTCCAATGACCAAGTCCTTCGTCGTCAGGAATGGCCCCTTTCGAGGAACTTCCGCGGATGCAGCTTGGGCATCAATGAGTTTGTGTGGCGCATCGAGAACAGGCACCATGTCGCGGTACAAGAGCGCCGCGTGCAGCGCGGTACCTTCAGGTAGACGCACGTCCTCAAGTGTGAAGCCGTATGAGGCGGGGTGCTTACCATCGCCGGGAGGGCGTTCAGACATGCGAAGAATGGCTGGGGCAAGCGCCCAGACAAGGAGCATCACAATGACGCCGCCCGCTACTACGAGTACCCACCATCCATCTGACAAGCGTGGCCTGCTCATGGGCCTTCCAGCCGTTGGGTCATGGCATTCATCGTGTCAGGCGTCCCTAGAATTGGGCGACGATCAAGAACCATGGCACCCAGCACAAGCGGCAGATACAGCAGGCTTGCCAAGAACACGTTTCGAGCGGATACACGATCTCGCACACGGAAGAACGTGAAGGCCCGCCAGGCCCACCAGCAACCAGCCAACAAGGCAATGCCTGCGTACACAAAGCCCGCCATACCCATGAGTGTGGCAATGAGCGACAGTGGAATGAGCAGCAGCGTGCTTACGAGCGTTGACTCACACGTTGCGTGTTCGCCACCGGGCGAAATAGGCAACATTCGAAACCCTGCGCCGGCATATTGGTCCCGAAGGAGCCACGCCAGTGCGAGGAAGTGCGGCAGTTGCCAGAGAAAGAGCAGTGCGGCAAGCAACCACGCTTCGGTATCGAGTCGGTCGCGAACAGCGGCCCAGCCAATCAGCGGCGGAATGGCGCCCACCAGTGCGCCCACGAGGGTATTGAGTGTGCTTCGAGATTTCAGCGGCGTGTAGCACAGCACGTAGAGCAAGAGCGTGAGTATTGCCAGTGCACAGGCCAGTACATTCACCAGCAATACAAGCACGGCTGCGCCTGCATAGCCCAGCAGTGCCGCGACGACCCACCCATGCCAAGGACTCAGTCGGCCGCTGGGCACCGGGCGGTCCTTTGTGCGTTCCATCAACATGTCGCGGCGATATTCAATCACCTGGTTGAACGCATTTGCCGAAGCGGCGCACAACATGGTGCCAAGCACCGTCCACCCCACGAGCGGCCAGGGAATATCGCCGTAACTGGCCATACATGCCCCAACGGCAGCCGTACCCACGACGAGCAGACTGAGACGGAATTTCACAAGATCAGCGTAGAGCCCCGGGAGCGAGGCCAATGTGGTTCGTTGCAGCCCTTGAGCGTTGCTCGCAGACGCCTCCTCGACGGACTCAGCTGGTGTGGCGGTAGATTCAGTCATCGTTGACTTGGCAATGCGATAGGCACCGGACTCCTCTGCTCCTAGGTGCGGCCTGAGTTTGGCAGCGTACCACTACCGCAAGTGTCTGGGCTTTAAGGCGGGCGTATCATGGAGGGAATGAACCCCTTGATGGAGACACAAGAATCACACGGTAGGCTGCTGGCAGACTCACGTGCGCTGCGGTTGCTGTCGATTAGCTTTGCCTCTACGGCGGCTATGTGGGTCTACAGCTACCTTGCCATGCTGCAGCCGGGAATCGTGCTCGGCGAGGTGTTGTTTGGCCTTGCAGTTGCCTCGCTTTTCTACGGTGGCGTGATCGCCAGCCGGCTTGACCTTGGCGCAGATGTAGGGCGCGGATTCGTTGGGGGCGCATATGTCGGTCTGATTGCCGCACTGCTCAATTTGCTGCTCGTTGCCAGTTTGCTTAAAAGCGACCTTGCCGGGGGCGGAATCTGGATTGGCAGCATTCTCATTGGATGTGTTGTCGTTGCCGGCCTTGGGGGCGCCATTGGTGGCCGGTTAAAGCCGCAACGAACAACCGGTGCCTGGGTGAGCATTTTCTGCTGGGTTGCCGCTGGGGTGACATTTTTCATGATCATCACCGGTGGCATTGTGACGGGCTTTGAGGCAGGCCTTGCTGTGCCTGATTGGCCGAATTCTTTTGGACACAACATGCTGCTGTATCCGCTTTCAGAGATGGTGGCCAACCTCGACACGGGCATCTACTTTGAACATGCGCATCGATTGACTGGCATGTTTGTGGGCATAACATCCATCGTGTTGTGCATCGTTGTACTGGTGTTTGATCATCGACGGTGGTCACGCTTGCTTGGCGGATTGATATTGCTGTTGGTGATTGCGCAGGGGGTGATGGGTGGGCTTCGTGTGACCGACCTCAATATTGGGCTTGCCATCGTGCACGGTGTTGTTGCGCAAGTGATTTTGGTGCTCATGGCAACACTTGCTGTGACGAGCAGTCGCCGTTGGCTTGAGGCAGGCCAACAAGACAAGTTGGATGTGTCCAAAGTGGAGTGGGCCGTTGCATGCATCCTTGTTGCAGCGCTATTGGTTCAATTAGTCATCGGCGCCGCGTACAGGCATTTGGTGGCAGATCTTGACCCACGAGAAGGCGGTGCAATGGTACTGCTGATGGCACACATCACCATGGCGATGATCGTAGCGGTGATAGCGGTGGCCGTTGGCATTCAGTCCAGTCATCACAAGGGTGCGCTGCGTGGCTGTGGCATCTGGCTATTGGTCCTTGTTGGGCTTCAGTTGCTGCTGGGTGTTGGGGCATTGATTGCCGTATTCGTTGCCGAGCCATCTGCAGGGACCGCGCATGTCTCAACGATTGAGGTTGTTGTCACCAGTGCACACCAAGCGAATGGGGCACTCTTACTTCTGATGGCGACGATGTGTGCGTTGTGGTCTAGTCGCTTACGGTCGGTGGAGTCCCGCGAGCGATCGACAGCGCCCGTTGCATGATTCGCTGGGCGAGTTGCCGCGTCAAAATACTGCTGTGGTCGCCTGGGACAAGTTCAACCACATGGCCAAGCCCACGCTTTGTCAGCAGTGCATCGAGTGACTGCACAGCGCCATCAAGATAGAACGTGTCTTGGGTGCCCATGACGATTAGCACACGGTCCTTGAGTATGGGTGCAATGGCATCCCACTGCTGTGTAATGCGATGTGTGATGTCAAACTCGCGCCAGTGCTTGGCGATCTCTGGGTTAATGATGCCAGTGTCGCGGTCCCACAGTGGTACTGGCAGGCCATCGAGCCCCCGTGGGCTAAACGTCCATTCGAAGGACCGCATTTGGCCGCCTTCACCCAAGGCAGATTCCATGGCAACAAAGTCATCTGCCCAGATGATCGTTTCTGCACCGTTGCGCATCAGTGGCGCTCGCTGGCCGTTGTGGCTCAAGTACATATTGGCATTGGGTGCGTAGATGTCGACTGTCTGAAAGCGTGTGAAGTCCACTGGGTCTGGCGCAGTACTGACCGTGCCACCAAAGACCTTGGGATACTCAAGGGCGAGCCACAGCGATGTCCAGCCCCCAGAGGAGTGTCCGGTGAGGAATCGTGCATCACCGCGAGGCTCCAACGGATAGGTGTCTTCTAGTGCGGGAATAAGTTCCGTGACCAGCGCAGTGCCCCATGGGCCACCGCTTGCGCTATCGACAAAGGCGCTATGGCCGCCAGTGAATTCGGTTTCCAAGTAGACGATTGCCAATTCATTGGCTTCGTCATGGGTACCAAAGAGCCACGGAATCATGATTGATGATTGCAATGAGCCAGGAAAGCCCCCGATGACATACAGGGTTGGTACCAGCGTGTCTGCAGAAGCGCCTTGGGGCATTCGCACCACCGCTCGCAGTTTGAATGGCTTGTTGAAGTGCTTGCTGAGAAGGGCGGAATGTACTTCGAACAACTCCAGTCCGTAGCCTGCAGGAAAGAGGGCCGATGAAGGCTCAACGCGATTAAGCAAGAGTTCAGCATTCGGAACGCCCGGATCAGCACGATGCACAATGCGCTGGGATTCGCTGAACACCGTGCCGGGGCCTGCAAGTTGTGAAGCAGATCGGTCGCTGGTGCGAATGACAGCCTGCAGCGTCCATTGGCCTGCGGGGAAATCGTCGAGCGTTTTGATGCCAAAGCCTGGGGTGTCAGGTCCAAAGAGAAGTGGTGTCTGTGGAGTCCAGTCTTTCACATCCATGTAGAAAACAGGATTGGGTTGCGTCCAGCTGATGTCTCGCGGGGCACCACCTCGCTGCGTTGCAGCTACGTACACGCGACCCGTATACGACTCGACGGTGCCAGGGCCGAGTATCAGCGTGATGTCACCTGTCGCACTAGGAGTCAGCGCAGCGAGGAGGGCTGCCGCCCATCCGAAGATCAGCGAGTTGGCAGTGGCTTGAGTGTTTCCTGCAGTGTCAGGACCGCATAAATCGTCGCAAGTTCGGCATTGCCTTCGAGCCATCTTGATTCCTCATTGACCCACGAACCATCTGGTTGCTGGGCGGCAACAAGCGTATCAGCCAACTCTGCTCGCCAATCATGTTCGACACCATCTGCGTCGATGATGGTGGTATGTCCGCCTGCTGCCATGGCTCGGGCGAGCCCATGCAGGTAGTAGAACCACCCCTGTTTACCCATCCCCGGATTGGACGCCATCGTCCAGTGCTGGCGAATCCAGTCTAGTGCGGCTTGTACGCGCGGATCATCCCGAGACAACCCAGCAAAGAGCAGACTCTTGTAGCCGGCATAGGTCATGGATCCATACGAGCGCAGGCTTCGTGCCTTGCCTTGGGGCATCAGTTCGCCGTACCGGCCTTCGCCAGCAACTTCAGACGCCATGGACTCGCCACCACCTGCTGCGGTGTAGACAAAGCCACCATCAGCGCCAGCCCAGTCGGCCCGGTTCGAGGCAGCATTCTGGCATCGCGTTAGAAAGGCGATGGCCCGCTGCCGGGCTGGATCATTGTCGCAATCACAGCCGAAGTGGTCACGAGAGTCACTGCAATCGCCTGCGGCATGCAGGCCTTCAAGTAACCACTGTGTGCTGGACAAGTCTGGGCGGCCGTGTTTGCCGTATCCCGCGCCGCCGTACCAATCGAGCGATGGTTCGACATTATCTGTTTCATTCCACTGCAACTGTCTAAGCGCTTGGCTGCCCTTGTGCATGGCGTGAGTCACGCGATCACTTGGCGGCAACGATGCAAGCGCCGTGACCACTGCAGCGGTGACATAGGTTGACAAGTTGCCGTCATCGAATCGCCCATCGGCTTCTTGCCGTGCCAGCAAACTGGCCACTAGCGAGCGAAGCATTGGGTCGTGTACTGGATCGGCGCCCGCTTGCACAAAGCTCTTCAGGCCCAAGGCTGAGACCGCCGCGCCAACAGGCGATAGAAGCGATGTTGTTGCATCGGTGGGGGCGGCCCGGAGATCGGTTAACCAGCCACCTTTTTCAGACGTATGTGCACGGAGCCACATAAGTCCACGCCCCATGGCCGCGCGTACAGCGGTGTCTCGCTTTGCATCAAGCGGCGACACATTGGCCGGGGCAATGGCTGTGACCGATGCCATGGGGGCCTGCACTGTTGGAAGTTCAACAACAGGCAGCTCGGTAGCCTGCAATCGGCCATCGGTTGCGGTGCTGAAAAGGAGCGCAGCAATTGCAAGCGAAGTGAACATGGGAACCTATGCTACTTGCATCTCAGGCCAGTTTGGACCATCTCATGAAAGGGCCGTGTTCACTTGTCCCAAGACCCTCTGCATCTTGAGCCCGATGATCGACCACCGCCTCCGCGATGGCCTGGGGAGATTGTTGTGGAGCGTGAGCGAGAGGACCTTTTCGATCGTCTAGCTACAGAACTGATGTTGTCAGCAATCGATGCGGTTCGTGATCGAGGTGTCTTTCACCTGGCGGTCACGTCCGATGAAGCTCTTCAGCCGCTGCTCGACCGATTCATGTTGGATCCAATGTTTCGTCGGATGCCATGGCCAAAGACGCACGTGTGGCAGGCGGATGAACATTGCAGCGGGAAGGGTGAATCCGCTGGTGCGTGGTCGCGCATTGGTTCGACATTAGTACCGCACGCGGGTTTGCAACGTGGGCACACTCACCCCATGCCTGTTGCTGATGAGTCAGCTCCTGAGCACTACGCCAATCGGCTTGATCGCGTACTTGATGGCGGTCGGCTGGATTGCATTGTGCTGTGTTGTGGACAAGATGGCGACATTGGTGGTCTGCAACAAGGCGATGCCGCCACACAGGATCACGTTGTGTTTGCGGTGAAGGGCCAAACGGACATGCTCACCATGACACCTGGGTTTGTCGGTCGCGCTAGGCAGGCCATGTTGCTTGTCTTCGATTCGGGTACTCGACACAGCATTGACCGCGGGCTTGTGCAGGAGGCGTCGCCAATTCACCGTTTGATGCGGTCTGGCGCTACGCCAATGTGGGGCGTGCTCGCAGAGGCGATCAGTTAATAGCACGGTCACTGGGCGGCAAAGAACGATTCAAGCAATACGCATGCAGCAACCGCATCGGAGCGAGATTTTTTTTCGCGGCGACTCGTGCCTCGCATGCGATCGTCGGCTTCGAATGTTGTGAGCCGCTCATCATGCATGTGTATTTTGCAGTCGCAGCAACGCGCCAGTGCGGAGCCAAACGCACGGGCATCAGTGGCTCGAGGGCCTTCAGAATCGTCCATGTTGAGCGGCAGGCCCACAATGATGGCATCGGGCGCATGCGCCTTAATGAGTTTCAACAAGGCCTCTTGCAATGCTTCACCTTTGGGTATGTGAAGCACTTCCAAGGGCATCGCTGTGCCAGTGCCTTCGTCGCCAATGGCCACCCCAGTTCGTCGGTCGCCCAAGTCGATGGCGAGCAGTCGTCGGTTCACCGTCGCTCATCCGGTAAGCGGTCCACCAATGCCTTGACTTGTTGCGTTGCGCTGCGAGGGCACACAAGCGTGACATCACCAGCCTTGACAATGATGAGGTCTTCGCAGCCGATCGTTGCGATCAGGTGATCTGGATCATCGCTATGTACAAACGTATTCGTACTATCAAGGTGCATTGCGGTGCCGCTTGTGCGATTGCCGCTGGCGTCTGGGGTCACGGTTTCGGCGGCCGCCTCCCAAGAGCCCACGTCGAGCCACTCCACATCCATGGGGACACAGCAGACCTCTACCGCCGAGTCCGCCGAGGCGGGTTCCATGACGGCATAGTCCACACTGATTTTGGGGAGCGTTGGGTAGACCGTGTTGAGCATGTTGAGGCGATCCGAGCTGTTCCACGCCTCGCCGATGCGCTGAAGGCCTGCGGCGGCCTCAGGCGTGTAGCGAGCAATAGCATCCATGAATCCGCGGGCCGAAAACACGAACATGCCTGAGTTCCATTTGAAATTGCCCGCGGCGATGTATGTAGCAGCTGTGTCGGCATCGGGCTTTTCAACGAATCGCTCAACCTTTGCAGCGTGATCGTTCATTGGATCACCAAGTTCAACATAGCCAAAGCCAGTTGCCGCATGCGTGGGTGTGATGCCAAACGTAACCATGCGCGTTGGGTCCGCCTCGACCAGCGAGAAGCCATGATCAAGACACGCCCCAAAGCGATCAACCGGTGTAATGAGGTGGTCCGCGGTCAACACGGCAAAGACGGCATCAGGGTCTTGGGCAAGGAGCACCGCCGCCGTGAAGCCAACAGCGTTCACCGTATCGCGTGGGCAGGGTTCGCCAAGCACGTGGTCATCGTCTAAGTCATCTAGTGTGTCCAGTACAGCTTCTCTATGTGGTTCGCCGGTGCATACCCAGCGATTGGCATCAGGCACAATGCCAGCAAGTCGATCGAAGGCGATGGCCAAGAGGCTGCGGCCTTCGACAAGGGGAACAAGTTGTTTGGGTCGTGCGCGGCGGCTCAAGGGCCACAGTCTCGTGCCACTTCCACCGGCCATGATCATTGCGTGTCGCATGTGTGCAGTATCGGCTCTCGTCCCCAGACTTTCGACTATCGAGCGCTTGGGGCTTGGGCGGGCTGGGCCGCTTGGGGCTTGGGGGGACTCGCGTCCCGAACGCTATACACCGCTGCCAGCAGCGATTCAGGGGAATCGGCGTCTGGATCAGCAGATCGCGCGCGTTCGACCATCAGGGCTGCTGCGGCATGTTGTTCGCCTAAGGCAACAAGCATGGCGATGGTGTCTTCAACAAGGACCACGGTGGGGGCGTCCATAGGTGCTGCAATCACCGGGGCGTCGAGGAAGAGGTCCAACTTGCCCGCGAGTTCCGCTGCAATGGTCTCAGCGGCCCGCTTGCCGATGCCTGGGAGCGATGTCAGGACACTCAGGTCACGGCTGGCAATGGCTGCAGCGACCTCATTGATGGGGCGAACCATGGCTCGCATCGCCTTGCGGTGACCGATGTTTTTGACAGTCGTGAACAATTCAAAGAATCCACGGTCGCGCGCTGAGGCAAACGCCAGCAGCCGTGGCGTGAGTGTGGAGCCAATGCCTGCGCCATCCA
This sequence comes from Phycisphaerales bacterium, assembly GCA_014238965.1. Taxonomy (GTDB): domain Bacteria; phylum Planctomycetota; class Phycisphaerae; order Phycisphaerales; family SM1A02; genus JABAAC01. The sequence goes on along the minus strand of JABAAC010000091.1, from coordinate 63,940 downwards.
GCAGCAGCATGGTGAATCGCTCGATGGTTTCGCCGATTCGGTGCTCTAGATCCGGCATGTCGCAAGCGGGCACCAGTGCTTCAACCATGACTGGCCCCATTTCGACCAGAATTCGTTCATCGTCGACGCTACGGAGTTGGCCGGTAATGCGAGCGAGCATGGGTGTCGATGGTACCGGCCCAGCACAATCTAAGCGTGCAAGGGGAGGTTCAATTCGTGGCCCAGCCCATCTCCAGTGGCATCGGCTCGTTGACAAGGGGCCAGCCAGAGGCGACGCTCATCGCCAGACGAATGGCCTTTGCCGCGGCCTCGGGGGTTGTGGTGCGGTCAAAGGACATGGGTTGCAAGATGCGCAAACGCGCTCGCGAGGGGCCAATCATCGATGCCATCACGCTTTGCCTCTCAGGCGTTCCATCGATGAGCACCGGCAACACTGGAGCCCCAGCCCGTGTTGCCAGCAGGCCCACGCCATTTAAGAATGGCCGGATCGTGCCTGTGGGGCGGGTAATGCGGCCTTCAGGGAACAGGCCCACGATGTGATTCGTTCGTAGCAGCCGCATGGCACGTCGCAAGGCGAGGGAATCGGTTCGATCTCGATCCACTGGGACAACTTGGACCAACTCCCATAGGTCATCGAGTACAGGCACCATCATGTCTCGAGCCATCATCCAGTGAATGAAGCGATCCAAGGGTACTTGGAGCAGAAAGGGGTCAATTGCACTTGTGTGATTCGCGACCAGCAGGACCCCCCGGTCAGGGGCGATTTGCTCAAGATGGTCGAGCCCATCAACTTGAACCCGATGCATGGCTCGGCAGAACCTGTTTGAGCAAGCACGCACAGCTACCAAGGCACTGCATTCGCCTTGGATGCCTCGTAGTCGGGGTGTGACCACCACAGCCCATAGCCCGGAGCAGGCAAGGGCGATGGCGGCGACGAGCAGGACACATGCACCGGTAGACATGAGTCAATCCTCGCGGCATCAATATGGTTCTGTCAACACCAAGGCATTGGCAGCAAGGGCTGGATTTGGATACCCTTATCCGAACCACGGTTACCCGGCCAATGCCTCGCCGCGAAGACATTAAGAACATCTTGATTCTGGGTTCCGGTCCAATAGTGATCGGACAGGGCTGTGAGTTCGACTATTCAGGAACACAAGCGTGCAAGTCGCTTCGCGAAGAAGGCTATCGAGTCGTTTTGGTCAATTCCAATCCCGCGACGATCATGACTGATCCGTCGTTCTCAGATCGAACGTACATCGAACCCATTACGCCCGAAGCGGTGGAGCGTGTGCTTGACCTCGAGGCTGAACGAGGCACGCCCGTCGAAGCGATCTTGCCAACATTGGGTGGCCAGACAGCGCTAAATTGCGCGATGGGATTAGCAGCATCCGGCGCGCTTGCCTCACGCAACGTGGAGATGATTGGTGCCACACCGGAGGTCATCGAACGCGCGGAAGATCGTGAGGCTTTCCGGAAAGTCGTGGCCGAGTGCGGCCTTGATCTTCCACGAGCAGAGTCGGTCACCGACCTTGACGCGGCGTTCGTCTTTCTCGAGAAAATCGGATTGCCCGCCATTATTCGGCCAGCGTTCACGCTCGGTGGGTTTGGCGGCGGCATTGCTTACAACCGAGAAGAGTTCGAGGATCAAGTGCGGCGCGGCATTGCGGCATCACCCATCGGTCAGGTGCAGATCGACCAGTCTGTACTGGGCTGGAAGGAATATGAGCTTGAGGTGGTGCGAGATTCCGCGGACAATTGCATTGTGGTGTGTGGCGTGGAGAACGTCGACCCGATGGGGGTGCACACCGGTGATTCGATCACGATCGCACCAATTGTCACGCTTTCTGATCGCGAATATCAATGCATGCGAGATGCAGCTTTTGCCATCTTGCGCAAGGTTGGGGTAGACACCGGTGGCGCGAATGTGCAATTTGCGGTGTGTCCAGAAACGGCTCGACTTGTCGTTGTAGAAATGAACCCGCGTGTGTCTCGTAGTTCTGCGCTGGCATCGAAGGCAACCGGATTTCCAATCGCACGTATCGCCGCCAAACTCGCCGTGGGCTACACACTCGACGAACTTCGCAACGACATTACGGGAACCACAAGCGCCTGCTTTGAGCCGTCAATCGACTACGTCGTTGTGAAGATGCCACGGTGGACGTTCGAGAAATTTCCTGAGGCCGATGAAACGTTGACCACGCAGATGAAGTCCGTCGGCGAGGCGATGAGTATTGGCAGGACATTTCGAGAAGCCTTGCAGAAAGTTATTCGGTCGATGGAGGTGAAGCGCTTTGGGCTTGGCCTAGACATGAATGACCGGTGGCTTGCAGCGGAGCGCAACTGGTCGTGTAAAGATGATGGTGATTGGCCACTCGACCACGACACACTGACTCGCAAGCTCTCAGTGCCCGCTCAGGGGCGGCTGTATTACATCCGCTACGCCATGAAGGCTGGTTGGTCGGTTGAACGTATTCACGACTTGACCGGCATCGATCCGTGGTTCCTGCACGAGATAGAGCACCTGGTGCTGTTTGAAGATCAGTTGCTTGCGTACGAGCACCTTGCCGATGTTCCCGCAGCATTGCTTGCGGAGGCAAAGCGTGAGGGCTATAGCGACCCGCAATTAGCGAGAATTTACTGCGGCGTTGTGTCGACCGAGAACATTCTCAAGGTGCGAGCGCATCGTAAGTCGCTTGGCATTGAGCCGGTGTTTAGATTGGTCGACACGTGCGCTGCTGAATTCGACGCAGTGACGCCGTACTTTTACTCAACGTATGAAATGCCACACGAATGTGATGGTGTATTGGTTGTCGATGATGAAGTTCGTATTACGGATACGCCCAAGATCATTATTCTCGGGGGCGGCCCAAACCGCATTGGGCAAGGCATAGAGTTCGATTATTGCTGTTGTCAGGCCGCCTTTGCATGCGAAGACATGGGCTTTGAATCGGTCATGATCAACTCGAACCCTGAGACTGTCAGTACCGACTATGACACAAGCGACATGCTCTTCTTTGAGCCCCTGACACTTGAAGATGTGTTGGACATTGTCGAGAGACTCAATGGTGGTGGGGTGGATACGGAGGGGCGTTCCGGCGGTGTTGTGGGCTGCATTGTGCAGTTCGGCGGACAAACACCGCTGAATCTTGCGCATGGTCTTGCTGCTGCTGGTGTGCCGTTGATTGGAACCGGGCTCGATTCAATTGATGCTGCCGAAGACCGCGATCGCTTTAAGGCCATTCTTGATGAGCTGCATTTGCGGCAGCCAGAAAACGCCATCGTTCGATCGATGGACGAAGCATGCGCGGCTGCGGCAAACATTGGCTATCCAGTACTCGTTCGACCGTCGTATGTACTTGGCGGGCGGGGCATGGAAATCTGTTATGACGAATCGTCGCTTGAGCGGTATATGCGGACAGCCGTTGACGTGTCAGATTTAGCTGATGCGCCGGTGTTGATCGACCGATTTTTATCTGACGCAACGGAAATCGATGTGGATGTCGTGGCTGACTACATGCCCAATGAAGGAACACGCAGCTTGCAGCTTTCGTTGTCAAGCGATCCAAGTCGTGGTGTGATCGCGGGCATCATGGAGCACATCGAGCAAGCAGGCGTCCATTCGGGGGACTCATCGTGCATCTTGCCAACTGACGGTATTGCGCCGTCAATGCGGCGGCGCATTGCGGATACTGCCAGATCACTGGCCCAGGCGCTCAACGTGCGCGGGCTGATGAACTTGCAGTTGGCTATTCGCGACGACGAGTTGTATGTGATCGAAGTCAATCCTCGAGCCTCTCGAACGGTTCCGTTTGTTGCCAAGGCCACGGGCGTGCCATGGTCGCGTCTTGCAGCGAGAGTGATGATGGGTGCGTCGCTCGATGAACTCGCGATTCAAGAAGTGGACTCGCTTGAATTTGTCTCAGTGAAGGAGCCCGTGTTCCCGTTTGAGAAATTTCCTGGGGTCGACGTTGTGCTGGGCCCCGAGATGCGATCAACCGGTGAAGTGATGGGTATGGATCGCAGCGCGCCCGCTGCGCTTGCCAAGGCAAAGATGGCCGCAGGCATGCCCTTGCCTGTTGAGGGCACGGTGTTCATCTCAGTCCGCGATGCAGACAAACAAGGTGTCGTTGATGTTGCACGACAACTTGCCTCGATGGGCTTCACAATATGCACGACCAGTGGCACGGCTGCGTTGCTGGCATCCAACAGCATTGACGCAACGGTCTTGCGGAAGATTTCAGAAGGTGCAAGGCCCAACATCATCGATCGGATGGCCAATGGTGAAATTGACCTCATCATTAACACACCTACGCGGACGGGTTCGAATACAGACGAAGGTCGCATTCGTGCCATGGCCGTGCGGTCAAGGACGCCGATGATCACGACACTCACTGGCGCGAGTGCTGCGGTGCGAGCAATTGCGTCACTGCGAGCAGGCACCTGGCGAGTTCATGCGTTGCAAGATGCGTTTGGGGATGCAGCCAACCTCAGCGTGGAGCAGTCGATAGGCGAACATTGACCTCGCGGAAGGAGTCTCCGCTGAGGCATCTTCAGACTTTCGAGATGTGATGTTTGCATTTCGACTATCGTGCGATTCTCATGCCCCCTTGGCTTCCGCAATTCATTGCCTCCATCGTGGTCATCTTGGTCGTCTTGCACATGTGTTTAGGCGCGGCGGCCTATCTCATTCTGCTTGAGCGTAAGATTTGTGCCTGGGTGCAGGATCGTGTTGGCCCAAATCGTGTGGGCCCCAAAGGCCTGCTTCAGCCCATTGCTGATGGGCTGAAACTCTTTATGAAGGAAGATTTCACGCCCCGTGGAGCAGACAAGGTGCTCTTTACGCTGGCACCAGCGTTGACGGTATTGCCCGCCTTGATCGGCTTCCTGATCATTCCTTGGGCCGGCACACTGGATATGGGTTCATGGGGCACCGTGCAGATCATGGGTGCCGATTTGAACATAGGCATCGTGTATCTCATCGCCGTGGCGTCGTTGGGCGTCTATGGCGTTGGTCTCGGTGGCTGGGCGTCCAACAACAAATACTCATTCCTGGGCGGCCTGCGAGCGTCAGCCCAGATGATTTCGTACGAAATTCCCATGGGCCTTGCTTTGTTGTGCGTGATTTTGACGGCGGGCACATTGTTGCCCCAGGACATCGTGCAGCAGCAGTTGAACGGGCAGTGGTTCCTTGTGCAGCAGCCCCTTGCGGCCATTCTCTTCTATATATGTCTTCTGGCTGAAGCGAATCGAGCGCCATTCGACCTTGCTGAGGCCGAGCAGGAGCTCATCGGTGGTTGGCACACTGAATATTCCTCGATGAAGTGGGCCTTATTCTTCCTTGGCGAGTACGTGCACGTTGTCGTTGGCAGTGCCTTCTTTGCCACCTTATTCCTCGGTGGCTGGTCTCTGAACCCCTTCTGGGGCTGGGATCTGCCCGCTGGCGGGGCGTGGTGGATGATCCTGATTCAGTTTGCCGTGGTCATGGGCAAGGTCTTTGCCCTTGTCGTACTCACCATGATGGTGCGATGGACGCTCCCGCGGTTCAGGTTTGATCAACTCATGAAGCTCGCCTGGGAAGGCCTTATCCCCTTGGCCTTGCTCTTACTGCTGATGACGAGCTTCTTCGTCTACTTGGGCTGGACACCGTATCTGTGGGCCGGATCCCTGGGCTGCTTGGCCCTTGTGTATCTGTTGCTGCCAGTGTTGCCGCAAACCAAGGGCACCAACCAGAGAATTCCCATGGTCGGGAGCCGGTTTAGCCCAGCAGAATGAGCTAGGGCACCAACCAGAGAATTCCCATGGTCGGGAGCCGGGTTTAGCCCAGCAGAATGAGCTAGGGCACCAAGGGCCTCGGGCATCGTTTGTCAGATCGACTATCGTGTCGCCAATGCAGTTTCTTCGCGCACTTCTCGGATTGGGCTATGCCGGTTATCGGACAAGCTGGAAAATACGAGGAAATTGGTGGCGCTGGCGACGCGAAACCGCCTTTGGATCGCCTCAAAATGGGGTAATGACCCCCCAGGGCCGGCGCAGGGCTATTTTTCGATTTGGTCGTTGGATTTGGCATATGCGGCGGTTTTGAGACCCGAAATAGCCTTGATTGGCCTTTGGGCTGTAATAGGGCTGTTTGGGCAAAAAAGAGCATCAAAGTGCACCGGCTCAGCAGCGCGTAAGTTGCTGTTCAGAAGTGACTTATCGCCTCCTGTCGCAGCAATGTGCATCAAATAGTCATACTTCAGGGCGATGCCCCTAGCGATCTAATGTGAAATCGCTATCTTCTCGCCTTCAACTCTACGGCCACGGTTGGCCGATAGGCGGATGTTGGTTCCTCCGCGGCGCACCGCGCGGACGTCGCGGGCCCAACTTGGTCCCGGGTGCAAGTGGTTCGCTCACTACAGAGCCGGCTGCAAACACCCACGAGCGTAGGAGAGTCGATCGATGAGTATTTCGATCACAATTGGCGCCATTATGAGCGCATCTATGGGCAGCACAGAGGTCACTCCTGACCTTTCTGCTCGCCTCGAAGCAGCGGAAGCACGCATTGCCGAGCTTTCCGTAAACCAGGATGCAGACTGGATGACCGAGCAACGCTCGGAGCAAATCCGTGGTCTGGTCCAAGACGTGCTGTCCGATGCCGACACGCGGGCCAGCCTTCAGGGTGATGGTTCCACGTCCGGCTACAACGATGGCTTCTATATCCAGAGTGCTGATGGCAAGTGGTCAATGAAGATCAATGGCCTCTTCCAAGAGCGATTCAATGTTGGCTCCGGTCGAAACGGTGGCAATGCTGGCGCTAGCGCTGATGCTGCGGGTGACTACACCACGGCCTTTGGTTTCGAAACCACTCGTGCTGCGTTGAACTTCTCTGGCTCCCTTGCCGGCGACATCTATTACAACGCTCGCCTCGACTGGTCACCGTACAACAACGGTAATGCTTCAGGCACTCGTGCTGGTGGCGGCATTTCCAACAACCCACTTGAGTGGGCCTACGGTGGCTTCAGCCTTAACGACAACATGAAGTTGCAAATGGGTCGTCAGAAGTACGAAGTCCAGCGCGCTTTCATTGTTAATGCTGAAAACCAACTTGGCATCGAGCGTGGTGCGGGTACCTACTTCTGGTACACCTCGAACCTGACCAACGGCATCAAGTTGTTGTATGACAACAACAACTTGCGTGGTAACGTCATGTTCTCCAATGGTTCAACTGGCAACGGTGCTGTGAACTCACAGGACTGGGCCAACAACAACCATGGTTGGGGTGTCTCAGGTCGTGGCGAAATGCTGCTTCAAGGTGACTGGTCACAGTTCGATCAAACCATGGGCTCCACTCGTGGTGCTGCCATGGGCATGATGCTCGGCGTTGGTGCTGCGTATCTCAAGAACACTGACAAAGATCCTCTTACTTTTGACGTGCCCAACAACTGGCTCGTTTCTGCTGACTACAGCATTGCAGCTGATGGCTGGAGCCTTATGGGTTCAGCGACCTATGGTCAGAATCGCAGTAACACGACCAACGAGAACTCCTTCGGTTTCGAAGTGCTCGGTGGTTACTGGCTCAGCGATGCCGACCAAGCCTATGCCTCGTGGCAGTGGCTGTACCCAGGTCAGACTACTGGCGTAACCAGCAGTCGTCTCAACATGCTCACACTTGGCTGGAACCACCACATGGGTGGCAACGTCAAGTTGAGTGTTGACTGGTCTTGGAACTTCTCCGATCCACACACAACCTTGGCCGCGGGCGGCAGCGCTCATGGCTACACAGGTTGGTGGGGCGGCGGCGCAGCCCAGACCTCCGGCAGCCAATGGATGCTGCGAACGCAGCTTCAGGTCGCATTCTGATCTGATTGCTCTGTTCAGGATCACTTGATCCAAACCAGCCCCTCTCCTTCGGGAGAGGGGCTGTTCTTTTTGGGTCATACGTTTAAGCGTGATCAGATGCCCGGCGTTCTTGATCGAAGGGTACCCGTGCTCTACCGAAGGGGCCCCGTGTTCTAGCCTTATTGAACGGTAACGGTGCTTTGGCCTGAGGCAAGCAGCTCAAACAAGAGTGCGATGTCGTCATCGCCAAGTCGCACGCAGCCCATCGACTCGCTGCGGCCGATGGAGTCCGGGTCAATTGTGCCGTGTACGCCAAAGCCTCGCTCTTGCAAGTTGTGTGCCTCAATCCCCTCCAGTGCGATCCAGTATTCGCCAATGGGATTCTTTGGGTCGTCGCGGTCGAAGCTTTCCCCGGTGCGTGGGTTTCGCCACGCGGGATTTACGAGTTTGCCGTTTTGTTCAACACGAAAGACGCCCAAGGGTGTTGAATCGAATTCACCGAGGCCAACCTTGAACGATCGAACATAGACAGCCTTGTCGCCTTCGCCAAGCCACAGATCCAGTCGATGATCATCTTTGAATACTTCCGCGTGGAAGGGTGAGACGATTGTCTTGAGCCGTTGGCCAACACCGATCTTGTTGTGATCACGAATGCCGTTGAGGCGCTGCAAGAATCGCCAATTGATGGGTAGATTCTGATCATCAACGATTCGAGTCAACGAATCGCCAGACTTAATGGTGTAGAGATCGACGTGGGGGTCGCCATTGGCAAGATCGTCGGAAAACACAAGCCCTTCGTTGATGGCAGACAATGTTGCGCGGACATGATCCGCGTCCGATGGCGAGAGCGTGCCGTCTCGAAGGGCAACACTCAACAGTGCTCTAGCTTCCACTGGGCGACGCTCTCGCACCAAGATTGCAGCTTGATCCAGCACAGAGGGCCCCGTGTCCGCCGGTGGCGGGTCTAGTGGTGGCGTGGGAGCATCTGGGGTGACAGGGGTGTCTGTTGTGCCGGCATCGACGATGATAGGAGGCGTTGTTTGGTCCACATTGTGCACTTCAACACCCGGCGTGGCGGCAATGGGCGTGGCCAGCGTGTCATCGTTGGATGCATCGGGCACCGGGCCAATGGACGCGGATTCTTCGGATGCCTCTGGCCAGAGCCACCACGTTGCCCCCGCTGCAGCAGCTACCAAAATCACGCCGACAATGAATCCACCACCACCGCGTCGTCGACGTCGGCGTCCACCAACGCCTCCACGAATCTTCATTGGGCGAGCAGATTGGCTTGGCAGGGCCATGGCGGGGCATTCCTGTGCTGAGATTGGCGATCGGGGTGATGGGAGCCACTCCCACCGTGCGAGTCTAGCGACACTCGACAATGCCCGCAGGCGTTACAAGCACATCCACACACTGATCATGTGCATCCACAGGTACGGCCTGGGCCCGCTGTTCGTTGAAACACACGCCAATGCACCCAACATGTTCATGTCTGTTTGCCAGCAGCCGGTCGTAGAACCCGCCGCCTCGCCCCAGCCGCTTGCCCGCCTCATCGAAGGCCAAACCTGGCACGAGGATCATGCTCACCTCGTTAAGTGGCATCACCTGCCCAGATGACGGCTCACGCACACCATGCTTGCCTGTGCGAAGGCAGCCATCATCGAGGCTAGTGAGTACACCTGCGACCATGGTGCCAGCAGACCAGTCCACCACCGGTGCGCAAAGGCGGCCACCACCCTTGAGCCACCACGTCAGGCAGGCGGTGACATCCAATTCACTTGGTAGGGGTAGATAGCCAAGCAATGTTTGGCCAGCAGGCTCCCCCAGAACGCCCTTGAGGAGCTCACAGGCGGCCTGTGCGCCAGCACGCCGCTGAGCTTCGTCCAGTGCCTTGAGGCACTCATTCATGCTGTGGCGAAGATCTGCCTTGTTTGGGGCTGTCATGGTGTCTCTGGGGCCCTGAGGCGTTCGCTCAGCGTGGCTTCAAAGCCAGTCAAGCCTGGTTGAAAGTACCGATGTGCATCGCCCAGATCACACATGGCCCATGCTCGGGCTGGATCATCGTGCCCATGGACGTAGCCCACACCATGATCGAGGACCTCGCCGCCTGGCGCGCGGCTTGGTCGCAACGCCAGGGGCACTTGCGCTGGGCCATTCGTTCGTACGTCCTGGCGGGCCTTTTGGATGGCCAAGGTGGTGGAGTTGCTCTTGGGGGCGCACGCGAGGTAGATCGTGCACTGGGCAAGGGCATATTCCGCTTCAGGCATGCCCACGCGGTCCACCACCTGCAACATGGCCGCAGCAAGCGAAAGCGCCTGAGGCGATGCTAGTCCCACATCTTCCGATGCGGCAATCGCTAGACGTCGAGCGATAAACATTGGGTCCTCGCCACCTTCAAGCATGACGGCAAGCCAGTGCAGCGATGCATCGACATGCGATGAGCGAATCGATTTAATCAATGCGCTGGCGTGGTTGAAATGCGCCTCGCTATCTCGGTCCCATGACACGCCGCGACGGCCAATAGCCTTCGCAGCAGCATCAGCATCGATACACCCATCGATTGCACTTGTTGAGGCAAGATCAAGCCCGTTGAGGGCCCGGCGTGCATCGCCAGCAGCTTGCTGTGTGAGCATTGCGACAGCTTCGTCGTCCACCGTCATGCCACTGAGCATGGGATCTTCATCACATGCTCGACGAAGCAGCGCTTCAATTGCGTCGTCTGACAAGGGCACAAGGCCCAACACAGTGGCTCGCGAAATGAGGGCTTTGGTACATGTCGCCCAAGGGTTCTCGGTCGTCGCGCCAACCAGATCGACAATGCCAGCTTCAACATCGCGAAGCAGCACGTCCTGCTGCGCTCGATTGAAGCGGTGAATTTCATCGAGAAACAACACTAGCGGCGGCCTGTCCGTTTCGATGCGGTGCTTGGATTCAACGAGTATGTCGCGGATGCGAGCCACGCCGACGGTCGCTGCATTTTCTTCGGCCAGATCCCGAGAGGTTTCTGCGGCAAGGACTCGGGCCAATGTCGTCTTGCCAGTGCCTGGGGGCCCCCACAACAGCACGCTGCCAAGTCGCGGCCGCGCGGCCATGCGACGAAGGACAGCGACGGCATCTTGGCCAAGTACGTCATCGAAGCATGCTGGCCGCATACGGGCGGCAAGGGGCAGTGCGGCGTCGAGCCGGCTCGTGCGTTGGTTGTGCCATAGGTCAGGCATGCCCTGAGCGTATCCACCAACGCCAATCGGGGCGCGTCTCGCTGGCGCGGATACCATGTTCATATGTGCGGAATTGTTGCATGCGTAGGACAAGCGTCGGCCAAGCCGATTCTCATGGAAGGTCTCAAGCGGCTTGAGTACCGGGGCTATGATTCGGCAGGCATTGCTGTACTGAACGGGCAGGGCATGCAGTTGGCTCGTGCTGTGGGCCGCGTTCGGGTGCTTGAACAGTCTATTGACGGGGATGATCGCTTTGAGGGCACGCTTGGTATCGCCCATACGCGGTGGGCGACCCACGGTGGCGTCACCGAAATAAATGCCCACCCACACAACGATGGTGGCAACCACGGCATCGTGCTCGTGCACAACGGCATCATTGAAAACCACACGGCGCTGAAAACGTGGCTGGGGCAGCAGGGCCACGAGTTCGCATCCGAGACCGACACCGAGGCGTTGGTGCACCTGATCAGTGAATTGTATGAAGGCGACCTTGCCGCGGCCGTTCGTGCCGCGCTTCGCCAAGTAGAAGGGGCCTACGCAATAGCAGTGATGTGCAAAGCAGAACCAGGTGTTCTCGTTGCCGCGCGACGAGGGTCCCCGCTGATGATCGGGGTGGGCCCAGAGGGCTACCTTGTTGCCTCCGACGCTCAGGCACTTGTGACGCACGCGAGGCAAGTTGCAGCCATCGATAATGACGTGGTGGCGCGCATCACCGGTGATGGATTCGTCACGGCAGATCTCGACAATGCGCCCGTAACGGCGAAGTTGCAAGAGCTCGATATCACGCTTGAGCAAATTGAACTTGGTGCGCACGAGTACTACATGGCCAAAGAAATCGAGGAACAGCCGGTATCGGTGGCTCGATGTCTACGCGGGCGGATGGATGCCAAGAATGGACGAGTCGTCTTGGGCGGTGTTGCAGAACATGCACGGACGTTAGTTCGGGCTAAGCGCGTTGTGTTTCTCGGGCAAGGCACCGCGCTGCATGCGGGCATGATCGGTGCTCGGCTTATCGAAGATCTTGCAAAGATTCCCTGCACCGCGGAGTTTGCCAGCGAATTTCGATATCGAAATCCCATCATTGAAGATGGCACCGTGGTCATTCCCGTCAGTCAGTCGGGCGAGACCGCGGACACGCTCGCAGCGGTACAAGAAGCGCAGCAACGTGGAGCCCTTGCGCTTGGATTGGTCAACGTTGTTGGGTCGACGATTGCCCGGACAACAGATGCAGGGGTGTACTTGCGAGTTGGACCAGAGATTGGGGTGGCTTCGACCAAGGCATTCCTCGGCCAAGTAACCGCAGCGGTGCTGCTGTCGTGCTACCTCGGTCGAAGCCGTGTCATGAGCGAGGAACAAGCAGCGGAGTTGTTGCGGGCGTTGGAGACCATTCCAACCTTGCTCGAAGGCGTGTGCGCCGATGGCGATCATGCACGTGCAGTTGCACAGCGATTCATTTCGCGGGATAACTGGCTGTTCCTTGGTCGCGGGTACAACTACCCCGTGGCGCTTGAGGGCGCGTTGAAGCTCAAAGAAATTTCATACATTCACGCCGAAGGCATGCCCGCAGCGGAGATGAAACACGGCCCCATAGCCTTGATCGACGAAGGCATGCCTGTCGTGGTTGTGGCGACGAGGAACAGCCAGTACCGAAAGGTCCTCTCTAATATCGAAGAGGTCCGCTCTCGCGGTGGCCATGTCATCGGTGTGATCACCGAGGGCGACGATGAAGCCGCCTCGTTATGCGAAGCCGTTTTCACCGTGCCCGATGTGCCAGCGCCATTGCAGCCACTTCTGACAATCGTGCCATTGCAATTGTTGGCGTATCACGCCGCGTTATTGCGTGGGCACGATGTCGATAAGCCTCGAAACCTTGCTAAGTCTGTGACGGTGGAGTGATCTCGCCCGCGGTGGCTTGGCGTCTTGGGGCGAGTTGTTCACTGGGTCTCTCGCGAGCACACTTGATGGGCATTCTCAACTGCACGCCAGACTCATTCAGTGATGGTGGGCATTGGCATGATGTCGACCATGCGGTCGATGGCGCCTTAGCCATGATTGAAGCGGGGGCAACTGTGATTGACATCGGTGGTGAATCCACACGCCCGGGGGCCGTGCGTGTGCCTGCCCAATCGCAATTGGATCGCGTGTTGCCCGTGATTGAGGGGATTCGTGCCCAATCCAATACCCCAATCACGATCGATACCACATTGGCCTCCGTCGCCGAGGCTGCGCTTGATGTAGGGGCTGATGCGATCAATGACGTTGCCGCCGGGCTAGAAGACAGTGATATGCTCGCACTTGCCTCTCGTAGAGACTGTGGGATCGTGTTGATGCATCGGCTTGGACCACCGGATACAGATCACTACAGCGACGCGTACGAGGCCCCGCCGGCATACGCCGATGTCGTGGGCGAGGTACGCAGCTGGCTTGAAGTGCGAGCGCAGGCGGCCTTGGAGGCAGGTGTGCACAACGCAAGTATTTGCATTGATCCAGGGCTTGGCTTTGGCAAGAGTGTGGCGCAGAATTGGTCATTAATCGCAGCATCGGACCAATTTGTCGCCACAGGCCTGCCTGTGCTGGGTGCTGCCAGCCGCAAGTCGTTCATTGGAGCGGTGACTTGCGAGCCGAATCCTGCGGCCCGCGATGCGGCCTCGGCTGCTGTTGCGGCCATGCAGCATGCAGGGGGCGTTAGGCTTTTTAGGGTCCATGACGTGACTGTGCACGCCGCTGCGTTGGCCAGTCTTGATGATGCAGGGATTGCATCGACTTCTGGGGCCCAAGAAGGTTGAGCAGCGTGCTAGAATGGCATGCTCGGCCCACATTGGATCGAATTTTGGAGACTTCCCACTATGGCCAGCGACGCCATCATGACCTTTACCGACGCCGCCTTCGACGCGGATGTCATCAACAGCGACCAGCCCGTGCTCGTAGATTTCTGGGCCGAGTGGTGTGGCCCATGCAAGATGCTCACGCCCACGATTGAAGCGATTGCAGACGACTATGCCGGTCGCGCGAAGGTTGGCAAGATGAACATTGATGACAACCGAGAGGTTGCCACAGCGCATCAGATCATGTCGATTCCGACAGTCCTCATCTTCAAAGGTGGCGAAGTGGCCAAGAAGATCGTCGGATTGCAGCCCAAGGAACAGTATGCGGCAGCCATTGACGAACTGCTCTGAGTTGTTCATTCGCTAGACTGTTCGCTCGACAATTCAATAGATATTCAGGGGCCGTAGCTCAGTTGGGAGAGCGCCTGCATGGCATGCAGGAGGTCGTCGGTTCAAGCCCGATCGGCTCCATTGTTCGATTTTCGAACCCCTTGATCACTCCGCACTGATGGCCGATGCAATGGCGTCGACGCTCGCTTTGGCATCGCCAAAGAGCATGCGCGTGTTGTCTTTGAAGAACAGCGGATTCCCGACACCGGCATAGCCAGTGCCCATGCTGCGTTTCATGACGACGACGGTGCCGCTCTTCCACACCTGCAAGACAGGCATGCCCGCGATGGGGCTGTTGGGGTCATCTTCTGCGCTAGGGTTGACGATGTCATTGGCGCCGATGACGAGCACGACGTCGGTGTCGGGCAGATCGTCGTTGATCTCGTCCATTTCCATGACGATATCGTAGGGAATACCCGCTTCGGCAAGCAGCACGTTCATGTGACCTGGAAGCCGTCCGGCGACGGGGTGAATGGCGAATCGCACAGTGACGTTGTTGTCACGAAGCATCTGCGTCACGCCAGCGAGTGCGTGCTGGGCCTGCGCAACTGCCATGCCGTAACCAGGCACGATGACAACACTCGAGGCGTTGTGCATGAGTGTTGCGGCGTCGACTGCATCCATGGGCTGGACTTCGCCTTCAGGCATATCAGCAGCCGGCCCGCCACCACCATCGGTTCCGAATCCACCGAGAATGACGTTGGCCAGCGACCGATTCATGCCGCGGCACATGATGAGTGACAAGATCGCGCCACTGCTGCCCACAAGTGCGCCGGTAATGATGAGCAAGTCATTACCGAGCATGAAGCCTGCTGCCGCTGCGGCCCAACCTGAATAGGAGTTCAACATCGACACCACGACAGGCATGTCTGCCCCGCCGATGGCCATGACCATGTGGATACCCAGGAGCGAGGTCAGCACCGTGGCGATCCCCAGCAGGACGATGCCTGTGGCGTGATCGTGGGTGGTCACCATCCAAATACCCAAGCCAATCGTTGTCAGGAGGACAAGCACATTCAATGCATGCCGGCCAGGAATCAGTAGTGGCTTGCCCGACATGGAGCCATGGAGTTTCAGGCAGGCGATGATTGAGCCAGTGAAGGTGATCGCGCCAATGCCAACGCCGATGTACACCTCGATGTGATGCACCAGCAACGCAGCGCCTTCAAGTGGGCCCGGGTCTAGGTAGGACGCAAAGCCCACCAACACGGCGGCGGCACCGACGAATGAGTGCAACAAGGCCACGAGTTGCGGCATGCCCGTCATTTGCACGCGCATGGCCAGCCCAGCACCGATGAGTACTGAAGGCACCATGGCCAATGCGACAATGCCGTACAGCCCTACGGATTCACTCCAAATGCTCGTTACGAGGGCGAGCACCATGCCAACGATGCCACACAATGTGCCACGCCGGGCTGTCTCTTGGCGAGACAGTCCACCGAGGCTGAGCATGAATAGCACCGCAGCGGCGAGGTAGATGATTGTGGCGAGGTTTGCAGGCACGAGGGTGAATTACTTCCTGAACATGGCGAGCATCCGGCGCGTGACCAGAAACCCGCCAACAATGTTGATTGTGGCAAAGAAAACGGCAAGGGCACCAAGCACGACTGCAGCCGTTGTTGAGTCAACCGACAGGTGCAGCAAGCCACCGAGAATAATGATGCCGCTGACGGCGTTGGTGATACTCATCAATGGCGTGTGCAACGCAGGCGTCACGTTCCACACCAACTGCCACCCCACGAAACAGGCCAGTACGAACACGGTGAAGTGCATTGTGAAGTCAGCGGGGGCCCACAGGCCGATGCACAGCATCAAGGCGGTAACGCCAATGAGCGTTGCAACCATGCCAATGTTGCTTGAGGGTGCGCTGGGCTCATTGGCGGCGGCCGTGTTTTCTGCAGACTCTTCATTGGGCCTCTTGCCGAAGTCTTTGGAGTAGTCCTTTTCGGTTGTCGGGGCGGTGGGCTTTGGAGGTGGCCAGACAACTTCACCATCGTGCGAGATCATTGCGCCTCGAATGACCTCGTTATCCATATCAAGGTTGAATGCGTCGTTGCCCCCGAGTTCTTCAACCATCGCTGCAAGGGTATTGCCATACAGCTTGCTAGAAAGCGCGGGCATCCGACCAGGGAGATCTGTCCATCCAAGAATCGTCACCCCGTGGTGTTCGATGATCTCTCCGGGCTCGGTCAGTACGCAGTTGCCGCCGCGTTCCGCGGCAAGGTCAACAATCACGGAGCCTTCTCGCATGCTCTCAACCATGCCTGCAGTGATCAGTTTCGGCGCTTCTCGGCCGGGGATGTTCGCAGTCGTGACAATCATGTCAACGTCGATGGCTTGTTCAGCAAAGAGCTTTCGCTCAGCTTCAAGAAAGGCGTCAGACATCACCTTGGCATAGCCACCAGAGCCCTCGCCGGACTCTTCAAAGTCCAGCATCAGGAACTCGCCACCAAGGCTCTCAACTTGTTCTTTTACAGCAAGCCGCGTATCGAACCCACGCACAATTGCTCCGAGCGATTTGGCTGCCGTAATTGCTGCGAGCCCTGCAACGCCACCACCAATGACGAGCATCTTTGCGGGGGGGACCTTGCCTGCAGCGGTCATTTGTCCTGCAAAGAAACGTCCAAAGTGGTGTGCGCATTCGATGACGGCCTTGTAGCCCGCGATATTCGCCATCGCACTCAGGGCATCGAGTTTTTGCGCCCGGCTGATTCGCGGCACCTGATCCATCGCGAGCACACTTGCACCCGATGAAGCAAGTGCTTGTACTCGCTCGCTGTCATCGGCTGGGTTGATGAATGAGATGAGCACGGTCCCGGGGCGAATCAGTGGGATCTCGGCAGGTGTGGGCGGCTGAACCTTGAGGATGATGTCGCTCTGCGACCACAACGCATTGGCGTCCTCGACAATCGTCGCGCCCATCTCTGCGTACTTGGCGTTCTTAGCGTTGGAGCCGTCGCCGGCACCAGATTGCACGAGCACTTCAAAGCCTAGGCCTTGCAGTCGCTGTAACGTGGCAGGAACCACCGCTACGCGGCGTTCCTCGGGGTGCACTTCGCGGGGAATACCGATCTTCATCTGAGGCAGAGAGCTCCTGGGCACTGTGCCCATGGGCAGCCTAGCAGGCCTTTTGCGGGCGGGTATTGGTGCCCTGCCCAAAGGGGAGGTGTAATTTAGTCCTTGACGTGAGTCAAGTGGGCAATGACACTCTGATGGAGATGCGGATCCTGAAAGAACTTGTGTTGGTTGCAGGACTCTGCGGCGTGGCCTCTGGCGAGGGCGTGTTGTCTTGGGGTGAGGTGGCAACGGTCGAGGGTGTTGCATCTGCCCAACTGTTTTGGCAGAGCGATGAGTACCTCGCGGGATTCCAATTCGATTGCGATGCATCTGCATTTCTCGCAGCGGGAGGAGGCGAGGTCGAGGAACTGGGCTGGCAGGTGTACGTCGAGCCCCACATTGTCCTGTGCTTTACATCGGATCCAACAGCCCTCATTCCCCCTCTTGGCACCCCGACGCACCTCATCACTGTCGATGTGCCCGTGAGCCTTGGCGAGTTGGTCCTCAGTGGGCTCGTTTTTGCGACGCCTCAGGCCACCGACATTCTGGTGTCTGGTCCGGGGCCGCTTGATCTCAATGCTGAGCACTGTCCCGGCGATGTGTCAGGCGATGGCATGGTGGGCGTTGACGATATGCTGCGCGTGCTTGCGTTTTGGGGCGGTGCTGAGGGCGGAGATGCCAACGGCGACGGCGTAACAGATGTCGAAGACATCCTGCTGGTGATCTCAGCATGGGGCGATTGTTAAGTAGAAATGGCGTTAGTCGCCAGCAGCCTCACGGTGGAGTCGGTTGCTTTCCGTTTCAGCTTCTGCAGCGAGGCGCACGACTTCCGGTGAGGGTTTCGCAAACCAACTCTTGATTTCACTCTTGATGTAATTTGCCGCCATGTGAGGCGTGACAGCTGGCGGGATCATGAGCGCGTCAGGATCGGTATTGCAATCCACGACGACCGGGCCGTCATGGGCAAGCGCGGCTTCTACGGCTGGCCCTAAGTCATCGTAATTTTTCACTGAAATGCCCTTGCAATGGCATGCTTCGGCAAGAGCGGCGTAGTCCGGGTTTAAGAATCGGGTGCCCGAAGCAACATTGCCATCATGGCTGGCTTCTTCAAATTCAATGAACTTGTAGCACCCGTTGTTGAGAATGAAACACTTGATCGGTCGGGCATACATCGCCGCCGTGACGAGGTCTTGAATCGACATTTGGAAGCCCCCATCGCCGCCGATCATGATGACCTGCCGATCAGGTGCGGCAAACGATGCGCCGATGGCCTGTGGCATGCCCCCGCCGAGCGTGGCGAGATTTGCACTCCAGATAAACCGCTGCTTCTCGGTGATGCGGACGGCGTTGTTGAACCAAATTGTCGTCGAGCCAGAGTCGCCGCAGATGATCGCGTCGTCATCCATCGTCTTGGCAATGGCATCCATAATCGCCGCGGGGTGGACTGGCTTGTCGGGCTTGGTTGCTTTGGCTTTAAAGACGAAGTCGTCAATCAGTTTGACCAGAGGTTTACGTGACTTCTTAAGGAACCGGTCATCGGTGCGATCGTCGAGTCGATCAAGCAGCCCCTGCACAGCTGGTTGAGCCGAAGCGAGCACTGGGTGTGTCACCGGAATATGTGTTGCAAGGTGCTCCGGGTCGATGTCAATCTTTACGATTGGAACACCTGAAGGGTAGAACTGCCGCCACGCGAAGTTGCACCCAACAATGATCAGCAAGTCTGCCTTATGCATGGCGTGATTCGCTGGGTGGTTGCCCATGATGCCAATGCCACCAAGCACGTTGTCATGGTTGTTATCGATGATGTCCTTAGAACGCGTCGTGTGCAGCAGGGGCGCCTGTAATTTTTCCGACAGCGCAACAACCTCAGCTGCGGCGGAACGAGCGCCTGCTCCATACAGAATGGCTGGCTTTTTTGATGCAGCGATCGCCTCGGCCGCCTCCTGCAGGACATTGTCCGAGGGCACACATTCAGAATCATGTGCAGTGACCGGGACAGGCAACGGGTAGTGCACCGCAGATTCAAGCATGACGTCTGAGGGCACTGAGATGTGCGCCACGCCCCGCTTGGTCAAGGCAGCATTGATGGCAATGTGGAGCAACTCTATTAAGTTGATCGGAGTTCGGGCTTCGGCATTGAATACGGTGAGTTCATCGAGCAGTTTCAGTTGACTCGACTCTTGAGGCATGCCCGAGCCAATGTGGTTGCTGTCGACCTGGCCGGTAATGCACAAGATCGGAATACGATCTCCCGCGGCATCGGCAAGCCCGTTAATGAGATTGTTCGTGCCGGGCCCTTGGCACGCCACGGCAACCCCTAGCCCGCCGGAGACCCGCGCTTCACCTGAGGCCATGAATGCAGCATTGGCTTCGTGACGGCACACAACGAATTCAACATCATCCTCAACACGCAGGCTCTCCATGAGCGTGTCAATGGTGTCCCCCGGAATGCCGAAGATTCGGCGCACCCCGATGGATTTAAGTGTTTCGAGTACCTGATCACTGAGTGTCTTGGCCATGCGTGCTTTGTTCCTCGGTGTCCAAACGGGATTTTCGTTGGACTATGGCGATGCTAGCAGGCCACGTGACGTTTCCGTTGTCTTAGGCCGAATGCAAGTGCTAGCATCGACCGAATAGCTGCTGCAGTGACGCCGCGGAACATTCAC
This sequence comes from Phycisphaerales bacterium, assembly GCA_014238965.1. GTDB lineage: Bacteria > Planctomycetota > Phycisphaerae > Phycisphaerales > SM1A02 > JABAAC01. The sequence continues at coordinate 43,963 of JABAAC010000091.1, read as the reverse complement.
CTGCCGCCCGCAGACGACGCACCAATTGCATCGCCTCCCACAGGTTCAATTGAAGGTGCATGGTGCCTGTCCAAGGAGGCCATGAAGAAGGACTGGTTGCACGCCTAATGGAGCGTAAGAGGCCGCTTATGTGTTGCGTACGTCGACCGAGGTGGTTCAGGCCTGTTGAGTCGCCCTTGATTATCAAGTCAGGCAAGAACTGGGCCCGCAATGTGCGTCATGGACCTGTCAGAAGTCAAAAATCAAGACCACATAAGCCATGAACAGGACTAGATGGACTGCCCCCTGAAGAATGTTGGTGCGGCCCCCGCCAAACGTGATCATCGACACGGCCAACGTCACCACAAGCAATAGCATGTCGACACTGTGCAGCCCAAGTTCAAGTGTGCGGCCAGATATGGCAGCGACCGCAAGCACCGCTGGGATCGTCAGGCCAATGGTCGCCAGCGCAGAACCAAGGCAGATGTTGACAGAACGCATGAGATGGTCGTTCCATGCGCTCCGCACTGCGCCAAGTCCTTCCGGGGTTAAGACCAATAGTGCAACAACAAGGCCAGCAGCCGCTGCAGGGAAACCGGCCACTTCAATGCCCACATCTAGAAACTGCGCGAGAAACTTTGCGAGCAACACAATTGGAATCATCGTTGCCACAAGTAAGAAGGCATGTACTTTGACGCTGCGGATTTCCATATGCGGGTGTTCTTGCTCGAAGTCGTGTGTGCCCGCGGGCCCTTCAACTTGTGGCGGCAGAAACCAGCCGCGATGTCGCATAGTTTGAATGCCCAGGAAGATGCCATAGAGCAGGATGCACGCAATGCCTAGGAACCATGCCAGCAGCGTTGAGACTGATGCGTCGGGGGTAGATGTAGTGAACGTCGGCAAGATCAATCCAAGCGCTGCCAAGGGCAAGATGACTGCGAGATAGGCCCCAGCACCTTGTAAGTTGAACATCTGTTCATGATGCCGCAGGCCACCAATAAGCAACGTCAGGCCAACGAGCAGGTTCATCACGATCATGAGGACGCCGAACATCGTTTCTCTCGCCAGTGACGGGTTGTTGTCGCCCGCAAGCATGATGCTTGAGATCATGACCACTTCGATCCCAATCACTGACAGCGTGAGAATGAGCGTGCCAAGAGGTTCCCCCAGCAGGTGGGCCAAGGCTTCAGCATGGCGGACGACCGAAAAGGCCGACCAGAGCACGACTGTGAATAACCAGCCAAACAAGATGACCGATTGCACTGGGTTGTCGATAGGGGCCGTGAGCCAGTTGCCACCGAAGCACAAGAACACAATCAGGGTGATGATCGAAGCGAAGAGGGCCATTTCGCTTCGCCAAAGCGAAGCTGAGGCAGATGACGGGTGGGTGGCAAGCGTGCCTGTTGGGGACATGGTCGCAGGATAGTGCCCTGCCGCGTCAGAAACGCACGTTTTTGTCACTGTCCGCCCGTTGCATGGCAAATGCCCCCCGAATCTGTCGCCAGAACACTTGATTGATGCATCGTATGAGGCCACCATTACGTATCAGATCCCAGCACCCGTGTCTCATACAAGTGTTCCCTGGGGAGGGAGAAGCGAGAGATTGACTATGAAGATGCTGTCCGCAGTGACCTCCGGATTCGTCGCTTTGGCCGCCACTGTGATGATTGCCCCCGTCATTATTGCTCCGGGGATGGCGCTCGCCGATCCAGGGTCTACAACGAAGCCTGGGTGGTTTAACGAGGACAATGCCACACCGGCAGGCTCGCTGCAACGATTGGTTAATCAGAACCCTGGAGTCCGTGCGTGGTACGGCCCAGATGGTCGAGTCCAGCGTGTGTACGGTCGGCCCGTTGGATTTGGTGCAACCCCTCTTGACAGCGCGCATAACTGGGCCGACCAGTGGGCTGGCATCTGGAATCTTGATAGCCGTGATCTTGTAGAAGGTGGCGTGTTGCCTTCGGGCGATGTCGTCCTGCCGTTGGTCGTTGATGCCGATGGCTCAATGCGATTTAACGCTGTCTACTTCAGCCAGTACTGCCAAGGCGTTCCAGTCTTTGAGGGCAGGCTGACACTGCTCACGCGGAACACTAGTGGCAACCCAGTTGTCCTAGCCGCCGCTGACTTGCGCGACATGACTGGCTTCCAAGTCACTCGTCCAAGCGCAAGCCTGTTGTCGCACGCACGAGTTCAAAGTCTCGCTCAAGAGCTTGTTGGCGCAGATGCGATGATCATCGACTCATCCCGGCTAGTCGTCTTTGCTGGTTACGACAACGATTCGGCATCGCCTGTGATGGGCATTGAGTTCATTGCAGAAGCGGGCTCCCCAGCCGTACCCGAAGGGCATGTTCGATTTCGCTTCGTCGTGGACGCCCAGTCCGGTGACGTTCTGTATGAGGAAGACCAGATTCTCAATTGTTTTCATGGCTCACCAGCAGTGGCAGCTCTCGCTCCGGTATTGGTCAGTGATGTGTCTGGCCAAGTCCGTGCCTATACAACGGGAGACACGGCAGCCTCAGCGTGCAGCAATGAGATCTACCAGGGATTGCCGTATGCGGCCGTCACCGGAGGTGGATCGACGGTCTATACCGATGCGAACGGCAACTTTAGCCATCCTCACGATGGGGGATCCACCAGTTTCGGCGGCACCATTGATGGTCTGTATTTCAACATGAACAACTCAGCGGGCTCCGAGGCAAGTGCTTCGGCCAATGGTGCCTCCGGTAGCGATATCACCATCACCTACAACCCGTCGCCGACAGAAGCCGTTACAGCGCAAACGAACACGTATCTCGAAGCGAATCGAATACGTGATCTGGTTCTGCAGTACAGCCCGTCATTCCCGGTCATTGCTGGGCAGACGAACTTCCCGTGCAACGTCAATGTCAGCGGGAGTTGCAATGCTTACTACGATTACTCCTCGATCAATTTCTACCAATCAGGTGGCGGCTGCAACAACCTTGGTTTCTCAGTTGTAGTGCACCATGAGTATGGCCATCATGGCGTGTCGTGCGCCGGGTCAGGACAAGGTGAGTACGGCGAGGGGTATGGCGACGTGTGGGGCGTCATCCTGACAGGTGATCCTAAATTGGCTCGGGGTTTCTACAGCAACGATTGCAACAATGGCATTCGCAATGCTGACAATAGTTGCCAATACTCCGCGAGTGGTTGTTCCTCTTGCGGCAGTGCGATTCACGCTTGCGGGCAGTTGATCTCCGGCGTCGTATGGGACTTCATGAACAATATGGGTGGCTTTGGCGACGCAGCAGGTATGGATGTTGTTCGAAGCGTGGCCATTAACACAATGCCCCTGCACTCGGGAACATCAATCAATGCGGCCCTTGCCATCGACTATCTAACGATTGATGACACCGACGGCAACATCGACAATGGCACGCCACACTTTTCTCAAATCGCTGCGGCGTTTGGCACCCATGGCATTGACACGCCTGAGCTTGCTCTGTTGGGCTTGTCGTTGCCGGATGGCCAACCAGACAATCTGGCAACAAGTGGCGTAGGAACCTATATCCGTCTGCGTGTAGAAGAACTCTCTGGCTCACTGCTTTCCGATAGCGTCCGTTTGTACGTCAATCAGTCGGGTGTCTGGGAGTCATTCTCAATGATGGCTGCTGGTGGCGATGACTTTGATGCGTACATTCCCCCAGCTGAGTGTGGCGAATCATCGAGTTACTACTTCTCGGCAAATACGTCATCTGGCGTGCAAATCAATCTGCCCTCTTCTGGAGCGGGCAGCGCATACAACGCTCAACATGCCGATGGCCCACCCGTCATTACGTTCGATGAGAACTTTGGCACCAATGATGGATGGTCAACAAGCGGCACTGCTGCCGATGGGCTGTGGAACTTTGGCGTACCAGTAAATTGCAACCGTGGTGATCCGCCTACGGACTATGACGGCAACAATCGTTGTGCACTGACCGACAATAGTTCGGCTAACAGTTGTAACAGCGACGTTGACGATGGCACGGCTGTGTTGGAGTCGCCGAATATGGATGCGTCTGAGCCTGGCTGCAGCGTGAGTTATGCCCGTTGGTTCTCCAACGATTCCGGTGCATCGCCGAATACGGACACCTTCGTAGTCCAGGCATCCTTCAATGGTGGAGCCAATTGGACAACTGTTGAGACAGTTGGGCCCAGCGGCCCCGAAGTGTCGGGTGGTTGGTACGTAAAGGAGTGGGTGCTTGATGCACTGCCGGGCTATCAGCCCACGTCGAACTTCCGGTTGCGGTTTACGACGTCCGATGCAGCTGCAAGCGGATCAGTCGTTGAAGCAGGTATCGATGCCATCACTTTGTTGCGGCCAGATTGCGATTCAGAGCCTGCATGCCCTGGTGACATCAACGGTGATGGTGCTGTTGGTGCAGATGACGTTCTCGCGCTGCTTGCAGGGTGGGGCACAGCCGGTGGCGATGTCACCGGCGATGGCACCACAGATGTCGATGACCTGCTGATTGTCATTGGCGACTTCGGCTGCCAATAGCGTTTCGATACATGAGTTGATTCATAACGAAAGACCCCGGCCTTCCATGGCCGGGGTCTCTTGTTTGATCGATCTTCACGATCAATCTGTGGGTTCGTAGGTCGTTTGTGATCAGATCGCGTTTTTGGACCCGCCCTGCAAGAGTTGCTGGCGTTGTGCGCTGCCTACAGGGGGCGTGGGGATGGCCTTCAGTTGCTGTGTGCCGGTGCCGGGCCAAGCTTTGTGTTGTACGTTGCCAGCGGGGTTCCTTTGCATCGTCGCATTGATCATGGCCTGCAATTCACGTGGGTTACGTGGGGCGGCAGGCCATGCTTGTGCCTGCTGCGCGGGGATGTCCACCATTGTTGGGGCAACGGTTATGGTCGTTGCAACGCCGTGGCGGATGCAGTCGATTGTGATGCCCGTCCCTGGTTCAACTTGTGACAACATCGCAGTGAGGCCGTCGGCAGAACTCACTGGGGTTCCCCCGACATTCGTGATGACATCCCATTGCTGGAGCCCTGCTTGGGCGGCGGGCAGGTCAGGATGTACGCCTGCGATGAGCAGGCCGGTGCCTTGCGCGAGTCCCAAATGTGCGGCGAGGCCAGGTGTCACCCGTTGCAGGCGTACGCCGATGACTGGTTTGGCTGCGTACTGTTGCGCTGACCAATTGGCGTTGGAGGCAGCCACGGATGTGGGCATTGCACCAAAACCGTTGTTGATCATCGGGCCCAGTTGGGCAAATACATCAACGCGATTGCCATTGCCGTCACGGACGAAAATGCGTCCGTCAGGTGCGAGTTCTATGTTGCTGTCATCGACGCGTTGGCCATTGATGAGGAGCACCGGGTTTTGGCCGGGCTGTTGTTCAAGAGAGATGGTGTTGCTGCTTGAGCAACTGACGCCGCTAGGTGTTGCACCGACGGGTCGCAGGTTGTTGCCAGAGCAACTGTTCTGAGCTGATGCGATTGCAGTTGTGCCCAGTAGGGCGGATCCGGCGAGGGTTGCGAGTGCGGTTTTTGAAAGTGCCATGGGGGGACCTCCTGTTTGGGCATTGGCATGCAACGGCCCCGATCACGTGGTCGGGTTCCGTTTCGGTTCCATGGTGTACGTCGCTTGGGCTATGCGGGGTCGCGCAAGGTCGCAGGTTTTACCCGTGGGTCTTTGCGGCCCTTGCCAGGAGTGCGTGGTGTGGCGGGCATGATTCGCGTCAGATTGACCCGAGGTGGGTTTAGCGGTCGTGAACTGAGGTAGTCAGTGTCGGCTAGTTCAACTGAGGCCATGGAGTCGATCACATCGGCGCCGGCAAAGACCTCACCAAAGGCACAGTACTGCCCGTCAAGGCGGGCGGTTTCTTCACGATCTAGTGCAATGAACCACTGCGATCCAGCGGAGTCAGGGTCGTCTGCGCGGGCCATTGAAATCACCCCGTAGTCATGGCCGAGGAAACTTGGCTCAAGTGGTGCCCACCAACCTGGGCCGCCTTCTCCGGTGCCCAATGGATCGCCACCTTGAATAACAAATGGTCTGCCGTTGCGTCCTTTGGGAATGATGCGATGGGCAATAGTGCCGTTGTAGAACCCCATCGCTGCCAGTGCACGAAAATTGCGACAGGTTGATGGCGCGGCATCTTCACGCAAGTCAATTCTTAAATCGCCGTGGTCTGTCCGCATCTGTACATCTCGTTCTAAGTAGACCCACCAGCCGCTTCGAACAACTGCTTCATCGCGTGGCACGGGTGAGGAAAGGGCCGCCCCGTCAATTCGCCCGGCGCCAGCAGGCAAGTCTTCGTTGTCCAAAGCACCTTCATCTTGCCAGCCGATGACCTTTGTCCACGTGCCCCGTTGGGGAGACACAGCTTGTTCCACGAGGGGCATTCGGCGAGACAGTGCGGGCTCAACAACCCATGCCGTGTTCACAGCCTTATCACCGTGCATCAATTGAAGATACGCCGCTTCATCGAGCCCGCGGATCTCAGGCATGAGTGCAAGTATGTCGACGGTTTCATCTTTCGTCATAGGATGCGGCCCGGAAATGACTCGGCCGTCATTGGCCATGAGTACGAGATGTGCATGTTCCGCATCGTGATTGATGGCCATGGGCATGCTGCCACTTACGGGAATGAATGGACTTGTTCGCCCGACCGGTGCGAGGTGGGGAATTGGCGCCACTGACAGTGCGATGCTTAGTAGCCCAAGCGTGATCATTGTGCGTCGTCCTTGTTTTGAACTGTTGCGGCTTGAGATTTCACGTATTCAAGTGCCTTGGGGTGCCCGTGTTGGGCGGCCATGCGCCACCATCGATCCGCGCGTGAAGAAGCCCCTTGTTCCGTGTCGAAGTTGGCCATATGCAGCATGGATTGGACGTGGCCTGAACGAGCAGCACGCTCGAGGTTAAATCGGGCTTGATCAAGATCTCGGACCGAGGGGTCGCCTTGCCACTGTAGCCATCCAAGGTGATCCAATGCCGGGGGGTAGCCATGTGCTGCAGCACGGGTAAACCACCTACGGGCAAGGGCATGATCCTTGTCAACCATGTCTCCGTCTCGAAAGTGACGGCCTAGATCAAGCATGGCATCGGGGCAATTGGCAACGCACCGCCGCCGTAGCCACACCAGTGTGGACTCTCCAGGGCGCTGAGCGGTTGTGGAACGTCGCTCATTTTCGGCTTCGTACGCCGCGCGTTGGCTTGGTGTCCAATGAAACGTACGGCTTGCCACACGATCGAACTCAGCAAGGTGCTTCGTGCCTAGCGTGCCAGGCAGACGCCGACGTGGGCTGACGTACTTCCATGTGCCATCACCAAAGATCTCATTGCACAGCGCCCCGAGGCCTGGGTCGTACATGCGAAGTTCCTCGCGTGTGTCCATTCCATTGTGCTGGTTGTCATCTGATCGATTTGTATCGAACCATGATTGCACGCCTTCCGCCCAGTACTCACGGCGATTCGTGGCGGCATATGTGCCTACCCAAAGGCCATTGGCCATGGCGTCATCGTAGGCGTGCTTCAATCGCGCATCAAAGGTGGGGTCGATTGATACAAGGCCCATATCTTGAATGGCATGGGCAAACTCGTGAATAAGAATATTCTCGGTGGCGTATGGGTCGCCATCGAGGGCGAGCAGGTTCTCTTCGCCGCATGACACTGCAGGGCGAACACTCGTTGCGCCAAGGCCACGCGCTCGAACGTCCCACCAGAACCTTGGGTAGAGATCCTGGTGTTCGGGAATGTCTGTGGTGTACTCCGAGACACTCATCACGACAAAACGTGTGCGGGCCTTCGCCATCGCCTTCAAGATGTCTGGGCGGTGCCCAATCATGTGTTCAATGAGCCAGGCGGCTTCGTCAAGGGCCTGGGGGTTGACGCGTGAGGAGGCCAGAATCGGCAGCCCTTGCACGTCCATATGTTGGGTATAGAAGGGCGATATCGCCCATGAATCCCGCAGGGCATCGGGGACTGGTCCACCTAGAACCACAGTCATGCTGAGAACCGAAAAAAACACGGTCCTCCAGTGTATTGGGCTTACACGGAGGGCCGGGCCGCATAGGTGGAATTGTCGGATCAACCAGAACCAGATTTTCCCCCGACGGAGCTTTCCCATGCGTCCCACCGCCCGCCACATCCTCGAACTCACGCTGGTATTGATGGCGTGCCGCCTTGGCGGGGTCAATCTGCATGGCGATTCTGGCTACAGAAAGGCCGCTTGTGCGGTTACTTGCGTCGCTGAGGTGAATCCTCAGACTTGAACAGTTGCCCCGGCTTGGACCGGTGCTATTGTTGAGTTCATGGTCGCCGCCACTGCCATTGTGCTGTCGCTGTTGACGTCGACTTCCGACGTTTTACATGCGCATTTTGATGGTGCCCAATCTGGGGACCTGCCAGGCATCGTTGTCGATCGCCCAATGGCTGCTCTTCAAAGTGATGGGACCGCTGTCGATGCGAATCAGCCTCGTTGGGGTCGCCCTCGGGCCACCCCAGGCGCTATTGCGGGGTGGACGCAGGTCGTCGATGCGCCTGGCTCAATCACGTTGCTGCTCAGTGGCTTCGATGCCGATGACACGACCCCTTTGCTTGGCACGGTGAACGCTTCCTTGATGACACTGAATGTGTATCTCGGTGAGCGGCTTGGATCTGGCCCCGTGCTTGAGCACTCGATGCGTCGTATTGAATCGGGTGTGGAGACAGTCGATGTCCTTTTGGGGACACCGTTGCAGGAATCAGACCATGCGTATCGCCCTCGCGCGGGCACGGTGCTGCCTGGGTGCGTTGTACTGCTGTGCCAGCGATCGCGACGTGTGGAAGACCCAGATGTACAGTGGGTCGCTGAAGGTGTCAGCGTCATTGCGCTGGAGCACCTGAGCGATGCCTGGCGGTGGCGCATCATTGGTCATGTTGCACCCATTGGTGGTGATGATCGGGCACTTGGTCGGCATCGTATTTTTGCATCTTCCATGACCAACTACTTTCCCGATCCAAACGGTGTCATTGACGGTCGTTTAGTGGATGCATGGATTCCCTTCGTTGACTACCTCCATCATGTCCCCGATCCATCGACGGGCGGTCAGTGCATGCTCTTGCGGGCTCGCCGCAGCGAAACAGGCGCAGCGCGGTGGGTATTTGACGGCCCGGTTGTCCTGCACGAGTTCTTTTCTGGAACCAAACGACACACCCACGCCGCTGCATGGACGCCAAATGGCGTGCTGCTTGCCATTGGCGACGGCGACGACTCGGAAGTGGCGCTGTTGACATGCGACAAGCCTGACCAGTGGACCGACCCCGCCTCGTGGACGACGCACCACGATATCCATGGTGCACCGCTAGCTGATGGCGAGGGTGGCGATGTTGGCGCCAACCAGTTTTGGTCAGCTGCGCCGGGGCCAAGCCCAAACACAGTCATTGTTGGCGGCGACAATGTCTCAGGTGCCGTCTTTGGAACAACGATTCCAGCAGACCCAGCAGATGGCATTCGATTCGAGCGACTATGGGGTGTGCAGCCTGGCGATATCGGAGACGGTGGTGAGGCGCAGTGCACATGCTCGCTACTGCATCAACTACGTCCGGAATCAGGTGGCCCGCTGTTGGCTCGCTTCTATCTAGAGTCGCCACAGACATCCGCCTCGTATGGAAGGCTCTTATTGTCGGAAGATTCTGAGACCTTTGCCACGGTGGGTGGCCTTCGACCATCTGGAAGCAAGGTGTCGCCTATTGCGTTGTACGGCTCCACCATGGTGACTACGCCGCTGACCTCACAAATTGAGTCGGGGCTCTTTTGGCAACCTCGCCCTTCATTGCAGGTTCGCCGACCGCTGTTGCTTGGCCCTGCGTCTGTGAATGAGTTGCATCGAACCGACATGGTGGGCAGTTTGGGCATCATTGGGCAAGAGGGTGTGCAGGTTGCAGATATCCCACGCGGTGGGGGTGATCCAATTGCGTTACACGCAGCGCTTGCGCCTGGACACTCTCCCGTCTGGCGAGTCACTCGAGATGCCACTGGAGACTCGGAACTCGCCAGCGTTACGTTGCCCACGCCCAAAGGTGGGTGGCCAGAGGGACCACTTTGGGTGCAAGGGTGGATGAGTAACCTGACAGCAGCAATGTTGCGTCCAGAAATTCGGCTTGATTTGGGCGCCAACGATGTGCGTCGGCGCGTTGCCATCGCATCGCAGTTGCAATGGGTACCTGTTGAATTGGTGACGGATGCAGATGATCCAACGATGGGGGCATCACCGACGCTGGAATTGTCGCTGCCAGGCAATGGCATTGCGCCGCCAGCCGATCTGCTCTTCACCATTGCCAGTGTCACACATGGTGCGCCACCACCATGGCCCGGGGCCGAACCACTTGCAGCCAGAACGCCTGAGCGCGTAGGTATGTCACTGCCCGAGACTCTTGCACCTTGGACGTTGGAATTGGACCTTGTGCTGCCCGAACACAGTGTTGACTATGGATTGGGGGATCGATTTGAGTTCGTGACCCTTGCGACCATTGGGCTTGTTGACGGCAGTATGTTGGAAGTGACTGCAGAACTGCAATACGCCCGAATCTACTTGGATCACATTGCCCCCGAGGGCACTCGTACGGCAATTACGAGGAGTCTCGATGTTCGGATGGCGCGGCTGGACACACTTCGAATTACGTTAGCTGCCGGGATTGGCGCGTTAGGAATGGAGGCGCACTCCGGTGGACGCCGCAAGCCAATTGATCGTATTGAGGGCAAGCAATTCCCGACGATTGCGGCGATCAATGCACTGCACCTTGGTGCTCTGGACACGGGCTCGCAATTGCCAATTGAAGTACTGGGTGTGTCCCTGTGGCCTGATGAGGCCAATCTCGACCTTGGCATCCAGTGGGAGAGCGGCCCAATGGACTGTCCAGCAGACTTAGACTCTGATGGCCTTGTCAGCGCCAGCGATCTTTTGATTTTGCTGACAGCTTGGGGCGCATGCCCTACCGCTGATGGCAAGGGCGACCCTCCGCCGTGCATCGCCGACATCACGCAGGATGGAATGGTCGACATTTACGACATGTTATTACTGCTGACCTCGTTGGGCGAGTGCGTTGAGGGTTGAACGCGTTGGCTACGTCCAGTAGTCGATGATGATCAGAATGTCGTTCACGCCGACAAGGCCATCACCATTGAGGTCCGCATCACATGCCTTGCACTGGCCCCACTGGGACAGCACCGCGAGAATGTCGTCAGTATTGACAAGTCCGTCGCCCGTGGCATCACCTGGCATGGCATCGTTGTTCACGTGTCCGGTGATTGCCATGTGGATCTTGGTTTGTACAGCCATCCCCTGCGGCGTTAGATCTAAAAGGACGCCTGCCAGATCGCCTGGTGGGAGGATGGTTGGAAGTTCCATTGGAATGGTCGGCAAGGCCACCCCCGGTTCGTCCGACGTTTCATTGACCTCAAAGAGGGCAGTGAGGTTGACTGTTTCGCCATCATCATCAATCGCATAGGTGCCCTCAATGACACCTGCAACGGGAAACTGCAAGGGTGTTGGGGTACCAAGCAGATCCATCGTCACATGCAACAAGCCAGCAACGGCCGCGTCAATGTCGAAGACCCCGGGTTGATCGGAACGCTCTAGAGATAGGCCCACGCCCGGACCGATCTGTTGGAATCGAGCCTCCGTGATCTGGCTTGCGCCAACGGGAATGTCTACAGGGAATCCGCCAATGAACAACGAACTGGGTTGCTCGCTGCGAAAGGTCTCGTATTGAATTGAGAGGATCACGTCTGCGGATGCATCGCCACTGCCCAGCAGATCCCAATCCACATACTGCATGACACAGGCACCTGGGGCCGAGTCAATGTCAATGGACATCGAGCCAGAAATGTCCCCGGCGAAGTCCAATGCAATGCTTGGGCCCATCTCCACTGGAATGGCGTTGTTGCCCGATCCGCCCCAGAGCCCTGGAATCGTGTTGGTGCCCTCGGGGTTGCCTTCGCTGTCCCAATCACCGATAAGGGTGCCCTCAAGAGAGATGGACGTAAGGCCTTGTACGCTGGATGTGGATCCTTCATCCACCGGAAAGTCGGTTGCCATCGTTATTGATGCCAAGCCTGCTGCTGCCATAAGTGCCATCGATTTCATGGTTCCTCCAACGCTCCTATTCCTGAGCATAGCACTGCAATGATCACAGGCGAGGGCAGAGTGCTAACTTCAACTGCGTTCTTTGGGGGCCAGGCGTTGACTGGGGTCAATCGGCATTGGATACTCCCCGACGGAGGTTTTATTTATGCACAAGACAAGAATGATGGTGGTATTGATCGCTGGCGGGCTCACCGCTGCAGGATGCCAAAACGATGCCCAAACTGGCTCACTCGCTGGCGCGGGCATTGGCGCCCTTGCTGGACAAGCCATTGGCGGTAACACAGAGGGCACACTCATCGGAGCAGGTGTCGGTGCGCTTGGTGGCTACGTCATCGGTAACGAGATGGACAAGAAGAAGGCGCAGCAGCAACAGCAACAGCAGCAGCGCAATAACGGCAACGCCAATCTCCAAGCGGAGAACGAGCGTTTGCAACAGCAACTGGAACTCGAGCGAGAAAACGCCCGCCTCCGTCGCCAACTGCAACAGTCTCCGGGTGACGGCTGACCGTCGATTGCCGTTGCGGCGTACAGGTTTGCGTCATCAATACCTACTACATCCAGATTGAGTGCTTTGAGGTGCTTGATGAGATGCGTATAGCGTGGAGTTCTCACTAGGGGCACTGCATGCGTGGGTAGCCATCTGGCGTGACACCACAAGTACGTACAGTCATCGACCTTCTTCCTCATCCGTAGGACGAACGTCACAGCCCACTGGTCTGGCGAAAGACACGCATGCCAGGGGTTGAAGAGAAGGTTCACGCGTCACGTCTATTGCGAGGGCTTGGGGTATGCATTGCCGTAGCTCACTGGTGAAGGCCCGGCCCTATCTAGTGGGCTAGTGGTGAGGTCGTTCGATCGCAGTTGGCTCGCGACAACCCCAGTGGGGGGATGACGGCGAGCAACATCCAAAGGTCAAGTTGCGCTGGTGCACGCAAATGCAGCCAATCTTGCCCAGCATCGAATGAAATGTTGGTTCTGCAGCGCATGAGATGCCGCCCAAGGTCTCTCTGAGGTGGTCGGCTTTGAATTGATTGACATCAAAGCCGCATCGCAACCACCAGGAGGCCTTTTGTCATGCATACCGCTTTGAAGACCATCGCTTTGAGTATCGGAATTGGATGTTTCAGCCCTGTCGTCCTTGGCGATATTTTGACGTGGAGTTACGACAGCCCGCGGGTATGGGAGGCGTCCAGTTGGACTGATGGGGGTGTTCCTAGTGGCGACTCCGTGATGATCTTCAACGCACCTGATGCGGGTGTCTCTGATTTCAGTTGTTATTGGCCTGGTCCTTCCTGCTCGGACTGGATTCAAGCATCAGGCACGATTCTGTTGAACCAAGGGAGCCACTTGGCACTCGTGGGTGATGGTGGTGGCCACATGGGCGAGGCGCCCAATGTTGCGTTACAGGGCATTCTGGCTTATGCGCAGACCAACCTCCAAATCAAGGACAGCTGTTGGCTTCGCGTTGGCGCAGTCAAGAGCTACGGCCAAGTGCACATCACGGATGCACGGTTGGACATTGATGGAGATCTTCTTCAACTGAATTCCGCAGGGCTGTGGCTACAAGACAATGCGTATCTGTCGATCGGCGGCGATGCCCTGTGCACCGGGCGTGCGAGTAACGCCTTTTTGATGGATGCGCCCAATCCCGCCGCCGCAACGATGGACATCAGCGGCAACTTGGTGCTAGCGAGTACCGGAAGCGGGTTAGTTGGTGTTGTGAAACGCGGTCGACTTGAGGTTGAACGCGACGTGGTGTTGTGCTCTGGACCAAGTGTGTCAGGGTCATCCATATTGGTAATTGGTGAGGAAGGTGTTTCATACATGGAAAGACCGCGTGTTTCTGTCGGCGGTGACATGATCATCGGCCGATCCTCGGACCAGGCCAGTGACGGCTTTGGCAGGTGCGTCGTTCAAGGCGGATCGCTGACCGTCGATGGCGACATCACCATGTCCTCGCGAGGCCATTTGATCGTGGATGATGTGGGTCGGGTGTCTTGCCGAGGGCTGGAGGCTGAGGACGCCGAGTCGATTGCCTTGACTGGTGGAATATTGCGAATTGAGGGGAACGCCAATATTGCAAGTGGATCGTTGGACATTCCTCGCCCCGGGTACGGGTACGCGGTGGTTGAATTCAGTGACGGTGATGATGACACTGACACTGGAACGTCGCTGCTGAATTGCGATGTTACGTTGGGTGGCAGCAGCACGAATGTACAGGGGGTCATGTATGTTGTGGACGGCGCCAACCTGCGCATCGACGGCCAACTCCAAATTGGTCGCGGCACAGGCTACCCAAACGCAGGTTACTTGTGTGTCTATGATGGTGCTACGCTTGTTGTTGAAGGTGACGACCCAGTTGTCATTGCCGCCGACGGGTCGCTTCAAGTTGCTGACAACGACGCCGAATTCGCCTGCAAGGCCATGAAGATGTCCGGCAAGTTGCAAGTGATGGAAAGCACGGTGTCCGCCCTGGCCATCATCGATACTTCAACGGGGACCATGGAACTTGAGGGCGGCTCGTTGGTCCTGTCTCAAGTTGTGAAATTGGGCCAATTGACCATGTGGAGTGATGCCCGTATCGAGGGCATGAAGTGCTCGTTCTCAAATGAAGACACAACCATTCACATGCTTGGCGCCACCGATGCCCATGGCTGCATTCGTGCAAGTGTTCTGGAGTTGGACGGTGCGCTGGAGCTCTTCGTGTACGGCGACACCGACCGCCTTGGTGAAGGCCTGCACGCGGGCAGTGTCTGTCCGATCATGAGCGGCAGCACCAATGTTTTCGGCAGTTTCCACACCGTGCAGATTACGAATCGAACGCCACAGCCCGGTGCAGCATTGTCGGTTCGGCAGGATGCAAGCGGTGTTTCGTTAGTCGTGGCTGCAGCCAAGCCTGGCGATGGCAATCTTGATGGCACCGTTGACCATGTGGATCTTGTTCGACTGCTTACCAACTGGGGTCGAACCAATGGCGACGCCGCGTATCAGATGCACAACGAAGACGACTACAACGCCGACGGCAGCGTCAACATGCAAGATCTGCTCGACCTGATTGGCAATTGGGGCTAGTACGCAAGGGGCCGGCGCCCTTTGCCTTCATCGCCGCCGCCGTTGCAGGCACACGCCCAAGCCAAACACCGCAAGAATGCCAGGGGCCGGTACGGTGAATAGCGGAAGCGTGGGCACGATGGCCGAGTAGTCATCGTTGAAGCCATTATGCCAGCCGCTCAAAAGCCCGTTCGTCAGTGGTGTCGTGTCAACGCTCGACATGGCATCAGACCAAGTGACGGTGCCAGAACCCTCGGGCGTGGCGAGGGAGTGGGCCCAGTAGTTGTCAACGTCGCCAACATCCTCGCCCCAGGCAAAGTTGCTCGCGAACACGCCCCATTCCCCAAAGTCATCGAACCAGTACGTCAGGCCGAGGCCTCCAAAGGATGTGAAGGCGTCGTGCACAGTTGCATCGCCATCGAAGTTGTAGGCAAACGCCCACGTGTCTCCGCCGGTGTAGTTGAAGTCGACGACGAAGTAGGCAGTTGACGAGCCTGTCCCAGTGGTTGCTGTGACATCGAGTATCAGGCCATTGGCCTCATCGATGACAAGGTCGGCAGTCGTCATAGAGGTGATGGCAGCGGCCCCGATGACGGCAAAGCGATGCATCGTGTGCATGGCAAATCTCCCGCACGCCGAAATCGCAGCGCACGCGAACAGGGAATGGGCAGGTCTTCCGGCTGTAGCCCGTGGCTCGGTCGTCTTCCCGCTCACATAATGCAGCAGTGACATTGATCGAGTTGCGCTTGCGATACCCGCAAGCGGGGCTGTACGGCGGCGTAACCGCGGCGGACTATTCGAACGTGTGTTCGATGTACCGCACTTCCCTTCTTCGCCTACGTTGCAACTGACGTCAGTTGCAACGTGGAACCTCATTCCTGCAAGTAGGGTAGCAGGTAAGGGAGTGGTTTCAGAGACAATCGCCCCTCCCAATCTGGCGAGTCTTGGGAGACGAATGTCTGCCACGGATTAGTTACGAAGCAATGCGCCCTTGTCGGCGGTATTTTTCGCGGTACTTGTCGCGAAGTTCGCTTTGGCGGCTGTCCAGTTCGACTTCGCGGCCATCGATCCACGCTCGCTCAATGTGCGTCGTGATTTGAAGCGGGTCTCCGGTGGTCACGATGAAGGTGGCAGCCTTGCCCGGTTCAAGTGAACCGAGGCGATCACCCACGCCAATGATGTTTGCGGCGTCGATGGTGACACTGCGTAAGCCCTCATCAGGCGTAAGTCCATTGGCGACGGCTGTTGCAGCATGGTGCGCAAGATTTCGCATGTGCGCTGGTCGATCACGTGGGGCAATGCAGAATTGCACGCCAAGGTCTCGCAGCCGCGCGGGCAGTGCATGAGGTTCATCGACTGCTTCGTGCCGCGCGACCGGATACCGATGCGTTCCGCGAACGATCACTGGCACATCCGCTTCAACCAGAATATTCGCAACACGATCGGCCTCTTCCCCGCCAATGATGACGGGCTTGAGGCCACGTGCTTTCGCCCAGGCCACAGCGGTTGAAATCTGTCCCGCCGTTGACGCTTTCAGGAAGACGGGTTGTTCGCCGCGTAATGCCGGGGCCATGGCGGCGTACCGGCTGTCGATGGGCAAAGATGGGTCGGCTTGGCGAGCAGTGAGCCAAGCGTTGGCTTCGTTGAGGAAGGTGTCAATTTCACGGATGTTCTTATTGGCGCCGCTATCGCTGCCGCCGCTACCACCGCCGCCACGTCTGCCCCATC
Source organism: Phycisphaerales bacterium (assembly GCA_014238965.1). Lineage (GTDB taxonomy): Bacteria > Planctomycetota > Phycisphaerae > Phycisphaerales > SM1A02 > JABAAC01. The sequence continues at coordinate 27,124 of JABAAC010000091.1, read as the reverse complement.
CACTTCGATCTGTGCCGGGCCACTCAATGACGAGTCCTGCATCGGGTTTGATGGCAAGGTCTTCCCACGTCCAGCCATCGAGGCGAATCAGTGCTGCTTTGCCCGGCAATCGTCCGCCGCTTGGCACGACCATCGCGGTGAGAATGCCCGAGGCGCGAGTAACGGGAATGATGTCGCTGTCAGGATTGATGGCAACTACGGCTCGCGCCTCAGGGGTGTAAGAGCCCTGTTCGTTGTAGTCATGTGTTACATCAATGTCGCCGGTTTCCGTGAGTCCAAGCAGTGAGTCTGCAGCGATCAGTCCCGGGTACACATGTTGGCCCTTGAGGTCGATGATGGCGGTCCGTACGGCACGAGGCGTCGCACCATTGCCCAGTGAAGTAATTTGGCCATCTTCAACCAGCATCCAGCCTTGCTCTAGTACTGGTCCGGTGACAGGATGAATCACGCCGCCAGTAAACAAGATGGGGCGAGATTGTTCCGCGCCAGGTATTTGCCGCGACTGGGCCGTGGCAGTTGCTGTGCATGTGGCTGCAAGGAGAACGCCAAGCATGGTGTGGTGAGTGATGTATTGCATCAATGTGTCTCCCCGTGTTCGTGGTCATGGTCGTCAGCAGGTATGCCGCAGCATCCGCGGTGATCGTCCAGTTGGGCATACGGATTGGCTGCGTACGTCGATGCTGGAACCGTCTCGTCTGGTTTCGCTTCGGGAAGGTCTGGTGGTTCTCCGAGGCTCTGCGACAAAATCAACTCAACCAGCCGTCTGCGGTCATCACTGTCGCGTTGTGCCATGGCAGCATCATCAGAGCGAGTGAAGTACGGCATGCCGTCAATCCAAGTTTGCTCGCATCTTGCATACGTATTGAGAGGGGCATGGCTCCACATTGCAAAGTCGGCATCTTTGCCCGCTTCCAGAGAGCCGGTTTGGTGATCGATGCCAAGTTGCTTGGCAGGGTTCAAGCAGACGAACTTCAGGGCTTCCATGGGCGCAACGCCACCGTATCGCACGGCCTTGGCTGCTTCGTCATTCATCCGCGTTGCGAGTTCGCTGTCGTCCGAGTTGAACGAGACCACCACGCCAACATCATGCATAATTGACCCGTTCCATGGGATGGCATCCATGACCTCGACCTTGTACGCCCACCAGTCGCTGAATGAACTCGCGCCTGCACCATGGTCTGCAATTGCGTCGGCGACTTTGTAGCCCTCAAGGATGTGCTGCAGCGTACCGATGCGAATGCCATAGTCCTCACAGGTCCGCAGCAGCGCAAGAATTTCATCTTGACGATACGAGTGGCAGTGAATCAGCCGATCGCCGGCAATGATTTCAGCAAGTGTCTCAAGTCGCGCGTCCCACCGCGGCGGAATCTCGGCGAGTTGCTGTTCGTCGCTCAAGGCGTTCCACCGATTCCATGATTCTGTATAGTGATTCGCCGCAGCGAAACGATCGCGAATGAATGACTCAACACCCATCCGGGTGTCGGGGTATCGGCCACTAGATCGTTTGACGTTCTCGCCGAGTGCAAATTTGATGCCAGGCGGTGCGTTGTGTACTGGGAACGCTCGAGCCGGTTGGCCCCAGCGAAGCTTGACTACTGAGTTGCGTCCACCGATTGGGTTCGCCGATCCGTGCAGTTGGTTTGCTGCGGTGAGACCGCCTGCAAGTTGGCGGTACCAATTCATGTCATCGCCAGCGATGACGTCGCCGATGCCGACCTGTGCTGTGCAGGCCGTGCTGAATTCGTTCACTCCACCACTGATGCCTGTGTGGCTGTGACAGTCGATCAATCCCGGCGAAATATGCATGCCAGTGGCATCGATCACGTGTTCATCGTCTCGCCTAGGAGCAGCGTTGGTTGGTCCAACGTAGGACAATTTTCCATCACGAACGATGAGGCAGCCATCTTCAATCAAGCCATGGGCGGCACATGTCCAAAGCGTTGCATGTTCAATGCGAACGTTTTGCGCTTCAATGGGTGCGATGCGGCCACGTGCGCCAAGTGGAAATGGAACCTCTTGGGGAATTTCAGTGAATCGGACATCGTCCTTTGTATCGCCTTCTTCTTGTGTCGCGGCAGCTGCTCGCTCATCGCCAGCGCGAGATGCCGAGAGTTGCACTTCGCCCATTGGTCCTTGTGCGCTACCGGTCATCGAGTTGCCATCGATCACGGCGTCAAAGGTCATCTCCCCGCCACGGCCCATCGTCTGGACGAAGTGCAGTGTGTTGTCATCTGCATTCCAGGGGGTGGGCTCGATTGGCATGACCGAGTTCATGACCTCGAGCGAGCCCGAAACCATGGTTCCGTCACGTTCAAGGGTGAGCATGAATGGTGGCGAGAATTCGGCGCTGGGGATCTCTAATGAACCCTCCCACACACCAGCAACCGGATCAACGTCTGCGGCACTTACCTCTGCAACAGTTGGAGCGTCTAGTTCATCTGGCGTCTCAACATCCTCGAGCAATGACAGGTGCAATGGCAGAGTCGTTCCGTCGGGCAATACTGCACGGCCGATCAAGGTGTTATCGCGAATGACGCCAGCAAGGCGAATCCATTGTTCCTGTCCGAGCACGCGACCGTCGATGGCGGCGCTTACGCGGTGGCCGGTCATTTCAAATGCCTTGGCTTTGACTTTCGTATCGTCGGCGAGTGTGAGTGAGAGGGACTTTTTCGTCGTGTCTACAGTGGCATCAACTGGGTGCCCGCCGATGAGCAGAATGCCACTACCTTGCATCGTCGCTAGGGGATCTTCTTTGAGCGATGTGCGTCGGCCCGAGACCCAAACGCTTTGGATGGTCGAGTTCTTGGCAAACGGTTCGCCGGTACGAACAACGAGGTGAGCTCCACGGCCCGGTTCAATCGTGCCGCAACGATCGCCGATACCCAGCAGTGCCGCAGGTTCTGTGGTTACTGCAGCGAGGGCCTCATCGTTGGTTAACCCCGCTTGTACAGCCTGTCGCATCGCCGCGTGCACTTTGTCGGGCTTGCTCAAGCCGCGGGTGGTGACAAGGGGTGCGATCCCAGCGTCTCGTAATCGTCGCAGGTTGGTCGGCGCTTGTTCCCACGCTTGCATGGTGCGCAGCCCCGTGCGCTGGGCTGCGTCGATCGTGTCGAGCTTTGGTCGATCGGGGAAGTTCAATGGTGTAATAACCGGCGCGTTCAGTGAGCGAATGCCCTCAATGTCGCGATATTCCGTGCCTGATCCAAGGATCCACACATCGAGACCGAGTTCATCGGCCAATGCACCAACACGCATCGCGTCTTTGACATCGTCGATTTCAAACAGCATCGGATGTTCGCCCAGTGAGGCATTCAGCAGCGAGACGAGATCATTTCGACGAGCCGGCGCCTCAAGAGCATTTCGTTTTGCAGCAGCAGTCGCGGCAGCATGCCAGCGCGCATCCATCAAGACTTGCCTTGCAAGTGCGATGGCACCCATCAGTGAACCCGGGCCCTCGCCGCCCCAGCCGCCACGGTCAAAGCCAGCACTGTGAGGAAGCACGGCGTCGTACTGTCGGCGATCACGCGCAGTTTCATCAGTTGTGGTGACGGTGCCTGTGCCACGGAGAATGCCGGTGCCTGGGTGCATGGCGACAACGCAGTAGCCCGATTCCCGAAGTGCTTTGGCATCAGCATTTGAAAGCTGCGTGTCGAGCGATTGGGCAAGATTGAGTTCGGGGTGGATCGTCGCATTCCAATGCGTGCCAGCGGCTGCGTCATGCTCGACGTCGACCATCTTTGCCGGCTCAATGAACCCAGCGTGGATGACGAGGTCGTCACAGGGCCACAAGCGCGCGTCTGGGGGAATGATCACATCAGGGCCAATGGCTTCGATGATGCCATCGCGGATGATGATCGTTGCATTGTTAACTCGTTCGCCAGGTCGAATGAGCACATCAGCGCCAGTGAGAGCATGGCAGCGATGAGCACGCTGAAAGGGCCCATTTGGCCGTGGGGCAGGTTCATCTACGCCGGCAAGACTTATGGGGTTGGTCATGAGCGCCGCTAGGGCGGCGATCCAAATGAAGCGACGGGGCATGGGGTAATTCCTCGATGTAGGGTTGCCCAGTGTACGGCCAACGCCAAGGCCATCCCTGCCCAACTTTCAAGAGCGCATCACCGGCTATCGCTTGCGAGCGAAGGCCAGCAGCGTGGTCTTGAAGGGCCCGGGCAGTAGCCGGTGTACGAAGGCGCCCAGTCGATACACAATCGCCGAGAACGCCATGTAGGCTGGCTCGCCCTCAATGGCCCAGACTGCGGCATCGAATCCCGCTCGATGCAGGGCTCGTCGCATGGCTCCACGGCTGTTGCAGCGGTAGCGAACGGGGAAGACGTCTTCGTCCTCGCGACCATCTTGCACAGCGCCGGTAACTTTGCCATGCATGCGATTTGGAATCACCGTCGCTGCGAGGCTGACGTATGACCAACGGTTGGGCGTTCGTAGCGCAAGAAGGCCGCCGGGCCTAAGCACGCGATTTGCCTCAGCTAAGAACGCAGCAGGATTATCGACATGTTCCAAGACGAAGTCGCTGAACACGACGTCGAAGCTCGCGTCTTCAACGGGCCAATGATCTACGTCTTTAATTTGTCGGAATTCATCGAGGGATGTGTTGCGTTCGCCGGCGCTATCTACATCGATGCCAACCACTTCACGAGCCTTGCCCTTGAAATTGCGTAGGCCAATGCGCCATGGCGAATCAGCGTTGACTTCAAAGTAGGCACCGCGGCCGCAGCCTACATCGAGCACCCGATGATCGTCTTGGACGATGGCATTGAGTCGTCCGTAAAATGCAATAGTCGTATCGCAACGCGTAAATCCACCGAATGCATTTTCGGGATAGACGCGAGTTTTGAGATTGGATGCGGGGGTGTTTGTCATGGCTTGCGGTGCACGGGGAGTCCCAATGGCACGTGCAGGGCGGCATGGTACGTACTCGTTGCCTTCTACGCGGCTTTCGCATGCATGCGTCCAGCACGGACCACCATGCTGCGGGGCATCCAGATTCGGTAGCGATCGCCGAGCACTTTGATGTACAGACAGCCGCCCGTGTGTCGGCCGGCCCATGTCGCTAGGCGGCCATCCCAGAGTTCAACAATGAGGGTGTCTTGTGTCATGTGGTTGCCTTCAACAATGGGTTTTTCCCCCCAACGCAGACAAGGAGTTGTCAGGAGAGACTATGCCTCAGCATCGGTCGATCATTCGCCCAAATGCAGACTTATCGTGGCAATGCGTACAGATCTGGCAGGCCGATACACCTGCCTAGGGCCCAAAGGGCGGCATTGCTCATGTGGAGCAGGTCGCTTTTGCCTAGATCCAGCGGAGTCAGTGTGTCTGGATACCACTGCTCCACCCAGCTAGTGAGTTGGTCGAGCCGGGCGTTGTCGATGCGGAGCCCCGGGGGGATCTCGCTGACTTGCGATTCGGTCATCGGGACCCGCAGGCGAAGGCATGCTGGACCACCACCGTTGTGCATGGACTCGTGCAGGTCCAAGTAGTGCGCAGTGTCAATATGACCAGCATCAAGCCAGCCATCGACAACAGCTCGAGCGCGTGCATGATCCTCAACTTTGGCGGGGCAGACCAGGGTCACGCCGCTTACGGGTGTATTGAGAAGTTGGCTGTTGAATAAGTAGGTCGAGACGGCTTCATCGACAGTGAGGTCGTCGCTGCGAACGATGAGCGGCGTAAACGCGTTGCCGAGGCGATCGCGAAGTGCCTGTAGCACTTGGTCGGTATCGGCGAATGCAGCCTCATGCAGGAGCAGCAGGCCGCCGTTGCCCACGCAGATAACGTCGTTGTGAAAGACCCCTGCGTCGATGACGGCAGGGCTCTGTTGTGCAAGCACAACCATGTCATCTGGCAGTTGGTGCTGCTTGGCGATGGTGGCCCAGGCCAGTCGGGTTTGGCGGGCGGGAAAGGTGCGTGGCGCCAGGGCGTTGGGGTTGTCGTGATCGATGCCGTAGACGAACAGGTGAACGGTCCCCGTGTCGCTGTGTAGTCGTGTGTGGTTGGCCGCGCCTTCATCGCCCATCAGGGTGTTGGCCTCAAGCGGGTCGTGATGCACTGCAAAGGGCAGCGCGTGCTTGAGTAACCTCGCTGTCTGGGGAGGCTCGATAGCACGGTGGGGCTTGCTGATCAAGTTTGCCGGTGTGACGTGCATTGCGCCATCAAGGGTGTCACACGATGGGGTGATGGTCGCGGCGTTGGCGGTCCACATGCTCGAGGCGCTGCTCGCTTGGGCAAGGAGCAGGGGGTTGTCCGCGGCAGCCGCTGCGAGCACCGCAGCGTCGTCGCCGTCAAAGCCAGCCGCTCGCAGCGTTGGCATGTCGGGACGTACCAGCGGTGGCAAAAAGGCTTGCTCAATGCCAAGACCGTGGACGAGCCGCATCTTGGCGAGGCCTTGAAGGGCGGCTGTCTTGGGGTGGCTGGGTTCTCCGGCATGGCTGGTGGAGGCCACATTGCCACTAGAGAGCCCAGCGTAGTTATGGGTGGGCCCGACGAGGCCGTCAAATTGGACTTCAGTGAGCATGGGGAAAGAGCCTAGCGGGTGTCAGCGGGAAGGCGGTGCAGTTGCAGGTGACCGCACGAGGGGTCGCTGCTCAGGCGCGGGCAACCTGCGTCCACTCAACGCCGGCCTCATCGAGCAAGTTGATGCTGGTTGCAATCTTCTCTGCCCAATGCTCATCACCTTTGCCCGGCGCCCAAGACACGACCCGTTTTACACCAGCCTGAATGATGGCCAGCGTGCAGGTGTTACACGGAAAGAATGTCGTGTAGATGGTGGTGCCCACGGTGGATGCGCCGTGGCGTGCACATTGCACGATGGCATTGACCTCGGCATGACATATCAAGTCGTATTTGGCAGGACGTTCCAATCGCTCGGGTCGGTCTTCGATCCCCTCAGGCAATCCGTTGTAGCCCGTCGCGCAGACACGTCGATCCGACGCAACGATGATGGCGCCCACGCCGCGAGATGGATCTTTCGACCAAGTGCCAATGTGATCGGCCAATTCAAGGAATCGCAGGTCCCAGCGTTCGTTGTTCATGCGTTCGTACCACTTCCATATGAAGGAGGACTATGGTCGGCAGGTGGCAGGGGCACGTCGCCCTCACGCTGCGGGTCGCAGCAATGGTAAGGTCATGACCACCCGGATCGCCCATGACCATATTCATCCTCGCATTTGCCACCTATACCCTGCTGGTGATCGGTGTGGGCCTGTGGACAAGTCGGCGGGCCGCTGATAGCGAAGCTGAGTACTTCCTCGCCGGCCGCAAACTCGGGCCATGGGTCACGGCATTGTCGGCCTCGGCATCGTCAGAGAGCGGGTGGGTGACGCTGGGGCTGGTTGGTTGGGCCTTTGCCTCGGGTGTGTCGGCGTTTTGGATTCTGCCAGCGGTGCTGCTGGGGTTCGCATTCAACTGGTTCATACTCGCTGGACCGCTTCGGCAACAATCGGGTGAACTGGGCGCAGTCACCGTGCCGGACTATTTGGCGAAGCGATTTCCAGCCTCGGCATCCACCATCCGCGTGCTCGGCGTCATCATCATTCTGTCAGCAATGACGCTGTACGTGGCGGCCCAATTTGCTGCGGCGGGCAAAGCGTTTCACGCCGCATTCGATGGGATGGAGTACTTCTGGGGAGTCCTGATCGGTGCGGGCATGGTGCTGTTCTACGTCGTGCTCGGGGGCTTCCGCGCGGCGTGCTGGACGGATCTTCTCCAAGGGCTACTCATGGTTGCAGTGCTGGTGTGTTTGCCTGCGTGGTTGCTGTTGTCCGGCGACGGGTTGGATTTCGTTCGAACAGGACTCGCTGCGGCCGATGATGGCGGAGCCTTGCTGCAGTTCTGGCCATCACTCACCGGCGCTGCGTTGATTGGCTTTGTGCTTGGATCCGGCGCACTGGGCGTGGGCTTTGGGTACAGCGGTCAGCCGCACATACTGGTGCGATTCATGGCCATGCGCGATCGCCGCGACGCAGTGGTCGGTGGGGTCATTTCGATCGTGTGGGCGCTCTTTGTCATCACAGGTGCCATTACCGTTGGCTTGATCGCACGGGCGTTCGCTGAAACGGGCGCCGACTGGGCCGTGCCCATGCTGACCGCTGGGGCAGAAGGAGCGCCCGATGGCGAGTATGCCTTGATTGCCGCGGCTGGGGCGCTGCTGCCGCCGGTCTTTGGTGGGCTCGCCTTGGCAGCGATTCTCGCGGCAATTGCATCCACGGCGGACAGTCAATTGGTCGTGGGGGCATCGGCCGTTGCGGCAGACCTGCTCGCTCGCGTATTGGGATGGACCACTGTGGGCCGATCTCCGTGGGTCCACCGAGTGTGCGTGCTGGGGGTAGGCCTCGTTGCCGTGGCGCTCGTCATGGACGAGCACATTCAAATCTACACCTACGTGCTGACCTATGGCTGGGCCATTTTGGGAGCGGGCTTTGGCCCACAGGTCTTGCTCGCGCTGTTCTGGAAACGGGCCACGCCCTGGGGCTGCGTGGCGGGCCTTGCAACGGGTTTCCTCGTGGCAATTGTGTGGAAACAGGTCTGGGACGGCCCCATTGAGGTGTACAACTTGCCAATGGCCTTCATTTCCGCTGGCATCGTGAATATCCTCGTTAGCCTCATCATGCCGATACAGGTGCAGGAGGAGACGACCAAGACGGCAAAACTTGGGGCGAATCCAATGGCAAGCAGCGAGCGCAGGAGCGGATGACCACATGACCGTGCAAGTAGAACTAGTAGCCGTTTCAGGCCCCCAACAGTTTGTGCGGGCTTCGTTGACACTGGAAGATACCGAGGCCATCTTGGGTCGAAGCGCTGATTGCACAATGGTGCTCTCTGACCCGGCGGTGTCTCGAAAGCATGCGGCATTGGTCGTCGTCCAGGACGGCTCGCTTGCCGTTCGTGACCTTGGCTCACGTGCAGGCACCACGGTCAACTTGGTCAGAGTTGATGAGGATGAAACCGTCACGCTCACGGATCGCGATCTCATTGGAGTGGGCCCCTGGAAGTTGCTCGCTCGCGTGACTGGCGACGGGAGTGAGCCGGAGACAGAAGACCACGACAATGAACTTGCGGAAAGTGAATCTGCCAATCAGCCTGACGCTCCTTCGGGGCAGAAGAAGACCGAACCGCTGAAGGGGCGATCCGATCCGCTGTATGCGACTCGCGCGAGCATTTTCTTGCGTCTCCGCGCCGATGGAACGATTGACCGCGAGTTGGGTTGGCAAGAATTCGCACAGAAGTATTCACGCGTCATTGCCGGCTTTGCGCGCAACGCGGGCTTGCCGCCACAGGAAGCCGATGACGTGCTGCAGGATGTACTGCTGGGGTTCTTTCGAGTTTCAGAGGCATTCGAGTACGACCCCCAAAAGGGTCGATTTCGCGGCTACCTCAAACGTGTAACGCTCAACGCAATTCGATCTCGATTTCGTCGAAGGCGTCCAGATGTGGGCATTGCTGATCATGTGGAGCCATCCCTGCCGGATAATGTTGATGAACAGTGGGACAGGCAATGGACCGAGCAAATGCTCACGCGTGCCATGGCAGAGGTCCGTGACGAGGTGGAAGAGAAGACATGGCGAGCATTTGAACTGTACGGGGTTCGGGGCACGCCCGCGGTAGCTGTCGCAGCGGAAACTGGCATGAGTGAAGCAGCGATTCGCCACGCAAAAATGCGGTTGACCAAACGATTACGCGAAGTTGTTGATCGAATGCGGCTCGAAGAAGGGTAGGGCGTCCCAGAGCCAAGAACTAAAGGGGAGCGGGTGCCAGGCGAGCCTTCGACTACTGTGCGATCTGCATTTTTGCCGGGGGCTTGAGTTGCGCAACGCCCATCGCGCCAAGCACAACGACACATCCAACAAGCATGGTTGGTGTAAACGCCTCGTGCAGAAATGCCCAGGCAGCAAGTGCGCCGAACACGGCTTCCATGGCTAACAGAATCGCGGTGTGCGCCGGTGGCGCATCGCGTTGGGCAAGGATTTGCAGAAGAAAGCCAAGGCCAATTGCCAGTGGGCCGGAGTATGCAAGTTCCCATGCAACGTCCACGAGTTGTGCCCATGTTGTCGTTTCTACGATGAGGGCAATGCCAATGGCCAGTACGCCCCCAACAATATTTTGGCCAGTTGCAAGCCTAATGGGGGACATGCTGGAGGCGATCCATCCAATGACAAGGACTTGTCCAGCCCAGCACACAGCGCTGGCGAGCACCAGCAGATCGCCCGGATTGAATGCGGGACGGCCAGCGACACTCAACAAGTACATGCCCACTACCGCAAGCATGGCCGCAATCCACGTCGTGCGTCGAACGCGGTACCCAATGAAGAGGCCAAGCATCGGAACGAGCACTACATAGAGTCCAGTGACAAAGGCCGCAACGCCTGCATCGGTATACACGAGCCCCCATTGCTGCAGAATGCCACCCGCAGCGAGCAGAGCGCCCGCAAGGAGCACGGCAATGCACCGCTGTCGAGGGGTAGCGAGCCGCTTGGGTTTCATGTGTCGATCTAGTTTGAGCAGGGGGATCAATACGAGCCCCCCCATCAATAATCGCAGTGCTGCGAATGTGACTGGGCCAATTGCATCCTCGCCGTCCATGGCGGACTTTTGCACCACAAAGCCCACGCCCCAGATCAGGGCGACAAACAGCAGTAAGCCATCGGCTCGAAGGACACGGGAACCAATCATGCGTGGCGGATGGTAGGGGCAGCATCCGTTACGGTGCAGCGGCATGGAGTGGCTTCACACGACGGTTGGCTCAATTGAGCTCTGGCAGGGGCTCACCTTGATCGGTGTGGGTGTCGTATCAGGATCATTGGGAGGCATGTTGGGCATTGGCGGGGGTGTCGTGAATATCCCAATGCTCAGCCTGTTACTTGGCTTGCCAATGCATCTCGCCCAAGCGGCGTCGATGACGGCTACGCCCTTCGTGGCGATTGCCGCTGCAATGGGACATCACAGCGAGAAGATGGTGTGTATTCCGCTGCTGAAACGTCTCGCGCCCATTGCAGTCGTGGCGATCATCTGTGGGGTCACGGCAAGCATCTACGTCCCCAACGAGTGGTTGCGGATCGTGTTTGGTGTGTTCTTGATTTGGGTGGCGTTCGTCCACATGCGCAAATTAGTGACGGGTGTTCGCATTGCCGCGGATCAAAGGTCGTTGATAACGTGGCCTCGAGCCATCATCGTGGCAGGCTGTTTCGGCTTTGGGGCCGGCTTACTCGGCATCGGTGGCGGGCTAATCACCGTTCCGCTGCTGGGCATTGTGTGCAAACTGCCATTGCGACAGTGCATTGCAACCTCCTCGGCGGTGATGGTGGTGACGTCTATCGTCGGTGCCATCTATAAAGATTCAACGTTGACGATGACTCCAGACCTTCCCAGCAATGTCAACTGGTGGACTCCACTTGAGTTGGCTGCTTGGCTTATCCCATCAAGTTTGACGAGCAGTTGGTGCATGGCAAAGTTGTCGCACCGCATGCCGCTGCGCGTTGTTCGGGCAGTCTTCGTTGTGCTTGTCGTTGTCGCGGCGGTGAAACTGCTCAGTTAGGAAGCGTCTAGAGGCACCCTTTATCGCTTTGGCGGGGCCACATCCACCACAACGGGTAGGTGGTCTGCAGCGCTCGCCGCATCGTCAGCGTTGAGCTTGTGTGCTTGCAGTTGGGATTCGGGCAACTCCTCGGTGGCCAACACAAAGGCGTTCACGGCTTGGAGTGAGGACTCCGAATAGACGATCCAATCGAGTCGCCCTGGTGTGTAGCGTTGTCCAGCCTTCTCCCAGGTTTGAAAACTCTGCGCCGAGGGTCGAATGGGATTGGCAATGGCAAAATCTCCTTCGCCACCGAGGTCAACTTCGCCATCAAAGATGAGAAGATCCAATGGCCTCCGCGAGCCAACGAGATTGAGGTCGCCGCCAAGGACCACGCCATCGAGCGATTCCTCGCGTTGCGCTTCGAGCAATGCGCGTCGAACGGCAATGACCTCGGCGATTCGAGTCATGTCTTCAGGTCCTTCCGCCACTCCACAGCACTTCAGATGGAGCGAGACCATTGCGACCTCGCCCACGTCGGGAATCGCAACACGCAAGGCAGCAGCTCGTACACCACGTTTGGGGCTGTCTCGCCGTTTCAACGTGTCAATATGCGGCATATCTCTGGCATGCAATCGAGTTGCCACTGCAGAGCGAAGTGACCCTCCAGTGGGTCCAAGGTCAACCGTCCAGTTCCCTGAAACGCCTTCCTTGAGCACAGCTTGAATGTCTGCCGCCGTCTGTTTGGGTTCCAACTCCTGAAGCAGTACAACGTGGGGCTTCAAGGCACGGATGATGCGCACGAATGGCGCTGGGTGGTCAAGTATTCCTCCGAATTCAACGTTCCAGCTGACAATTCTGGTTGCGTTTGTTGGGCACTCGGGGATGGACTCAAATGCGCGTTGGGGTGTCGCTCGAAGCAATCCAAGCGTGCATGAGCCTCGTTGTGATCCCAATGAGCCCGATGATGCCCATTCAAGTGTGTCGCCAACTTGTACAGACGAGTTGGGAGTGTGTATTTGCTTGGGCAGTCGAATTTCAAATCGATTGTCTGCGACAGTTGGCGCGAAGATCAGCTCAGCACGATCTGGTTGCAGCCACGTGTTTCCGTTTCCGGGAAAACGAACCTGTGCGCCGCCGCTTCGGCCGCCGGCTAATGGGCTAAATGTAATTTCCAAATCAGTTCCTGGCAGCGCAAGATTTCGGCCACCCGTTGACGCATCATTGTCGAGGTTGAGCATCAAGAGGCCTGGCTCTTTGAGCCCTTGGAGATTCACGGGTCCACCTGAAATCGACAGCAGCAAATAGAGGTTCGATTCATCGGCAGTTGCAGTGAGCATGTCGCCATGAGGCACCTCGCCCCAGTCCTGAAACGTGCCATCGAGGACGATTGGCTCAGTTGAGGGTCCTGGGGGTTGGGTGAGCGTGTTTGAAACACAGGCGATGGCCAGCAATCCGGAGGGCAGCATAGACATGCCGCGACTCTACTCGACGCACCAACCGATCGTCCGGAATACATTTTGGTCTGTCGTCCAAAGCACCGCGGCACTACTGCGATCTGTTTGGAAGTGTGTGTCTGTGCGTCACCAGCGGGCCTGAAGTTGGCTCAGTCGCCCTCGCGAGAGCAGAAATGGATCCCATCACCCAAGCGCCCCTGTGATCTGCTGATCCTCGCTCTACTTTCTACACTTCGCACATGGACCTGCTCACCGATCCCACTATCTCGCACTTGCCTGTCGTGGCATTTGAAGGGGCGAAGTCGACGAATCCGCTCGCCTTTCATTGGTACGACGCTGATCGGGTTGTCGAGGGACAGTCGATGCGCGAGCATCTGAACTTTGCCGCGTGCTATTGGCACACCATGCGTAATGCGCTGAGCGATCCATTTGGACGCGGTACAGCCCTTATGCCCTGGGACGATGGATCTGCGTCACTTGATAATGCCGTACGGCGGGCTCACGTGTTCTTTGGCCTACTCCAGCGGCTCGGCATCGGTGCCTATTGTTTTCATGACCACGATGTTGCGCCAGAAGGCGATTCGCTAGCCGCATCCGCAGCCAATCTCACGCATATGACTTCGGTGCTCAGTGACTTGCAGGAGGCAACGGGCATTTCATTGCTCTGGGGTACCGCATGCCTGTTCGACCACCCTCGATATGCGCATGGTGCAGCGACCAGCCCAGATGTCCAAGTGTTCGCACATGCCGCGGGGCAGGTACGTCGAGCGCTCGATGCAACCATCGCGCTCAATGGCCGCGGGTATGTGTTTTGGGGCGGCCGCGAGGGCTACACAACACTGGTCAATACCGATATTGGTCGCGAGCGAGCGCAGTACGCTCAACTTTTGCGACTGGCCGTCGAACACGGCGATGCCCATGGCTTTGACGGCGCATTTTACATCGAGCCTAAACCTCGTGAACCAAGCGGGCATCAATACGACTTCGATGTGGAGTCAACGCTCAACTTCCTGCGCGAATACAGCCTCAATGATCGCATCACTTTGAATATTGAAACAAACCATGCAACACTTGCGGGCAAGTCGATGGGGCATGAATTGCGAGTTGCTGCTGCAGCGGGCATGCTTGGGTCAATCGATGCGAACATGGGCGATGTTCATGCGGGCTGGGACACCGATCGCTTTCCGACGGATCTCTACTTGACCACCGACATCATGCTCGTACTGCTGGAGCACGGTGGCTTCTCGAATTCCAAGGGTGGATTGAATTTCGACGCCAAGCGGCGTCGGGAATCGATGGAGCCCGTCGATCTATTACACGCGCACATTGCCGGAATGGACACGTTTGCGCGCGGCTTGCTCGCTGCAGCGGCGATTCGAGCGGACGGCCGCTTGCATGCCTTCGTACGCGAACGATATGCATCCTGGAGCGATCCGCTGGGGCGAAGGATTATGGATGGGGCAGTATCGCTGGTCGACCTTGAGGCGCAAGCCGCAACCAGCGAGCCAGTCGTCAAGTCGGGGCGTCAAGAGCAACTTGAGGCAATGCTCAATGATGTGATGTTTGCCGCCACATGATTCTGCCTGATCGAATTGACTTGGGCGTTCGCCCAACGCCGGTGTTGGAGGCCTCCGCACTACGTCCGAATTTGTGGATCAAGGATGACGGTACGTCAGCGCCGCACTACGGCGGAAACAAGCCAAGAAAGCTGGAGTTTCTACTCCACGATGCGCCGCCACGCATCGCCACGATGGGTGCTTGTGGATCGCATCACGCGCTGGCGACGGCTGTGCACGGCTCACGATGTGGGCACGACGTTCACGTTGTGACATTTCCCCGCCCAGCGAACAAGCACGTTGGGGCTGTGTTTGCGGCAACGAAACTGCGAGCCGTCACGTACGAAGCTGATGACGTATTTGCCGCAAGGGCGTTGCTTGAGGCACTGGAGGACCAGGGCATGCAAGCCATTCCCGCCGGCGGGTCAAGTCCCGTTGGGGCGATGGGTTTTGTACGCGCGGGGCAAGAGTTGATCGAGCAGATTGAATCGGGCGTGTGTCCAGAGCCAAGGCGAATCTACATTGCTATGGGCACAGCTGGGACCATCGTTGGTCTGTCGCTGGCATTACACAATGTTGGCCTTACGACAGAGGTGTGCGGCATACGTGTTGTGCCAGATGACTGGTTGACACACTCAGATGTAGAGCGGCTTGTGCAAGACACCGCGTCGCTGACAGGTCTTGCCTCGTCCATGCCACATATCGATGATCGCTGGCTTGGCGAGGGCTACGGCGAATCTACGGCAGCGTCAATCGCTGCGGTGAATAACGCTAGGGGCATTGTGGAACTGGAGTCGACCTACACAGGTAAAGCGATGGCGGCTGCTTGCGCTGATGAGTGCGATGGGCCAGTACTGTTCTGGCAGACGCACAACAGCCATTCGATTGAGCATCTGTTGGAGCACTCAGATGCCCAGTGAAGTTTGTTCTTCTTAGGTGATGTAGAGGTGGGGGCTGGGCGGAGGGCTGTGTCGCGTGGCCCGTTTGGCTGTTGTCCATCTTGTTTGGGTTCAACGCCTTGGCCGACTGTCGGAAGCTATCACGCATAGAATCCTGCCCAATGGAACTGCCTGTCGTCAACAATGCAATGCCCCAAGGCGATCAGGTCACAAAGGCTGATTGGCTTCGACTCACGCAGCTGCTTGACGGAGACGTCCGAACCCAAGAGCACATCCGCATGCTGTATGCGACCGACGCTTCGCCGTATCAGGTCAAGCCACTGGGTGTTGTGCAGCCAAAGCACCGCCGAGACATCGTGAATCTTGTGAGGTGGTGTCGAGACAACAATCTATCACTGTTGCCGCGCGGGGCCGGTTCATCTTTGGCGGGACAAACGGTCAATCACGCCGTTGTTGTCGATTGTTCCGTGCACATGACGGAGTGCACAATCAATGCGCAGACGCGTACTGCAATCGTTGGCCCAGGCGTTGTGCTCGACGACTTGCGAAGAGCTGCGGCGAAGCACGGGCTGACCTTTGGTCCGGAAGTGTCAACTTCTGCGCAGGCCACACTTGGCGGCATGGTGGCGAACAACTCTGCAGGCCTCCACTCTTTGTGGTGGGGAACTACCGGTGACCATGTGCTCGCATTGGATGTTGTGTTGGGCGATGGTGCAATCGCCAGATTCGAAGCGGGTGCTTCTGCTTTCGACGCGGAAGCGTCACGGCTGGCTCACGCGTTAGCCGATGTCGTGCAGCCCAACAGAGAGGCGATTCGTGCGACATTTCCGCAACTTCCGCGAAACAACGGTGGCTACCGATTAGATCTACTCGCCGATCAATTCGATCGCAGTACGCAGGACACATTTGATCAAGTTGATTTAGCTCGATTAATGTGTGGCTCAGAGGGGACACTTGCATGCATAACGAGCATTGAGTTGCAATTGGTGCCGATACCAGCGTGCACGGGCTTGATTGTGCTGGGCTTTGACTCTGTTCAGTCGGCGTTGCAGGCCGTTCCAAGTGTATTGGCCACCAACCCATCGGCGGTGGAGTTGCTCGACGCGGACGTGTTGCTCGCCGCCCGAAGTCATCCGGCCTACAGCGAACTTGTCGATCAACTCCCTGGGGATTCAGGTGGTACGTCACATGCAGTGCTGTTCGTTGACATGTTTGTCGATGGCCCTAATGAATTGCACGATCAAGCGGCCCTGGTGCGTGCTGCCGTACCTGAATCCAATGTGCTTGAAGCGTTCGACGTCTCTTCTCAAGATCAACTCTGGGGCATGCGCAAGGCAGGGCTCGGGCTGTTGTCATACGGTGACACAGAACGAATGCCAGTGCCAGGCGTCGAGGATTGCGTCGTTTCGGCAGATCGGCTGGCTGCATTTCAGCAGGCATTCGATGCAATGCTTGCAACGCATGGTGTAGCCGCAACGTGGTACGCCCACGCCAGTGTTGGCTTGTTGCATGTTCGCCCACGCCTTGATCTTCGAAGCAAGGAGGATCGGGCGTTGCTGGTGAGCATTGGCGAGGAGGCACTTGGGTTAGTGCAGCGTTTCGGCGGGGCAATTAGCGGCGAACACGGTGACGGCCGCATACGGTCAGCGTTGATGCACGAGTTTTACGGTCCGAAAATCATCGAGGCTTTCGTCGCAGTGAAGGAACTGTTTGATCCTCATGGTCGATTTAACCCCGGGATCATCGTCAGTGATCCAGGCATGCTTGAGCATCTTCGAGTTGACCGAGAAACGGACATTGGGGAGAAGATTCATACGACTGGCTTTCATTGGCGCAATGAAGGGTCATTTGAACGTGCGGCAGCGCAATGCAATGGGCAGGGCATGTGTCGAAAAAGTGGATCCGGCGCAATGTGTCCGTCTTATAGAGCAACTCGCGATGAGCGCCACAGCACGCGTGGCCGAGGGAATGCACTGCGTTTAGCAATGACCGGGCAGATTCAACCTGGCGAAGTCGCCATTGATGATCCGCAGGTGAATGAAACCCTGTCGCTGTGCCTTGGTTGTAAGGCATGCCGTTATGAGTGTCCATCACAAGTGGATGTCACCAAACTCAAAGCGGAGTACGACGCGCAGCGGTGGGCAGCTCGCGGCGGTGCGCCATGGCGCGTGCGAGCAAGGGCCGGCATTCGATCGGTCAACCGAATTGGATCAATGTTCCATCGCATTGCCAACCTTATGAGTCGATTGTGGCCCATTGCATGGGCGGTGCGAGGGCTTCTGGGAATGCACCAATCTCGTGCATTGCCCACCTTTGGCCCTGCGTTAACACGCTGGTCTCGCAAGCGACAACGTATGCACGATGCGCCGGTTGTACTGCTGTATCAAGACTGCTTTACCACGTGGAGCGAGCCACAGCTAGGGAAGGCGGCAATTCGACTGCTTGAAGCATTCGGCTATAGGGTTGTCATCCCCAAGTCTGACTGTTGTGGGCGAACGAGTTGCAGTGCAGGCATGTTGGACCGCGCTGCATCACAAGTGGCTGGCTCGGCAGCAGCTGTTCGTGCGGCCATGCTCGAGCACAATGCCACAGTTGTTCTTGCAGTTGAACCGTCATGTGCAACCGCATTGCAGCAGGAGTGGACTGAATTACAGTTGGGGGCCGCTCAGCACATGGCCGAGCAGGTTGCTGAGGCTGCCGACACAGTTGAGAGTTTTCTGTTGCGTCAATGGGGGAGGCATCCGCGGCATCCAGACTTTGCGCCCACCAGTTATCCCGTCGTATTGCATATGCATTGCCACCAGAAACACCGCTCTATGCGTACGAAGCAGTTCATGGAGCGATGTGGATTCAGCGATGTCAAATTGCTTGACAGCGGATGCTGTGGAATGGCGGGATCATTTGGCTATGACCGCGAGACACGTAATTTGTCGATGCGCATTGCCGAGCAGTCTCTCGGCGAGGCCATTCGTTCGCGTCGTGGTGCAATCGTTGCAGCAAATGGCACTTCATGCCGACATCAAATCAGTGATGCATTCTCCGTCCAATCGCATCACCCATTGATGTTGGCGCATGGCGCATTGTGTCGGGCACGGGGGTAGGCTTGAGCAATGCGACCAGTACGATTGTGCATTGGGTTCGTTCTGGGAATAGGGGTCATGAGCTGCTCATCGGTGCCTGGTACGAACCGTGATCGGCTCGACCTGCTTCCACGATCTACTGTTGATGCGATGGGGCAAGAGGCGTTTGCCGATATTCACGCCAATGGCAAAGTAATCGATCAGGGTGATCAGGTCCGTCGCGTGCGGCGTATCGCTCGTCGTGTTGTGGAAGCGGGGAAGCGTCGTTATCCAGGCGCTGGCTTGGAGGATTATGAATGGGAAGTCGTACTCATTGACGACGATTCCGCCAATGCCTTTGCTTTGCCCGGAGGTCGCATCGGTGTGCATACGGGGCTGCTCCCCGTTGCGCAAAGTGATGATGGCCTCGCCATCATTCTCGGCCACGAAGTGGGGCATGTGCTCGCGGGGCACGGTGGCGAACGGTTATCGCAACATCTCTTGATCGTTGGTGGCACAGTCATTGGTGCTATGGCGATTGGGGATGACGATGAGACGACACGTGAAGTTGCACTTGCTGCATTGGGTATTGGATCGCAGTTGGGCATTGTGTTGCCCTACAGCCGACTTCACGAGTCTGAAGCTGACGAACTGGGCCTGTTTATTGCGGCGGAGGCAGGCTTCGACCCCGATCAGGCGATTGGGCTTTGGCAACGTATGGCAAAGGAAGGTGGTGGGCCGGCAATCGAGTTTTTGTCCACGCATCCGGATCCACACCGTCGCATCGAGCAGTTGCAAGCACTGCTGCCCAAGGCCCGGGCCATTCGTGCACAATCAGGCCTTGCTCGCTGAGGTTAACCTTGCTCAACAACAGGCGGCGTGTGATCTACATTCTTCGTGCCGCCAAGATTCACCATGGCGACTCCGGTGATGATGAGACCGATGCCCACAATCTTGATCACTGGCATCGTGTCCTGAAAGAGGTACACCCCCACGATTGCCACGAGAATCGTGCCCATCCCTGCCCAGAATGCGTACAGCACACCCAACTGGATCGTCTCCATTGATTTGGCCATGAACAGGAAGCAGGTGATGTAGAACACCAGCATCAGGGCGAAGGGCAGTGGCTGCGCGTCCTTGTCTAGGCCGGGAATGCCATTGGCGAACTTCAAGCACGTGGCAGCAGCCACTTCGAAGCAAACCGCCATTGCGAGATAAAACCAACCAATCATGGGTGTGGGGATCCATGTCCATTGCAGGACGCGGTGAGTTTACACCGTTGAGTTCTCGAGCTTTGCCTAGGGGCCTTTAGGCAGGTGGCGGTGGCTCGTCGGGGGGATTGTGGCCCGGTGGGTGGCCATTATGGGGGCCGCGTCGTCCTTCGCCACGTCGGCCTTCTCCGCGTCTGCCCTCGGGTGGTCCGTCATGCTCGCCAACTCGGTGTCCGCGGGGGTGTTGTGGGGCAAGTCCTTGTTCAAGCAGGTGTTCGCGAAATGCTTGTCGCTCATCCGGATTCAAGGAGCCATCGCCGTCAGCATCGAATTGCGAAGCAAGGTCCTTGCGCTTCTTTCGCATAGCCTCGTGCCGTTCGTGGATGAGCCTCGTGGCCTCTGCTCGTTCGGTTTCGTCTAGTCGGCCGTCATTATTGACGTCAAAGGCAGACAGGTCAGTTGGGGGGCGGCTGCGATGAGACATCGCGCCCATACGGCGGCCAAGTCGCCGTCGCTGATCTGGATCGAGAAGGTCAAGGAAACTTCCAAGGTGATCGGCGGCCATCGATCGGGCTTGGGCTTGTTCAAACGAAATCTGTTCAACAAGTGAGCGTACGTCTTCTAGATCAGGCGACTCCTCTTCGAGCACCGAAGCAAGGTTGCCTTGGAGTTCAGCGATTCTCGCTCGCGGGGCTGCTGTGTCAGCTTGGAGAGTAGATCGAAGTTCGTCGAATCGAATACGCTGGCGATCGGTCAATTTCAACGACTGGGCAAGTCGTTCGCTAGGGTCTGCAACGGCCACGGGATCCGCACTGAATCGGCCCAGCAAGAAGAAGGCGTTGAAGACCAGCGACAACAGCAGCAGGATGGTCAGCACCATGCGGCTCATGAGGGGTTCTCCTGGTCAGGGAGCAGCATGGCAATGAGGACATCGTTGTCTGCTGGGACAGTTAGCCCCATGGCGGCCAGATCAGATGATGGATTCCATTGGCTTTCAGAAGCGTTTTCCGCGCCCAATTGCAAGCCCAGTACGGCCAATGCCACTGCCGCAGCGGCGGCAATGGACCAGCCACCAATGCGTGCGAGCACGCTTGGGCCCATCGGCAAGGCAATGAGATGCTCATGCAGTGCGGCAGAGGCAGGCTCGGGTTGAAATTGCTCCAGCCGCAGGTCTCGAATCAAACTACGCAGGGCGGGATCGTGGGCCATGGCCGCCTCTATGTGAGGCGGGCATTGGGCAGTTGGGTCATCAATCCATGCCGCAATCGCGGCTGCATCAGCCAAGCTGCTACCAATTGGTAGATCCGCAATGCGGGATTCATGATGATGGGGGGTTTCAGCGCGCATATCCTGCTCCAATGTGTGGTACGGAGGGGGCGGTCATGACATCCCTCCTTTTTCGGTGTCTGGTACATGCGAGTCGTCTAGTTGACAGTCCGAGAAATGCTCACGCAATCGCATCATGGCCTTGTGTCGGGTGCTTCGAATGGTCTGCGCTTCAACACCGAGCACAGTGGCCACTTGTGACACGTCTAGATCGTCGTCATAGAGCAGCCTAAGAACCACGATTTGCCGGTCCGTCAGGAGATCCGTTGGCAGCGCAGCAACCGCGGATTCACGCAATTCTGGGGGTTGATCCTGCACCGGAATCGACAATGCAGCGTCTAGCGACACCACAGGCAGACGTCGTCGTCGCAAGGCGTCGATTGTGGTCGAACGTGTGATCAGCGTAATCCAGGTAGAAATGCCGCTCCGACTGGGGTCGTAGTTTCGAAGGAGCCGCATATCGTGTTGCAACAGACGTAGATAGACCTGTTGAACGAGGTCATCTACGTCAATGCCCCGCGGCGGGGGGCTGCCCATTGTGCGGCGAACCGCGGCCACAACAAGCCCAACAGTCCCATTCACAAAGGCAGCCCAAGCCTGTTCCTGGCCACTGAGGCAGGCAGCGATATCAACAAGTTGGCGGTGGGGCGTACTCAAGCGTGAGGTGTCAATCGGCTATGGGATAGGCATGGAAGGGGTTGGGGGTGTGAAGACTGGAAGTGGAACCCATTGAGCCACTACAGTGTTGATCTTTGAAGATAGCCTTTCGGGACGCCGGGATTATGGGGATGTCGGCACCCGAAGGGGCGTAGCACAAGTATGGCCTCGCCTGAGGTTTTCAATTGATGGTCCCCTCGCTCAGGAAATGCAGGGATCGGGGCCCCTTGGAGATGGCGCCATAGCGGTGCAGGAGTCTGGTTCAGATGAAGCAAACACGTAGATTTACCCCTCTCGCATGGATTACCGCCACGGCGTTGTCGACCATCTTGCTCACAGCAGACGTGACGCTTGGGCAGAATGCCCCTGATCGCGATCCGGGCGAGCGAACAACAGATCAGAATCGTGGCCAGCGTGGCGATCGTCCTCAGCGTGGCGATAACGCTCGTGGCCAGCGTGGTCAGCGTGGCGATGCCCGTGAAGATAGAGGCGGCGAACGACGCGGCGGTGGTGGCTTTGGACGTGGCTCAGGCGGCCCGGGCAATCCCATGGGCATGATCGCTCGTTCGATGTTCCGTCCGTTGTTTATGACGCGCGACTTGCCCATCATGGTTGACATGCTGGATCTTGACGACGGACAGGGCGAGATTGTCACGGTCGTTCTTGCCGACTACGACGCAGCTTTCCAACTGGCGGCCGAAGAGACTCGTGATGCGGTGGGCGCGTTGAATGAAACACTCCGAAGCAACCCCGAAACGCAGGAGCGAATGGAAGAGATGCGTGGCCGCATGGAGACGATTCGATCGGAAATGCGTGAGGCTAGGGAATCAATGCGCGGCGAAGGCGCCGAGGCGATGACCGACGAGGCCCGTCAACAGATGCGAGAGACCTTTCGTGGCCGCATGCAGGAAATGCATGATTCGTTCCGAAAGGAAATGGAAGAGCGCATGGAGCAGCCCGAAACGCAGACCTCGTTCGCTCAGCAGCGTGCGTTGTATCAACAGTTCGACTCGCTCCGTCGCAGCATGAACGCTGAAACAGAAGAGGCCATTCTGACCATTCTTGCCCAAGAGCAAGTTGCACTTTGGGACAAAGTTATTCGTCGAATCCGACGCGAGCGGCTGTTGCCAGAGGGCAGAATTTCAGGTGAGTCGTTCAATGTTGAGTCATTGACGCTCAGTGCGATCTCAGATTCAAATGACGAGGTCCGTGATGCAGTGACCACCATCGTCAACGTGTGGACAATCGATCTCGACGATGCATTGCTTCGACGCGATGCCTTTGATGCCACAACTCGCGTTAGGGCTATGGAGTTGATGACGGATCGAGACAGCGTGGCGCTTGAACGCCTTGTGCTTGATCGACTGAAGTTGCAGCAGGCTGTTCGCAATGTCAATGATACCGCAGTCGAGTCCATCGCCTCTGCGATGCCTGATGAAGCAGGTTCTGCCTTTAGGCAAGGCGCTGTGCAAGATGGCTATGGCCGCTGGTTGCGACCTGCCAGGTCAGTGCGGGCAATTGAAGCAGCCTTGCAGTTGGAAGACCTTGAGGAGTCACTTCGCACGGCCATTGTTGAACTGCAAGGTGATTGCACCGCTGCTATGGCGGATGAAAATGAGCGTGTGCTCGCTGCAGTACGGCAGTACGAGGAGCCACGTGAATTACGATTCATTCGCGGCATGGACGGCGATTGGTCAGGGCGTGACCGTGAAGACACACCCCTCGACGAAGCGACCGAGCGTCGTTCCGAAGTGGATCAAGAATACATCGAAGCGTTGACTGACTTGCTTGGCGAGGAACGTGCCAAGGCACTACCAGGCATGCGTGGTGGGGATCGTGGAAATCGCACCCGGCAATGGGGCGGTGGCGGTGAAGATCGCGAAGCGATGCGTGAGCAGTTCATGAAACGGTTCGATGCGAACGGTGATGGCGAGATCTCAGATGAAGAGCGGGAAGCCATTCGTGAGGCCTTCCGAGACAATCGTGGTGGCAATCGCGACGGAAACAGCGACCGAGGTCGCCGTGGTGGCGATCGTCCACAAGGTGGCGGCAACGAGCCGGTCTGAAGTCCCTTTATTCAAATAGACACCACCAACGCCGTGGGGGCCTTCCCCCACGGCGTTGTTCTTCATCGGCATCGACGTAGAATCACCGCCCCCATGGTGAATGCTCACATACACCGCAACGCGAGAGGCACGCAATTGCCATGACACGGTGGCTTGCCGACCTTGTGCTTGCGCGGCCTGGCGTCATCTTGTTGATCGGCACTGTGCTGGCGATAGCTGGTGCCGTTGCCGGTGTGCTCGGTGTGCGATTCGACGCTGACACCGACAGCCTTATTTTCGCCGATCGCCCATTCATGCGGGACTATGAATCGTTCAAGGCTCGATTTGGTGATCTTGAACGTATATGGGTGGTTGTCGACGCCGGTGATAATCACGGGGCTGGGGCGCCGGTGGTTGATTGGCTCGAGCCACGGTTGCAGGCGCTACATCTTCCACAAGTTGCAGCTCGAATCACAGCTGCAGAACAGGCGAAGCTGGTGTCTTGGGCAGCACCGCCGAATGAAGTTGAGGCTATCGCAGGTGCGTGCGCATTGCTTGCCAAAGCCAAGGACGGCCCCGATGCACTGCTACTGGCTGCATCTGGCGATCTTCAAGCCACAGGCGCCGCCTTCAGCGACAACGTCGTAGACCCTCAGGAACGTATCGGCGCGGCGGTCACGGCGATCACGGTCCTAGTAGGCGAAGGTGGTCCGTGCCAAGACACGGTTGGGGAGGATCGCTATTTAACATCACCCTCGGGTCGCCTGTCGTTTATTGGCATTTTGCCTGAGAAGGACTACTCCACATTGGCTGTCATCGAGGCGCCATTGGTGCGCATTCGAGCGATCTTGTCGAAGGCTCGCAATCTATTCCCCCGCGTGGACATTGGGTTGACGGGAAAGCCCGTCATTCAAGCTGATGAAATGCGAGTGACGCAAGAGGACATGCGATTGGCCGCAATTGTGGCCATGGTGCTTGTGTCTGGGCTTGTCATGCTCATTCTTCGGGAAGTGAAGCGGCCGTTGCTCACGATTGTTGCATTTGCGCTCGCAGTTGGATGGACATGGGGCTTCGTGGCCTTGGCGATTGGCCGATTGACGTTGTTAAGCATCGTCTTCTTGCTGGTGATGATTGGTGTCGGGCTCGACTTTGGTGTACATGTTGTGTCTCGCCATGCAGCGCTGCGTGGTACCAACTCACGCGAAAAGACCATCTACACATTGTTGAAGACCACCATTCGGTCCAACATGGTTGCAGCGGTGACATCGGTGGCCGTATTCCTTGCCGCGCTGACAACGAACTTTCGAGGGTTGCAGGAACTGGGCATCATTGCGTCAATGGGCATAGTGCTGAGCCTGGTGGCAATGAGTACGGTGCTGCCGGCACTCTTGGTGGTCTTTGATCGCTATATCTCTCGCCCCACTCGTGTGCCGCCGCCGCCTCGAGCACCTCGGTATCGCCGGTTGGTCCTTTGGGTCGCATTCGCTGCGGGCATCGGCGGCTGGGGTATTGCTCGCAACCTTCAGTTTGAGACGAATCTCATGGCGCTGCAGGCGCCGGGCCTGCAAGCAGGCATTTGGGAGCGGCGCATCGCAGCAGATGCTGCAGGGCCAACGTGGTTCGGCGCGATGCAAGCGCGTGATCTTGATCATGCTGCGGAGCTCGTGCGCCGCGCGGCCAACGAACCCGAAATTGGCTTGGTTGACGGCATTCTCAGCGTAGTGTCCGCGCCTGATCCGGTGCGAAGGCGAGCGCGGGCTCAATTGGCATCATGCGGAGCGGGCGTTGACGCCAGTGAAGAGACACGGGATTCTGAGTCGGGCAATGCACGTGACCTTGCGGTGTCGAGACTCCGCGGCTTGGCAATGCAGGCAAAGGCGATCATGCCAGATCAAGTGGAAGTGTTGTCAGTGCTCGCCGATCGATTGGCAGCCATGTCACAAGAGGAGCTCAGCACAGCAGCACACCGCACAGCCGTGTTCTTCGATGGCGTTCGAGCCGGCGCGGCTTCATCGCTACGCGACGTGCTGCCATTGGCAATGCGTGGCGCATCGATGGCTCCCGATGGCACGCTGTTGGTTATGGCGCATCCACGTGACGATGTTTGGGATGAATCTGCAATGGCGGCCTTCGTCGATGCGCTTCGACGTGTCGATGCCAACGTAACGGGTGTGCCCGTTACGCATTTGGAATCAATCCGCGACATGAAGCGGGGCTTCTTACAGATGACTGGAGTTGCTGCAATCGCGGTCTTAGTCATTCTGTTGGTCGAGTCACGGCGGCTTCGAGAACCATTGGTGTGCATGGCTGCATTGGTCGTTGCCGGAGGCTGGATGCTTGGCGTTGCGACGCTTGTTGGGCTGCATTTGAATTTGGCGAATTTCTTTGCCGTGCCGGTGTTGATTGGGCTAGGAGTCGATGGGGCTATTCATGTGGCGCACCGTCGTCGCAAAATTGAGACCGACGGCGCAACGCGGCGAGCGGTGCTGCTGACATCCCTGACCACGATGGTTGGGTTTGGGAGTTTGATGCTGGCATCGCACCGAGGGCAGGCGAGTTTGGGGGCGCTCATGCTCATTGGGTGCTTGGCATGCCTTCTATCGTCACTTTTTGTGGTCCCCGCCGCTCTGCGTCCCCGATCAGCATCTGTCTTGAAGTCCACCACAAAACACTGACCTTGCTGTGGAAATCGGCACTCGACTCGCCTCGATCAGGTGGTAAGGTGAGGGGTCCTTGGGGGTGTCAAGGGCTAGGACGACTAGGCCAGTACGCGGATTGGGCCGCGGCAGGAGAGTTTGATGTTGAATGCACTGGTGATGATTGCCGCTACAAGCGTAGCCTCTGGTCCAACTGAAGCTGTTTCGCTGGAGGCCCTTGGAGCAAGTCTCAAGCAGGGGTTCAAGGGTGCGCCGACGAGCCTTATGCTCGACGTGGAACTCGATGGTGCCATTGCGAGCATTCGCTTTGAGCCAGTGCATGTGCTCGCTGATGGCGTGGTGCCTTTGGTCATGACGGCCACGGGCAGTCGCCCAACTGATCTGGGTGGTCTGACAATGTGGCGGGGCACTGGTTCGAGCCAACGGTGCTTTATCAGCGTGTGCGACTGGGGTGTTTTGGGCTTCGTCAAGACCGATGCAAACACGCACATCATTAGCAGTGGCCCTTGGGGCGCAAGCCGTGGCGTAGTGACCAGCGCTCAAGCCGATGAACTTCCCGCTTCGACATTCGAGGCACCACCGTGTGACCTTCGCTTGCCGCCGGGCTGGGAACCGCCGATTCCATCGCGTGGTGGCGGGCAAGATGCGCCATGCCGTGTTGCAACCATTGCCATTGATTCGGATTGGGAATTCACTGAACGCCTCTTCGAGAGCAATCCAGATGCTGCGGGCG
>JABAAC010000126.1 GCA_014238965.1 Phycisphaerales bacterium | reverse complement strand
TACTCGGGCGTCATATTGAAGAACACGCTCAAGCGTGCCAATCGCAAGAAGAAACTTGGGATCAATCCGCAGCGAACGCAAGGCACCAACACAATTCGGCTCAGTGGGAATGTGCCTGTTCCGAATCAGGCCTCGATCGAAGTCACCATTGATAACCCGCCACTGCAGTTCGGCACACTCCTCGCCGATCGGCTTCGACGCATCGGCATCGCCGTGAGCACTGTGCGGCTCGCCGCAGCAACCGACCCGCCTGCAACCGGGAAGCCGATTGCGCCGCCAATTCAAACTGAACTCGCAGACGTGCTGCGTCGATGCAATCACGAAAGCGAGAACATGTTTGGCGAAGCGTTGCTGAAACGAATCGCATACCAAACGACGCATCGAAGTGGAACACGAGCCGCGGGCAGCCGAATCGTGACGGGCCTTGTCGAAACACGCGCAGGATCAGCCGACGGCCTGCCGGTGGCTGACGGCTCGGGCATGAGTTCGCACAACAGAATCTCGGCCAGGACCATGACATCCTGGCTGTGCAGTTTCGATCCAGCAATCCCAAATGAAACCCTCTTTATCGAGTCACTCTCGCTTCACAATCAAGGCAATGTGCAGAAGCGACTCAGCAGCCTGAACCCCCATGGCACGACAGTACGGGTCAAGAGTGGCTTTATCAGCAAGGTCTACACGCTCGCCGGCTATGTGGAGTGTCCAGTTGGGCGACGCGTTTCATTCAGCATCATGATCAATACGCCAACCACCCGCCTCACGTGGGCGCTACGGCGGGGATTGCTGCAAGTGATTATCAATCATGCGTGTTTGTCTGCTCAATGAGTTCGACGATTTCGGCCCATCCATCCTGATGCCAACCATCATCTCGGCGGAGTACGCGGCCATCCGGACC
Source organism: Phycisphaerales bacterium (assembly GCA_014238965.1). Classification (GTDB taxonomy): domain Bacteria; phylum Planctomycetota; class Phycisphaerae; order Phycisphaerales; family SM1A02; genus JABAAC01. The sequence continues at coordinate 930 of JABAAC010000126.1, read as the reverse complement.
AATCACGAAGGTCACCGGGATGCCATCAAGACCCCATGAGGCAGACAAGGCATCGGACGTGTCGACTAGCGTTGGGAATCCAAATGGTTCCTTCGACCAGAACGTCCCAACGCCCTTGACACTTCCGCCGTCCTGCACATTCACGCCGTACACCAATACGCCATGTTCATTTTCTCCTGTGGCCGCATAAATACGCTGAATGTCTGGCAGACCAGCACGGCACGGTCCACACCATCGCGCCCAGAAGTCGAGCACCACGACCGAACCTTGGAGCGATGCAAGATTGACTTCACTTCCACTGGTTGAGGGCAACGTGAAGTCCGGCGCCGCATCACCAACACCAATACGAGCACGAGGCGTTTGGGTAGCCTGCAATCCGCCAACGCTGCTGACAACTGTTCGGCCATCAATTGCAATGGTCCGAGCAGGCACTGGCAAACGCGATCCCACAGAGGTGTCATACTCAGTGGAGAACTGGATCCCGGACACATCGTTCACGCCTCTCACGGAAGCATCCGCGTGCCGCACAAACATCGTGGTGGGATCAATTGACAACACCCCGCTCCCGCGCGAACTCTCAAAGGTCACGACGATTGAGCCGTCATCGGCGATCCGCGTGCCCGTCTCTGTAGGCGAGCCAATAAAGCCACCTGTGATGGCAGTCATCCACACGCTACGTCTGGCCTGTTCATGCAGCAGGAACACTGCAGGCACCTGCGTCCCCTCACCGAGCACGCCCTCCATCGCACTGACAACATGCTCGCCGATGGGAACATCCACCACTCGATCGGGGACCGACTCAAGTTCGGCCCGAACCCGCCCATCTCGCGCTATCAGGAGCACCCCAGGCCCCTCCCACACGAGGTCAGATCCTGGACCAATCACATACGACTGCGTACGCGGCACTCGCTGTCCGCGATGACTGATCTC
>JABAAC010000064.1 GCA_014238965.1 Phycisphaerales bacterium | reverse complement strand
CAGGGCGACGCCGAGGAGGTGCAGGAGCTGACACTCTGGCGAGTCGATCCAACACAGCATGGCATTCTGCTCAACGTGCCCATGGGCATGACGGCGGAATGCTTTGTGCATTCAGCGCGTTTCGGTCAGAGCGAGCCGCACATCGGTTATGCAACCCGCATCGATGACGGGACGAACAGTTTGCTCCTGTACAGCCCGCTTGCCTCTATTCCTGATGGTGGGTTGATCTCTTCCGATCAAGCAGCCAGTTTCATCGCCTTTGTGGGCACTGATGCGTTCACATCGATGACCTTCCTGGAATGGGCCGGGGACGGCATCCAAGGATCTCTTGGCGGTGGTGATGGATCCGCAGGCGACTTTGAATTGTCGCAGTACAGCCGCGTGTCATGGTGCGATGTGGACGCCACAAGAGCATGCCTCATGGATGCGGTTGCCCAGTTTGGCGTCGATATCCATGAAGCATCAACGGCCCATACCGATCGAGTCAATGAGATCATGGAAGAATTTGCAGACGGCTCCACTGCGAATCTTGGCGGATATCTCGCAGGCGGCACTGCAGCTGGCGGACTCGGCGGCGCGCTCGCGGGCGGTCCGGAGGGTGCGGCAGTCGGCGCGCTCGGTGGCGCCATTGCAGGAGGTATTGGATGGCTTGTTCATACGTCATATACTGCAGAGGATGCGCAAGAAGACCTCGATGAGGCCCATGCCGAGTATGCAGCGGCACGGTGCACCGCCATGACGACCGCCGCCAGTTCCATGAAGGACTGCTACGCCGAGCACTGCCCGGAACTCTATGAGGCGGCCAGTGCGCAAATCGATGCCACTGTGGCGGCCAGTGGATGCTGATGCGTCCGACCAGCCACGTGTGATTCTCAAGGCCGCCCGCAGCGCAATGCTCCGGGCGGCCTTTTCGCCACCGTAGCTCAATTGGCAGAGCACCTGATTTGTAATCTGGAGGTTACCGGTTCGATTCCGGTCGGTGGCTTGGACGGGGGACTGGGGGTTTACTGTACACCTGCAAGCGAGGCTGCGGCCTTGTGCATGACTTCCCGTTCATAGGTCGACCAGACGTCTAGCAGCGTATTGAGTTCTGCCTGAATCGCCTGAAGCCGGATCCTTGCTGCTGGGGAAATGTCGCGAAGCGTATCTTGGCTGGGGAGTTCTGCGAGCAGAAGCCCGATTGCCTGATCTTCAAGCAGAGTGGCGGCGGCCAAGACGTTGGCGAATTCACGGCGGAGCGCAGTTCTGGTGTTGTGGGGGAGCCGCCGATTCGATGTCAGGGCGAGAAGTCTTGTTTGGACGTGATTGAGTGGCCCTGTGATGGCGGGCCAGCGGGATCGAATGAGCTGGGCACTCCACCGGGTACGGAGCGCGTCGGGCAATAGGTCACCAAATGCTGCGGCTGCGTCGCGTTTCGCGCGCGTAAGTGTGTTGAGTTGTGTGACCTGTCGCTTTGCAGTGGTATCAAATCTCGGCGTCTCAGCAGCCGCTGCCGAATGCGCAAGCACCGCAGGAACTGCTGCGTCGATCGCGTTTGATACGGCATCGTTCTGTTCTAGGAGTGGCAACGCAATAACCGGGTCATTCAGGTCAAGATTTGCCTCAGTTGCAAGGTTGATCAGATGCGTGTTGTCATCAGATGGTGCCCATCGAAATGCGCCCGTCACCGGGATGACCGCAGACCTGCGGGTTTCACTGATCCACGCATGGGCAAGCTGCGAGCGGAGATTGTCCGGAGCGTACCCACCAAGTTGAGCGAGTAAATCAACCATATTGGCATCGTGATCAGCTGCGGCAGCCATGCCCCGCAGGCGTGCGGCGACCCATTCGTTCGCGGCGGCGCCTGGTGTGTGATTCCGCTTCATGGCCACGGCTGACTTGATGTCCGCGTCGCGGAGAAATGCATCGCGGGTGAGGTCCCTGATGTCCAGTGCCTGCTCGCGATCAGTTTCGAGGAGCCCAAGGATGGATAGCAGGGTCTCAAACTGGCGTGATGTTAGTACGCCGCACCCAGATCGTGTTGGAATGATTGGCTTCGTGCCAGTGAGAAGGACGGACAACATGTCTTGGAGCGAGCTGTGCTGCTGTGGCGTGAAGATGGCAAGCGTGTTCTCGCGGCCAAGTACTTCGATGAGTTGCTCACGCAGTGATCGTGAGTTCGCAGTGAGCGCTGCGGCGCGTTGCTGCGTATTCGGCATGGCATGGATATCGCGAAGCTGAGCAAAGTGTTCGTTCAAGACCGCCTCGGCAGCCGCGTGGTCTGCATGCAGGAGGTCAAGTTGGTCAATCCTGTTGATGAACTGGGCGAGGAGCGGATCATCAACAACTGGAGAATCTTCTCCGAACGACTGCATAAGTAATCGCCGAGTGGCCGGGCTTAGATTGATTCCATCCATCGCATTGACCACTTTGGCAATCTGCCAGGTCACAAAAGCCGCGAGCTCTTCTCGTTCGGTGTCTGTGCAAGTAGTGAAGGCGGATTGAAAGGTCGGCAAGTCGAATTGGCCTGAGGCCGCAGCCTTCATTGCGTGGAAGATGCAGTCGTACGTTTTTGATTCGAGACGTCGAAGCCGGGCAACTCGCTTGGCCAAAACCGGCTCGATTGCTTCAAGGATGATGCGATGCTGATTCGGCGGTGTGCTCGCGGCAATCAGCAGGGTGGGATCGGGAGTCTCGATCATGCCATTGACCGAACGCTCATGCCACATGCCGCGGCGTTGGTGGCGCATGGCATCAAGCACAATACGCTGGCCCGTAGCAACCGAGGCCTCCACGTCGTCGAAGAATCGCGTGTCTATGTATTGAAGCTGTGACCGAACCGACCGGGCTCGCCGAATGACTGACGTAACGTTTTCAATGGCCTCCTGCATCGTGGATGCGCTGCGGCTGCCGTGTTGTTCAAATGTCGCAAGTGGGACGACGAGTTCGATTTGTGCTGCCATCCAGTCGACGCGGTGTTGCTCATGGGTATCGGCGATGTGCCGCTGTTGTGCTTGGCTCATGTCAAGTACCCGAACGATCTGCTGGACGGCATCCGAGTCAATGTGATCGGGCCAGCCGCATGTAAAGCACTGCGCGTGGCAGGACGTAGTGATGATCAAAAAAATAAGCATCACTCGGAACGGTGTGTATCGCATGGCGTTCCTCCAGCAGTTGGCTGTTGTTTCTAAGTATACGTCTGGCCCAAGTCGTGTTTCCGTATTGATGATGTTTTGCCATGATCGAAGTTTTGGAATGCCGCTGCGTTTTGGCAGGAGTTGGCAGTGTGGGGTCAAATTGCGCGTAGCGTGCCCCCCCGGTGCGACAACAATTGGGTGAACCCAAGCGTTGGAACGTGCCTGCAGACATGGAGGCTTTAGGAATGATGCGACGACTCATGTTCGGTGTATGCGTATACATGCTGTGCGCGGCAGGTCACTCAGCGGTGGCCGCCCCCGAGGTTGGGCCAGGCGGTGTCGGCCCCGCTGTGGGCTGTAACTTCGCAAGAAATGGCGTTGGGTATGACGCGTGTGTCATGCCGCCAATGATCTGTCCCAATGGTCCGTTTACCGATGTCGAAATATGCGCCGCCGGGCGGTCGACCCCTGGTTGCCCAGGCACTTTGCAAGACCGTGTGCGGTGGACCGGCAAACACACCGGCCTGCGGCTGGGTCAAATCTCGTGCTACGAGATGGGCGAGGTCTATCACATGATGCGATGTCGCTGCACCGGAAACATATTTGGCTGGTGCTCCGGCCCCTGTACGCCAACTGGCGGAGTGGCCGACGGCATGGTGCCGTGTCCAGGTTCGGTAATGACACTTGTTCGATGTGAAGACGGACGATGAGTGCGGCACGGTTGCCAACGTGGGTATCTCTTCTCTTGGCGCTGGCGAATGTGGGGTTCGCTGGCGCTGGGGGGCTGAGGGTTGTGAAGCCGGGCGATCGAATTGAAATCTCGCTGGGTCTGGTTGATGTGGGGTCTGACCATGGCGTAGTCGTGCCGCTTCAAAACGGTTCGGCAGATGTGTGGCATATGCCACAAGTTGATGTGAGTTGCCCGGCCTGCATGACAATTGTCTCTGCGCCCGAGAAACTTGCCCCAGGCGAAGTAGGACAACTGAGGTTGAATGTTCATGCGGCGGGAACGCCGGGGCCGCACCGCTGGGGGGTATCCATTCATGGTGGGAATGAACCGCCGCTTCGCGTTGATGTGCGAGGCACGCTGCGCGGTCTTCGGCTGGATCCTCCACGAGCAGCGTTCGGAAGGCAGATGCTAGGCGATCCGCACGTTATTGATGTGCGGGCATCATGGTTTGGTGATGGTGTGATCGAGTCAATTGAAGCGCGCAGCGCAACTGCGTGTGTAGACGTGCATGTGTTGCCATTTCGACCGGACGACTCGATTGAGGTAGAAATTTCGCTTGCGAACGCATTGCATTCGAGAAGCATATCTGCATCTGTTGATGTGTTTGCAACGATCCGCCGCAGTGATGGACGGTCTTATGTCATACGCCGATCGATTCCGGTCGCGGTGCAGTTGATAGATCCGTCGATCACGGTTCGCCCGGCCGCAGTCTTTCTCGGGAGCGTTGATCCAGGCCAGGACGCGTATATGCAAGTCGAATTCTTTGGTCCCTACGCTCCGCATGTTGAGGCTCGCGCGGCCATGGCCGGGCTGCAGGTTTCAATCGCCAACGAGCAAGTTGCACTGCACTATGTGGCGAGTGAAGGGGCGGCGGGCCTCAGGCGTGGCGTTGTTGAATTGGGTTGGGGTCATCCATGGGCGCCGAGGGCGCAGATTCCGGTCACAGTCTATATACGAAAGGAGTACTCAGAATGATGTCATCCGTGGCAGTGCTCACGGCTCTATGCGCGTGCTCCAGCGGCCTTGAGACAGTGCAGGAAGTGATCGCGGCGATGAATCACGCGACTACTCCTTGGACGAGTGAGCAGTTGATGCAGGCCCTTAGTGGAGCCGCGGTCCGCCGCGACGAGGCGAGTGTGCTTGGCCCGCTGGTCCTTGATGCATGGGAAGCCCACCGAAGCAGGCCGCCCATTGAAGTTGCTGAGTTGGCGGTGATCTTCGAAGCGAAGCGAGACTCGATTGCTGCGATCGATGTGGAGTATCACATCACAATGACACGTTTATCTCCGCAGGGAAGCTCGAGCGACGAGGCACCAATGACCTGGTGGGTTAGGTGGGCCCAAGACCAGTATGCAATGCATCGGAGCGTCGCCGCGACCTCAGCGGGGCTTGCCAACCCAACACAAGATCATTCTGCCATGGCGTGGAGAACCGACGGTAAGCGGTTGTGGTTTTCAAGACATGGCAATGTGATGCGAGAAGTCGACGCTGCCGGGTTGTCGATGGTTGGTATCGAAGATTCGTGGCTGGGAGCGGGCGGATGTATTGGACGGCAAACCGACGGATCAGCCCGCGCAGCAGAGCATGATCTCGCTGCGATGTTGAGCCATGCAGTGCCGGGAACCGTGGTGGTTGAGTCTCGTATTGAGAAACTCGGTGGCGTGTCAGTTGTGGTTCTGCGTTTGGGTTGGCAGCAGCCATGCTTGGTCTATCTTGACCCCTCACGCGGTTTCGCACCGCTCCGAATTGATCGATGGCTTGAAGACGACCAGGGGTCCCTTTTGGCCCGAACTGAAATGAGTCATCTGAGGCAGATGTCGGGGGGACTGTGGCTGCCCGAACATATCAAACTCTCGCAATATCGAATGAGTGAGCGAGTCGTTCGTGCAGACTGGAAGCCAGTCACACCGGCCTATGTTGAGTTGGACATGCAAGCTGTGCGTTTGCAGATCAACAAGCCCAT
>JABAAC010000102.1 GCA_014238965.1 Phycisphaerales bacterium | reverse complement strand
TTTCAGGAACGTCTTAAACCATTGCTTGGCAAGATGGTCCTTACGGTATCTCAAGCGGACGACTGTCCTTGGGTCGAGAGTCGGTCGGTCTGAGGCAAACGAACGTCGAAAGCAGCGGGGGAGGGGAACTACCATCATGCTTTCACAACATCATGCTTTCACAAATGGAGTCAAAACAATGAGCATGCCTTGCACAACAACGTTCTCTTTTGAGGGGCATCGAATTGTCGAATACAAGGGTCTCGTCCGAGGTCTTGTTGTTCGAGCACCAACCATTGCACAGGGCATCATGGGCGGGCTGAAGTCGGTGGTTGGCGGCAAGATTGGCGCGTACCGCGAAATGTGCGAGTCTGTAAGGCAAGAAGCGCTCGACGACCTGCTTACGCATGCGGCCGATGTTGGCGCAAATGCCGTGGTCGGCATGCGATACGAGTCATCGGACCTTGGTAACTCTTCAACTGAAGTCATTTGCTACGGCACCGCCGTGGTCATGGAACCGGCGTAAAGATCAGTGCCTGACACCCTTTCTGTGACCGCGCCAGCGAAAGTCAATCTTGCACTCTCGGTGGGTCCCCTTGACAAGGCGCGGGGTATGCATCCAATTTGTTCGTGGATGGTGACGGTTGACTTTTGCGATGAGCTAGAACTCACGCGATTAGAGTCAGGGCGACTCTCACGCTATGCCGTGCTTTGGCACGATGAGGCACCAATCAAGACTGATATTGATTGGTCTATACAGGATGATCTGGCCGTGCGCGCACACCTCTTGCTCGAGCAGCACATTGGCCGAGCATTGCCGGTGCAACTGACGCTTCGCAAACGTATTCCCATTGGCGGGGGCCTCGGGGGTGGTTCGTCCAATGCTGCGGCCATGCTGAGCGCTTGTTGTGCGTTGTTTGATTTGCATGAAGAAGTCAGCCGGGCTCAAATGCTGGAACTCGCCGCGGCATTGGGCTCAGATGTGCCGTTTCTGTTGGGTGGCGGCAGCGCGATCGTAGAAGGCACCGGGGAGTCGCTAGAGCACTTCGATCACTTGCCTGATTTGCACATTGTGTTGATCTTTGCTCAGGCGACGTGCCATACGCCATCAATTTACGCGCAATTCGACAAAGCGACCCCGTCGCAGTTGCGACCGGATGCTGTTCGTTCACTTGCAGCTGGTGTGGGCGAGCCATTCAACGACCTCGCTGGTGCTGCAACGGCGTTGACGCCAGAATTACAAGAGCATATTGAGGCAATCGGTAAACAGTGCCAGTGCAACGTTCACATCACTGGCAGCGGCTCGTCGATGTTTATAATCTGCGGCTCCAGCGGCCAGGCTCAGTCGACTGCAGCCACTATCACCGAGCAGTTGGATGTTCACGCCGTGGCTGTGGAGCCCACGCGTTACACCCTGTCATCCGAGACCACATCACCATGAAAACGTATCCAACCGACACATCGTTCGCACCAATTGATCTGGACGGCAGCGATTGGTCCGCCATCGAACTGTTGTATCAATCGCTGCTCGATCGCACACTGGGATCGCCTGCGGATCTAGAGCAATTGCTCATGGATCGAAGTGAACTTGACGCAACCGTTGGAGAAGCGAGAGCGAACCGGTATATCCAAATGACTCGGCACACCGACGACGAGGCGGCCACCAAGGCATACCTGTTCTTCGTCGAGGAAATGGACCCGAAGCTCAAGGAAATAGGCTTCCAACTCGACCGCCATATCGTGCAATGCGAACATGTTGACGGGCTCGATCAGGAGCGATGGGGCTTGTACTTCAAGGCGCTCGAAGCCGATGTGCAATTGTTCCGTGAAGAAAACATCGAGTTGCAGGTTGAAGAGGCACAGCTCGCGTTGCAATACAGCGAGCTCAATGGCGCAATGACAGTGGAGTTCCAAGGCCAAGAGCGCACGATGGCGCAACTTAACCCGTTTCTTGAAGAGACCGACCGTGACGTACGCGAGGGGGCGTGGCGTGCCGCGGCACAGAGGCGGTTTGCGGATTGCCAAAAGCTCGACACAATATTTGATGACATGGTGAAGCTGCGTGGCACCATGGCGCACAACGCTGACTGTGAGGACTATCGAGCATGGGCCTTCAAGGCAATGCATCGATTCGATTACGGCCCATCGCACTGCGCGACGTTCCATGAAGCCATTGAAACTGTGTGTGTGCCGTTGCTTCATGAGATGAATGAGTCGCGTCGACAGGCCCTAGGCGTAGAAGTTCTTCGCCCGTGGGACCTTGGCGTCGATATTGAAGGCCGAGCACCTTTGCGGCCTTTCGCAGAGCCCGAGGAATTAATCGAGAAGACATCGAGTTTGTTCAACGCAATGGACAGCCAACTCGGCGAGCTCTTTGACTCTATGCGTGAGGGCGATAGTCTTGATCTAGCCTCACGCAAAGGGAAGGCACCCGGTGGGTATCAGTACGACCGCGAGCGCGTTCGCCGACCATTCATCTTCATGAATGCTGCAGGAACGCACGGTGATGTGCAAACCATGATTCATGAGGCGGGGCATGCCTTCCACGCACTACTCAGCCGAGACGAACCGCTGCTGGCGTACCGGCATCCGCCCATTGAGTTTGCCGAGGTTGCGTCGATGGGCATGGAATTACTCGCAGCGCCAGATCTGACGCGGTTTTACAGTGAAGCACAAGCTGCGCGTGCTCGCCGTGACCATTTGGAAGGCATCATCAGTTCGCTGTGCTGGATTGCCACGATTGATGCGTATCAGCACTGGCTGTACACGCGTGATTGCCCAACTGCTGAGCAGCGAGATATCTACTGGCTTGAACTGCACGCGCGATTCGGGCCCAATGTGTCGTGGGAAGGGCTTGAGCAGTACCGCACCAAACTCTGGCATCGGCAGCTGCACTTGTTCGAAGTGCCGTTCTACTACATCGAGTACGGCATCGCCCAGCTCGGTGCGATGCAGTTGTGGCTGTCATCGCTCGATGACGCTTCCGGTACGCTCGAGGCCTACCGCGCGGCGCTCAAACTCGGTGGATCTAAACCATTGCCTGCATTGTTCGAGGCAGCCGGGCTGTCGTTCGACTTTGGGCCAGTGACAGTTGCTCGCTTGGCGGACGCCCTCCGAAATGAGCTGGCGTCCCTTCCAGCATGACTGAACCGCGGCCATGGCGTACATCGCCCGAGGCGTTTGCCCGGGACACCGGCATTGTCGGTCAGTGGCTTGCAGACCACCGAGCACATGTTGAGACGAGTACGGTGTGGTCACCATGCCAGCCCGGGGATCTTTTGGGGCGCATGCCCAAGAGGTTGCCAAGTGATGTTGTGGATGTGCCCAGCGTGTTGGGCGAACTTGAGCAGTTCATTGTGCCTGGCCTTGTTCGATGGGACCATCCGGGGTGGTTCGCTTGGTTTCCAAGCAACGGGCACGAGCACGCATTGTTGGG
>JABAAC010000086.1 GCA_014238965.1 Phycisphaerales bacterium | reverse complement strand
TCGCAGCGCATCGGCATAGTCCCCGCGCACAGCCAACAATGGAGCCTGTGCAATGCGAACACGCGGCACATCCACCAGACCAACGCCACCTTCCCACATAGGGCGTCCCAATGCCCATGCATCTAATGCTCGGCTCGTCGCTGTCCAATGTGCACCGATTGCTGGACCTTGTCGAAGTGCAACAGGAATCTCCACCTCAAGGCCGGCACTGCGAGCACTGGCCGTAGCGACGATTATTCGCACTGCACCTTCCTGTATGGACAACATGCCCCCCACCAGTGTTGCCAATAAGAACACAACGCCAGCCCTCTGTAGCGTGCCCTTGTAACGCAGTCGAAACTTCAGGAACGATGCGTTGTCGTCGCGCAGTACCCGCCACGCCTTCCAAAACATCCACGTCAACACGATGGCGATACCCATGGCCATCAACATCGACACCGCGCCGTACGTGCCTCGCCATGCAAGCACCAGTGCAAGCATCAATATGGCGAGTATGACTTCCTGCGGCCACGTGAGGTCCCAGTTTCGATTCGGACGTGGCTTCCCTGCCGCCACTGCCCCAATACCCATTGAAAGCGCGTCGTTGGGACACGCTTCAATGCAGTCCATGGTCTTCATGCAGCCAGAGTCGACAACCATGCCATGGGTGGCGACTTCCTCATGCACGCGAACATTTGACGAGCACACCGCGGTGCACTCACCGCAGCCTTGACAAGCGTCGCTCACACGAATCCGCAGTGGGGCAAGACGATCGAGCGGCGCAAAGAAGCCGCCATACGGACAGCCGTAGGTGCAGAACCCCTTAGCCCCAAGTGTGTAAATGGTCGCGAATCCGCAAATCGCTAAAAAGATGATGGCCACCGTGAGCCCAGGAAACGTCGCCCAGAAGTCACGTGTAATCAGATGTGTTGAGAACCCATGCCACTGCACATTCGGCGGCGAAAGGACCAGCCGGTAGAAGATGGGCCATACAAACATGTACAGCGCCAAGGTGAGTGGGCCCAACATAAGCAGTCTGCTTCGAAAGACACGAGGACGAATGCCCATCTTGCGAAGCAGCCACCAGCATCCATCCTGTAGCAGCAAGACATGGCAGCCCCAGCCGCAAAACCACCGACCCAACACGGCCGTGCTCAGCAGCGCCACGGCAAAGAAGATTGCCCCGGCATTGATTATGCCGTCCGACACCGTTTGGATGGACTCACTTGGCTCGATGGGCGTCACAGTCCACCCGCCGAACCAGCCATACTTCGTAGACAACCACCAGAGCATCACGTGCGCGATAAGCAGCGCCTGCACGATGAGCAGCACCCACAATCGCTTCTTGGCGATCCGGCTCATTCCAGTACGGTCGCGAACGACCGGCAGCGAGACTTTGGCGTGCGTGCTCACACACTGATGGTATCGAGAGTCGAAAGTCCAGAGGCGAGCGGGCGCGGTGGTATCTCACGCGAGTCGCTGCTGCACCCAAGGGGGTCGAACCAGCCACTAATTCACCGAAACAGCATCTCGCAGTTTGAGTATCGCTCTCTTTTGTACTTGCCGGACGCGTTCCTTGGTCAACCCGACCGTCTGACCGACCTGTACGAGCGTCATAGGGCCACCATCGGGGCAGCCCGGCTGCACCTTGCCGATGCCAAATCGGTGATGCAGAACCTGTTGTTCAAGACTGCTCAAGTGTGCCCTGTTGTTGATCACTAGGTGCCGCACTTCATCTGCCCACTCACGGTGGTCGATTGAATGCTGGGTGCCTGGCCATTCAGATCGCTCCATGGTTGGGTCGAATCGCGCGGGGAATCGGTCGCGATAGCGTGACTGCTTCATCCCCCACCGACTGAAACTCTTGAGTATGGCTTGGCACGCATATGTGCTGAATTTGAAGCCTCGGTCGACATCGAATTTATCGATCGCTCGAAGAAGGGCCATGTTGCCCTCGGCAATCAAGTCGCCGTACTCCTGATTTCGTGGACGTGTCCGCTTGGCCATCGCCAGCACAAGTGGCAAGTTGTACTCGGCAATCTGCTCACGTCGTGCAAGTGCAATGCTGTGCCAGCGAATGAGCTCTCGAGCCTGCCGCGGGGTCAATGCCCGGTGATTGTGTTTGTTGCGCAACTGATCCGATCGGAGGCGAGCGTAGTTGTACTGGCGAAAGAGCACCATTTCCTGCCCGCGAGAAAGGACCGCCGATTGCTGCTGAACCGGTGGCGTGTTCGCCTGTGGCTGAATGGTCTCCATGAATGGGCTGTACCAGGACACATCGGGCCGACCAATTGGCTCTGGGTCAACCATGATGGCACGCTCGGAGTCGGGACAATGCAGTGCATCGCCATCAACATGGCCACGTGAGGCGGCCAAGGCAACCTCAAGTGCAGTGCGTTGAGCGGCGGTCAACGCCGCGGTGTTGTGATGGCCTGTGACCAATGGTTGGTCGCTGAGTGGATTGGATGTGTGAACCTGTGCCATAGCCGGCAACCTCCGAACCACGTAAGAACGCAACTCGAGAGGCCAAAGTTCACTGCCAGCCATGAATTGGACTGCCCTGGGGAAGATTCCCCATGTCTTTGGCAGGTTGTAGGGGTCAGGACGTCTGCCGCCCTACGCCATCACTCTGGCTCGTCGCCGGAACAGTCGTAGACCCAGCACTCATTGGCGCGGGACCAGTTGAGAATCTCATCTTCACCGAAGAAGAGCCCTGTTTCCTTGGCGGCAGCTTCGGGGCTGTCGGAACCATGAATGAGATTGAAACTGTTCGAGACACCAAAGTCGCCACGAATGGTGCCCGCGTCGGCCTTGGATCCGAACGTCGCACCCATCATGCTTCGGCATATGGCAATGGCGCCCACACCGCGAAGAGCAAGCACAAGTACCGGCGAACTCGTCATGAAGCCTACAAGGCCCTCGTAAAAGGGTTTACCTTTGTGATCCGCGTAGTGGGTCTCAGCCAGACTCATTGGAATCTGCATCATTTTGGCCCCGCAGACTTGCAGCCCCTTATCTTCAAAGCGAGTAATGATGCGGCCCATGAGCCCGCGCTGGACTGCGTCAGGCTTCAGAATGATGAGCGTGGTCTCGGCTGCCATGGTGAACTCCAATTGCTAAGTGGTCTGCCCCCCGGTGGAAGGCCTGGAACTGAATGGCCGGGAATCATATCCGGTCGCTGGGTGCAAAACCCCCTTGTGAGCAGGTGGAAACACGGCTGCATTGAAAATCGGCTACGGTGGCAGCGATCGGGCATGAGGCCCGGTCCAAGCCCAGGAGATGGACCTCCGTGCCGCCCGCCGCAGCCGCCCCTAAACGTCGCAAGCCTTCAAAAGGGCCACGCAAAGCTGCCACCGCTGAGTCGATGGCGGCCATGCAACGCGAAATTTCCGTCAGCGAGTTCTTTGCCAAAAATCGCCATTTGCTGGGGTTTGACAACCCACGCAAGGCTGTCTTGACCACGGTCAAGGAAGCGGTCGATAACGCCCTCGATGCGTGTGAAGAAGCCGGCATTCTGCCCGACATTTCGGTGCAAATGCTTCAACTCGATGAGACCCGGTTCAAGATCACCATTCAAGACAACGGCCCGGGCATTGTCCGCAAACAGATTGAAAACATCTTTGGCAAGTTGCTGTACGGATCCAAGTTCCACCGCATGAAAATGTCACGCGGCCAACAGGGCATTGGCATTTCTGCCGCGGGCATGTACGGCTTGATGACGACCGGTAAACCCGTGCACATTATTTACAAGACGGGCAAACGAAAACCATCGCACGAGGTCGTCCTAAAGATTGATACTTCGAAAAACCGTGCTGAAGTGTTGAGTGACAACGAGCACCCCCAAGACGACACGCTCTTCGCCGATGGCCATGGCACCATTGTGACCATTGAACTCGAAGGCAAGTATCAAAAAGGCCGCCAGAGCATTGATGAGTACCTCGAGCAGACAGCCATCGCCAACCCACATGCCAACTTCACGTGGACAGGCCCGACCAATGAAACGGTGGTGTACCCGCGGGCGATGAGTGAGTTGCCCGCCGAAGCGAAAGAGATT
>JABAAC010000092.1 GCA_014238965.1 Phycisphaerales bacterium | reverse complement strand
GGGCAACTACAAGAGCCAAATCAACCTGTGGAACTGGTCTGTGGGCAGTGGTGAATTGTGGGGCTACCGAACCGACCCATCGATGTCCGACGACATACGCGCCGCGGTGACGCCTAGTGCCAAAGCCGACAATGCCATTGGCCAGTGGAATCGATTTTTCATTCGAATGCGTGGTGATCGAGTCACCGTGGTGCTCAATGGCGTCACGGTCATCGAGGATGCGATGCTCCCTGACGTGCCCGCCCAAGGGCCGATCGGGCTGCAAAGCCACGGGAGCGGCGTGACCTTCAGCAACATCCTGATTCGCAAACGATGAACCGCCCAAAGAGTGATGATCTGGGATGCAATCTTCAGTTCGGGCTTGCAAAACAACGTAATGCGCGCGACAACATAGAGACAACCACCCGATTAGCAAGGAGCCGGCCATGTCCGAGACGACCGAAACCGCCAGGTACCGCATCCGACACAACGGACAGATCTCGCCTTGGATGAATGTTGATCAGCTCAAGCAAGCGACGATGCTGGGGCAAGTCCCCCCGGACGCGATGGTGCAGCAGGCTGGACAGGCAGAGTGGCATCAAGCAGCAGGCATCAAGGGGCTGGAGTTTCCAGCCCCCGCCGACTCGGTCGACGATGCCCCGCCTGTCAAAGATCCAGTTGAACACCATCCGCGTTTTAAGACGCTTCGTGAACTGCTGACAAACTTTCTGCACTGCCCGGTGTCGATCAATCTCGTCGAGGCCAATCAATTCGACCAAGCCGAGTTGTTGTTGTGCTGTGAAGATCACTTTGAAATCAATCTCCCGACACGCAAAGTCCGGGCGTTCGTGCCCTACACGCGCATCAAGGCGATCGCCTCCATCGAGTTGGAAGAGCAGGGCAACAAGTATCGTGACTCGCACACAGTCCGAATCGAAGTGGAGCCCTGTACCGTCTTCACAGCGACTGGTGATTGATCACACGCGGGGGCCCTTCCCGACGGATGTTTGCAACAGAGGTGATTGAAGCGGGTCAGTCGCGATTCATCAAGAAGACGACCACGTAGTAGAACATCAGCATGACCGATGCAAAGAGTCCAAGCGATGCCGCAACATACTGATCGGTCCGCCAGTCGTACATGGCCGCAGATGTTTGATAGAGCAGCATGCTCGCGGCGAGCAGAATCATCAAACCAGCAAAAAAGATGCCCAGCGTAAATCCGAAGATGGCTGCCGCGACAATGGTCAGCAGTGCGGCTACGCCGCCAACCATGACGACTCCCCGAAGCCAAGAGAAGTTCACTCCAGAAATCAGCACATAGGCCGTGAGCGCCCCACTGACACCCAATGTCACAATTGCAGCAGTCCCAAGGATGCCGTCGCCGCCATAGCGTGTAGCCATATAGAGCAGCGGTGCAAAGATGAATGCTTGGGCCATTACATACAAGCCAAGTCCGGCATACTGCGCCCCGCGTGATGCGGTGCTTCTCGCCAATCGATCGGCCGCCCACGCCACGGCCATGAAGAGACCGATGACCACCAGCCAAGCGAATCGACCAGACATCGCCCGCACCATTGGCTCAACAAAAGGTGAAGCCTGCAACGCAGCCTCGACACCAACAAATGCCACAATGGCCAGTGCCAAGTGTGTGTACGTTCGTTTGAGAAAGCCAACCCGAGCAGCATCCATGTGTCCAGCGCCTTCTCGCGCCGGTCGGGCATCTCTTCGCATCCAGTTTCGTGTGTCAAGGCCCATGTGAGTTCGCTCCAGATTCGTCTGCATTGTGATGGTCAACGACCATGCCGTCATCCCGAACATCCGCATGATAGGTTCG
>JABAAC010000083.1 GCA_014238965.1 Phycisphaerales bacterium | reverse complement strand
GCCTTGAAAGATCATGGCGACATTGTTCGCCACCGCATCCGCAGAGCACAGCGCAACGCACAAGATCGAAACAGGGACCAAATGCCCCCAACACGTGGTGTTGCCGTCTACTGCTGTGTGTGGACACTCACCGGGCTTCCCGGGGAAGAGCTCTGGGAGAAACGATGCGAAGGTGCGCTTGGCGACATGACCGCCGATGCATGTGACGACCTCAACATTGACGGCCTGTCTGTTGCTTTTGTTCGTGCAGAGTGGACTGGCCCTGGTGATCCAACAAACGATTGCTTCACCAACTGCCTGGACAATACGCTTCCGGCAAACAACTATGGCGCGTGCTGCAACGTGCCGGGCACTCGTGCTGGCGAAGACCAGTTGCAAGTTGATTGCCTTGACGCAGGCGGAGCTTTTCAAGGCTCGACGGTTGATCCAAGCACCTATCTGGCATACGCCAACTGCGATGCATGCCCACAGGTTTGGGGGAACTGCTGCTTCGAAAATGTAGATGACACCTTCTTTGACTTCATCTGGGACAACACGAATCCAGTTTGGGATAAATCGATTTGTAATGCCGAATTCCCTGAGACACAGATCAACGAACCAACGGTTGTTGCCATTCAAATGCGAAGCCTAGACGCCTCTCCATACACTGGTTGGTCGGCCACGTTCGACCAACTGACTGCACCTGCAGGATGGACGTGGCAGGATCCAGATGGGCCACCGGCCCAGATGATGAACCCATCGTTCATCGTCAATTCACGGCTCATGAGCAACAGTGAAGACGAGACGGCCTGCCAGCGATGCATAGCTTTAGGCGGCAGGTACACCGGTGATGGAACGCAGCCACAGACCCCCGTATGGGACGGCCTTGGCGGCGCAGTAACGATCTGCGGACAGGGCATCGGTATTATCGACTGTGACACAGGCGAAACAGACGCAACGAATGTGCTTGGACCATGCTGCGTTGGCGATGGATCCCCGCAATCGATCGGCACGCCCACGATCACCACGTTCGCAGCATGTCGGGATGCGGCCACTGACGTAAACCAAAATCCATTTGCCTGCTGGCAAATGAACATGCTGCTGCCTGCGAACTCTTTGACCGAAAATCCTGAAGGCACGGATATTCACGAAGGGTTCTGGCGACCGTGGTGGATCATGCACTTCACACCTCCGTCAGCTGGCACCTACGCCGTGCCGGATATTTACGAATGGTTCGTGCCCTTCTGGGAATACGTCGGTGGCTATACGCCGTGGACCGGATGGGATCCAGGTCGCTGGTGGGATGAAGGCTTCCAGCCCAACTACAGCCCGCCTGGTTTCCCCGCGACAACGCGCGATCAATTCACGCAGAACATCTTCCCCGAGTTCTCAGTTGCCTCGGGCATCATGCCCTGCTTCCCGCTAAATGGCGTCGAAGTCGATGGCACGTTTATCAACTTCTACCGACCCGCAGACTATGGACCGGCCATTAAGTTCGGACTTCCGCCGACGTGTTGGGAGTTGATCCCTGATTACGGCGTGCCACAGCAACCCGGCGATTGGTTCCCGTGGACCGACCCTGAAACCGGGGCCGTTTGGCCAGTTGTTCCAATAGTGAACCCGTACGTGTTTGAAATGCAAGTTATTGGCGTGCAAGGTGGCGACGACTTTCCCAACTTCTTCCCGTGGGAATACGGCTGGAATCGGTGGACCGATGACTGGAAGTTCTTTGACATCATGCGCAATGCGGCCCAAAACAGTCAACTGGGCTTCTCCCCTTCGTACGACTTCTCAGGAGGCACGCGATACCTCAACCAGCGTGACTCTGGCCTTACGAGCTGGATGTATCTCGGCGATTCCAATCGGCCCAACCCCAATCCCGAAATGCCTCCGCATGACGAAGAATATGGCTGGCCGTACCTCCCCGATGGCGTCCCGGGGCCCGGCGGATCTGGTGAGTCACTACGCGGCTCGTGCTACTACCAACACAGCGACTACTTCCCCACGATTCCAGGGACAAACATCAAGAACCACTTCCCGGGCAACCAGTCCTGCTACTCGGGCACATTCTGCGATGAATCCGCCTGCTGCGATGGTGTGGCCACACTCATTCCCCAATGCTGCACTGCAGGTGAGTTCAGCGAGTGGAACAGCCTTTGCGTGCAAGTTGCGCTAGACATTGTCATGGCTGACAAGATGCTCGGCAGCGACTTTGCCAACTGGACCTGCACCGGGATCCACCCCTTTGCCGTTCCGGAATATCCGGGCAACCTGCCTGGTTCAGGCGTCAGTGGCGCTGGCCAATACGATCCAGACGCACGGAACTATCGACTGAACGAGTACTTCCAGAGCACCTTGCCTTCGGACCTGCAGCCAAGTGACCCTGTTCCACCCATGCTGGCTGATGGTACAGCCAACCCCGACTGGCCGGCCTATCGCCGCCAAGTCACCATGGCTGCCCGAATCGCGATGTTTGCCCCACGATGTCAAGGCATCTACTCAAGCAAAGGGCAATGCAATGTTCCTAGCACCATAAGTGGTGTGGGATCATGGGCTGTTGCGGACAATAATGACGATCTGATTCTGGGTTGCCAGGACTATGAGTGCTGCCTGCGCGTCATTGCAAACATGCTCACGGAGAAGGACACCGTCGGTAGCCCCGAGAATGACTTTGATTGGATCCCACGTAAGTGGACGCAGAATATGGCTGACCGAGCCACGGGCTACGTTGATAGCATCGGCGCCATCCAACCGCCCTTGTGCTACTCGACAACTGGCGGTACATGGAACCTCACCGCAGGCCCAACGCCCAACTTCTTCCCGCTGCAACTGCACATGGGTGCCGAGGCACTGGTCGAAACACTGGCGCTCGCCACTACGGCCCCCAAGGGCTCTGAAGGCGATGTTGTACGACAAATCTTTGGCCCCGACGGCGAGCGCATTCCCGCATCGCTAGTGGAGTTGATTCCCGCACCCTTTGGTTCGCAACTTCGCCAGAGCGTCCTGCAATCGCTGCCCAACCAGAACATCTACGACGTGCTCCCTGGCCCGTACTACGGCGGTGAGGGCATGGCGATCTACCCCGGGCAAGATATCTCAGCATTCGACGGCGACTTTGAGTCGTTGCTGAAGATCAGCCAGAACTACCAAGCGCTCACCGGATCGCCTGTTGGCGGCCTTGGTCGGAGCATTCAAATTGGTGTACTGGCCGAGTCCGCATTCCTCCAAGCTGACCCAGTATGGGGACTCGGAGCAGTCCATGAAGACCTCGGGAATATTCAGCCCGACCCCTTCTACGACTGGAGCGAACGTGATGCAACCACCGGCATCTACACCAATAAGTTGGCGTTCGATGACATGACCCAAACTGCTCGGGGCACAGCCGTGCTGGGCGTGCTTGGTGCTACATCGCCCACAGCAGATTGGACCAACGTGGCCGTCTCGGGCACAGGCGCATGCGTTCTGCCCTACTTTGACCCCGCTGGCACTTGTTCCGACAGTGTCGCTCAAGCTGACTGTCACACCTTAGGTGGCACGTGGTACACCGGCATTACCTGTGCATCATTCAATGATGGCGCAGATCGCGCATCGGTTCCTGGCACAAACACCTTCGGCGTGCAGGCCATGGCACCAGATGCTCGAACATGGTTTTTCCCCACCCGAACGGAAAGTGGAAGCCGATTTGAAGACGCATTCCTCAGTGCGATCACAGTGCTTGAACCTGGCGATGTATTGATGCTCGCCATGAATCCAGACAACTACGATTACCCTTCTGGGTGCTTATTGCTCGATCCAGTGGTTCAGGAATGGGTAGCCATCGCGCAGGCCTTTGACATCATCGTGGTTATTCCCGCTGGCGACCGACAAGTTGCCTTGGACTTGACCGATGTAAGCGAAGACATTGATCTGGAGGCCCTCATGGTTGTTGGCGGCGCTGTCCCAGCGGCAGACGGCAACTACTTGCGATGGTGGTCCTCTAACTATTCCGCAGAAGACACCGTCGCTGCCCGGCTGACAAATTCTGTCAGCATATGCGCGTGGGGCGGATTGGTCACAACGACCGGGGGCAATATGAACATCACCAGCACGCTGGAGCAGGTGTTCATCGCCCCAACAAGTGACCTTACTGCCCAGCGTGGGTACACCAATGACTTCGGCTCACAACTCGATGGTTCGGTTGCTGCAGCAGCCCAGGCCGCTGCTTCCACCGCGTGCGTACAAGGGCTGACCATGCAGGTCTATGACGAGGTCTTCGCCCCGACCTCGCTAATCAACCGCATGTATGAAACAGCCGTCACCGCTGGAACAAATGCTGGTGTTGGCTACAACGGTGCTGCTGGCACAACAGCTGGACAGTACTCATGGGATCTGAATGAACTCGCCGACGGACCGAACTACGTCGGGCGGTTCCCACAGTTGGCTTCGCTTGGAATCGACATCGCACTACTTGATCCACCAGCCGATGACGAGATTGCCAACCTCCCTGCGGCATACCCTGTTGAGTTCGATGTGCTTGTGGGCACGCTTGTGTC
>JABAAC010000075.1 GCA_014238965.1 Phycisphaerales bacterium | reverse complement strand
GGGCAGGTGATGGGTACCGACCCAGGAGAAATGGCACGCGGGGCTGAGATACTGGTATCACTTGGGCATGACGTCATCGACGTCAACCTCGCCTGTCCGGTCAAGAAAGTCCGCAAACGCAAACGAGGCGGGCACTTTTTGACAGCACCAAATGAAGCACTCGAGGTGCTTCGCGCTGTTCGCGACGCGGTTCCCAAAGCCATGCCATGCACGGTCAAAATGCGACGCGCCTGGGATGACACGCCGGAAATGGCTTCCAACTTCGAACGCATATTTGATGGTGCATATCAGATGGGCTATGCCTGGGCGACCATCCACGGTCGTACCGTGGAACAGAAATACAATGGGCCATCCAAATGGCCTTTCCTTGTGGATCTCGTGAACCGATTCAACGATCGTGTCATCTTTGGAAGCGGCGACATCTTCGAAGTCGCTGACATCTTCCGCATGCTTCGTGACACTGGTGTGCAGGGCGTGAGCGTAGCCCGCGGCTGCATTGGCAACCCGTGGATCTTTCGCCAAGCAAGGCAACTCATGGCAGGTGAGCCGCCAAAAGCACCAACCCAAACACAGCAGCGTCATGCGCTCATTGACCACTTTCGATTGTGCATGAGTTTGCACGGCGAGGGTGGCGCGTCACGCATGATGAGGAAATTCGGCATCCGTTTCTCGGTGCACCACGAGCAGTCTCAGGATGTTCGCAAGGCCTTTATCGCCGTGCATTCAGCACGAGACTGGGAGCAGGTCTTGGATCGGTGGTACCCGGTGGAATCGATGGACGACGGCTGAGTACCGCTCAATCACTGGCCGGCTACAAGCACCCGCCGAATGGCCGCACGCTGACCTTCGGTCAAGCCGCGTTGAACACAGTCAAGAACTTCCTGAGCAAGCAGCGATCGTTCCCCGCTGTTTCGGAGATACTGCATACGAAGTTGCGATGCCTTCTCTATGCCCGCGGCGGCTTCGTGCGCCAAATCAACGCCAATGAAACGGCCCTCTCGGAGCAATCGAACGGCCTCTACGCGAAGTGACTCCAGAGAGTCTTGAGACTGAGCGAGACAACGTGCTGCGTCATGCTGCTGTGTCTCGGAACCATTGGCGATAACCCATCTCGCGGCAACTTCGGCGTCGATATTTCCGCTGACATCTGGAAAGCACGCTTGTCTGACACGCCGTCGCCACGTGGCAGCCGCTTCGGAGCCCTTGGTCTGGACAATGACCACCGCAATCGCATCCATGCCAGCATCGTGTACCCGCATGCGGCCAAGCCAGCCTTGGGCCGCTTGCTTACCAAGTTGCTCGCGAACAGATGTTTGCTGCCGAAGCGAGGCTACATCGTCAGCAAGTCGTCGCTGACGCACTGCCAGTGCGTCCTCCTTAGCAAAGTGTGCCGCGGCGATTTTCCACTGCTGGAGGGCTTCGTCCAGTTGTTCTGGCGGCAGACCGTCAAGTTCTTCTGTCTGACCCGCTTCGATCAGTCGCGCAAGGTCCACAAGCGCGTCATTGCTGGACTCGCGTAGGAATACTCGGCGATGAAACTGCGCGATGGCATCGTGCTGCGCCTCGGGAGTCAATGGAGAAATCAGTGTGGCCCACTCAACCAATTCCGCGAGTTTTCCATCTGCGACGGTCCATGATGCCTGTACTGCTGTACGAAGTGATAAGCGGATGCCCCGTAATTCTTCTGGGGAAATGCGAATACGGCCGTCGATGGCCAAATCTAGTCGTTGACGATCGTCAGCTCTCTGCTGCCCGAGTTCTGCGAGCACACTACGCATGGAATCGGCGTAGTCGTCCATGAGCATCGACGCCGTGTCGGCATCCTGATCGGTCAGCCCCAACTCGTCCATCAGCAACCGAAAATCTGGCGGTGTGACCACCGGTTCGATGCCAGCAAGTCGGTAGTCGACTGCGGTGTTGCCCGGGGCGCCATAGGCGATTATCGCGGTAGCCAGAATAGTGCCCATCAACATGCCGTTTAGTGTAGCCCGGTATTCGCAGCGTGGCGACCGTCAGGCTGATCGCGGAAGATAGGCGTTGACAACATCTCGCAGTTGAGAGCGGTCGATGTGCGTGTAGATCTGCGTCGTGGCGATATTGGAGTGTCCAAGTAATTCCTGTACAACGCGTAGGTCTGCACCGCCAGCGAGCATATGTGTAGCGAAACTGTGTCGAAGCATGTGTGGGTGCACATCGCCAAGTTCCGCTCGTACAGCCAGTCGGCGAATGATCTGCCAGATAGCAACTCGCTCCAGAGGGCGGCCGGTATTGGAAAGCAGTAGTCGTGATTGGTCGCGGCCATCATCAAACCGCGCAAGCGTCGGTCGAAGCTGCTGGCCATATTCGTCGATCGCGTTAATGGCTGCTTTGCCAAGCGGCACCAATCGCTGTTTGTCGCCCTTTCCAGTCACAAGAAGCACGCGAAGTTCCCGCTTCCAATCGCAGAGCGATAGGGTGCACACTTCACTGGCGCGAAGGCCGCCCCCGTACATGATTTCCACCATCGCCCGATCTCGCTGCCAGAGTCGCCCGCCAGTATCAGGCGACGCCGCCTGAATAAGTGTCCGCATCTTGTTGGGAGACAAAACGCCTGGTAACCGTTTCCACTGCGTGGGCGGCACGAGCGGTCCTGCCGGCGTGCGATCGATGCGACGCTCTGACTCCATCCACTTGAAGAACATGCGAATCGTCGAGAGGTGCCGGGCGATACTGCTGGGCTGCATGCCCCGTTCGCGATGCAGGGACTGCACATGCGCAGCGAGGTCGCGGGGCCCCACTGCATCAGGAGTGGCAATGCCCGCATCCGCGAGATCGCCAATCAGATCGCGGAGATCACGTTCGTACGCGTCGAGTGTCGCGGGGGACAAGCCGCCCTCGACCCGCAGCCACGTGAGGAAGTCACGAACCGGTTGGTCGAAGTCGATGGGCATGGGCGTTGGTGACCGCGACGCAGGTGGCCGAGACGGTGATGACGACGGGTGTCGGTGGAGGTCCGGCGGCTCCGAACTGCACTTGTAACTGGGCATGGGCGTTGCATTGCCGGTGTGCGTCCGAGAAACACGTCTCCAAAGCCTCGCCGAAACGATCCAAGCGGAATCGATCGCCACAACACGCGTGTCCGGCGTCTACGTAGGGGCAACAATCTCTTTCGGGGGCGTCCATGCCAGAAAGTGCTATCGGCCAAGAACCAACATCCGCAGCAATCACCGCCCGAGCGGCTCACCAAGCAGCCCCAACCACACACTCACTTGCAGAGCTAGGCTCCATTAAGGAAATGAACCCGGCTCATTGCCTAGGCCACTGTAAGTCTCTCTCGCACAAAGAGATACGATCTTCCGTTTTGGGCTCCATTTCAACAGCAGAGGAGGCCTGTAACCAGTTGCCAACTATGTGATTATGGGATTCTAAAAATTAGAGCCGTAATGAGCCCGGAGAGTTAGGTGAAATGGAGGGTGCGGGGGAAGAAGCCGGTTCCTGCGGCGTCTTTGACCATTTGAAGGGTTTGTTCGGTAGCGAGGTTGGCCCTGGCGGTGCCCTCACGGAGGATGTCGAGCACTACAGCGTCGTCTTCGTAGACCGTACGCCGTTCACGCAT